>JAVLCJ010000125.1:0-7151 GCA_031580875.1 Roseovarius sp.
CAAACGAAAAACCATGCTCACCCGGCGCTTGCGCCACCAAACTGAAAACGCGTAAACTCAATCAAGGATGAGCCAGAGCCTCCAAACGAAAGCACGCTCTGATGTCCCAAATTATCTGAAGACGTACATAGATGGCCACGACATGGCAGATCGCGCGGATTTCCTCGAGGCTGACACCGTTGTCGAGCGCACCGCGGCAGTGCAGTTCCCATTCATGCATCTTACCCAAGCCGCCCAGCATGGCGAGGTTCATCATGCTGCGCGTCTTCGGGTCGATCGCGTCATCGCCCCAGCCGAACCCCCAGCACCAAGCGGTCATCGCCTCTTGGAAAGGACGGGTGAGATCATCTGCGTTGTCGAGGCTTCGCTGCACGTACGCCTCGCCCAACGTCGCCTCGCGGCGGGCCAGTCCCATATCGAACAGGTCTTTATCGAAGGTTCCCATCTTGTCCTCTCCTCTGGTGGGTCAAACCGGCTGCCCGGTCAAGCTGGTGATCAACGCGCTCGTTTGCGGGCTGAGAGCTGCGCGGTCACGGATCGCGATAAACAGGTCGCGCGTGGCCCATGTCTCATCGAGGGCAACCATCGCCAAACGTGTCGCATCCAGATAGGGCTCGACCGCGCCGAAAGGCAGCACGGCGATGCCGAGGCGCGCCTGCACCATGCGACGCACGCCATCGAAGCTTTGCACGGCGACCTGCGTATGGATCCGTGTGCCGAACTCGCTTGCCTTCCGGTCAAGGAAAGATTGGATGGAACTGCCCGCCTGCAGGGCAACGAAAGGTTCAGAGGCGATTTCTTCAAGCGTGATTTGTGACCGTACGGCAAGGCGATGATCGGCCGGAGTGACGACAACCAGCGTGTCGCGCCGATATGGCAGTGTGACGAGATTCTTGGATGGCGTGAGGCCACTGAAAACGCCGATATCGGCGCGGTCAGTCCGGACCCAGTCGAGAACTTCAGGACTTGTCATTTCGGCAAGCTGAATTCGAAGGTCGGGTCGGCTGGTGACGAACTCGGCCAGATCCTCGGGCAGAAACTGGGAAATCGCGCTGCTATTGGCCGCCACGCGGATCGCGCCATGAAGCGCCGATGCATGGGCTGACATGCTTGCGGCCATGCGCGCCAGCGCATCCTGCAGCGCTTCGTCATGACGCAGAAGGTCCGCGCCCGCCGCCGTCAAGTCCACCCCGCGACGGTGCCGGCGCAGCAGTGGGGCACCGATATGCGCCTCTAGGTCGGCGATGCGCTTCGATACGGCCGAGGGCGCAAGGCCCTCCCGCGCGGCCGCGTGGGCGATGCTGCTGTGCTCCGCCACGGCCCGGAAAAGGGCGAGCGACGTCAGGTCGTAACCCGCGCTCACCCTTCTGTCAGGCGTTCGGATTTCGTCTGCCGATGGTCGCGCACGGCAAGCCACACCGACAGCGTCAGGAAGGCAAGGGTCCCGATGTAGAGGCCGATGGAAATCGGGCTTGCGATCAGGATCGACCAATCACCGTCCGAGATCGACATGGCGCGGCGCAGATTACGCTCCATGTCACCACCCAGAAGCAGGCCAAGTACCAGCGGCACAAGGCTTACGTCCATCTTGCGCAATACATAGCCGACAAGTCCAAAGAAAACCATCATCTTCAGATCAAAGACCAAATTGGAGATTCCGTAGACGCCAACGAACGTGACGGCGGCGACAATGGGCATCAGTGCCCATGTGGGCGTCATCATCAAACGGGTAAAGATACCGATCATCGGCAGGTTCAAAAACAACAGCGCGACATTGGCCATGTAAAGCGACGCGACGAGGCCCCAGACCAGATCGGGCTGACGTTCGAACAGCAACGGCCCGGGCTGCACATTGAGCGAGATAAGCATGGCCAACAGCACGGCCGTGGTGCCGGACCCCGGGACACCGAGGCTCAGCATCGGAATGAGCGCGCCGCCCGAAGCGGCATTGTTGCCGGCTTCGGGGGCCGCGACACCACGCGGATCGCCCTTGCCGAATGTGCTTTTCTTGTTCGATGTCTGCTTTTCCGCAACGTAGGACATGAACGAGCCGAGCGAGGCCCCGGCACCGGGCAGAACGCCTGAGACGAATCCGACGCCCGAACCGCGGAGCATCGCCCAGCGGGTGCGCCAGATCGTGCCCCATTGCGGTAGCCAACTGTTCACAGGAATGGCCTTCGGCCGGTCCTTGAGGCTTTGCTCCAGCAGCATCAGGATTTCAGAGATTGCGAAAAGGCCGACAAGCGCCACGATCGGTTCGATTCCATCGTAGAGATGAAAGCTGTCGAAGGTATAGCGCGGCACGCCCGATATGGGGTCGAGGCCCACGGTCGCCAGCACCAGACCGATCAACGCGGAAAGCAATGTCTTGCGCGGGTCGACCCCAGCGATGCCGCCGATCGTTGCAAAGGCGAGAATGTAGAGCGCGAAGTAATCCGCCGGTCCGAAATGGATCGCCGCGCGTGCAAGGATGGGGGCGAACAACGACAAGCCGATCACTGCGATCGTGGCCCCGACGAAGGAGGCCACGCCCGAGATGGCCAGCGCGTTCGCGGCCTGTCCCTGCACAGCCATCGGGTAGCCGTCGAGCGTCGTCATGATCGCGGGTTCGTCGCCGGGAATGTTGAGCAATATCGAACTGATCCGCCCGCCATACATACACCCGAAATAGACCGCCGAAAGCAGGATCATCGATGATGTGGGATTGAAGCCGAACGCGAACGTCAAGGGGATCAGCACCGCGACCCCGTTCACCGGGCCCAGCCCCGGCAGCGCACCCAGCAATGTGCCGACGAAGCAGCCCATCAGCAGAAGCGCGATATTGAGTGGCGATAGAGCGACCACAAAGCCTTGGCCCAGCAGCGACAGGGTTTCCATGATAAGTCCCCTTTCCCTTCGCGCCGCTCAGTCGGCGACGAAGAGGTCTCCCAGAAAATCGAGTGGCAAGCCCAGAACCTGGTCGAACAACGCCCAAAGCGCCGGTGCCATGATCGCACCCAGCAATAGCGCGCGCCAGATCTCACCCCCGAGGACGATGCCGATCAGCGCGATCAGTAAGAAGGTGGCCAGCGGAAAGCCCAGCGGTTCCAGCGTTATGGTATAGCCGACGAGCACGGCGAGCGCAGCCAACTGCCGACCGATCCGTTGCGGGGCAGGCCATTCGACCTGCCCCGAAGGAAACACAACCAGCGAGGCGGAGAGGACCATCATGGGAATACCCAAGATGACCGGAAACACCGTCGGTCCCAGCACGTCGCCAAAGGTGACGGCGTAGGTGCCTGCCTGCCGGGTGTAGAGCGCCGCAATCACGAAGAGCGCGACGCCCAAGATCCTTATGCTCATTCGATGACGCCGATATCACGCGAGATCTGTTCCATCACATCGGCCTGTTCGCGAACGAAGGCTTCGAATTCGTCGCCGCCACGCCAGATCGGGACGAGGCCGGATTCGGTTGCCGCAGTCTGCCATCCGTCTGAGTTATAGAGGGTTTCCAGCCGCTCGACCCACGACGCGTATTCCTCGTCGGTGACATCGCCACCCGTGTAGAGGCCGCGCCAGTTATAGCCCGTCACATCAATACCCTGGCTGGCCGCAGTCGGGATATCGGGGAAGGCCGGGATCGGGTCATCGCTCAGCGCCGCGAGCACCCGGATGTCGCCGGACTCCACGAAGCCCGCGATTTCGCCCAAGTCGGTCGACACTACGTCGACCTGGCCGCCCATCATTTGCGTGACGGCGTCGGTGCCACCATCGAACTGAACCCAACGGATCGCGCTTAGATCGTCGGCGCCCGCTTCGTCCGCGACCATCAGCAGGCGGATGTGGTCCCACCCGCCGGCACCGGACGAGCCCGCGGTCACGAGCCCGGTGGGGTCTTCGATCATTGCCTCGTTCAGCTCTTCAAGGCTTTGAATCGGGCTCTCGTCATCCACGGCGATCACGCCAACATCGGCCCCAAGCATGGCAAGATAACGCATTGATCCCAACGGCGCCGGGTAACGTCCCTGCGCAATTTGCGTGATGCCCACTGTCGATGTGGCAACGATCAGCTCGGCGTCGTCGGGCCGTTCGGAAGCAACCATGGCGAAGGTCACAGCGCCAACGCCACCGGGCATGTTCGTGACCTGCACATTGCCGTCCACAAGGTCGAGATCTGTCAGGATGCGTCCGATCGTGCGGCAGGTGAAATCCCAGCCACCGCCCGGGTTGGATGGTGCGATGCACTCGTTCGCGCTGACCGGGGCTGCTGTAACGGTCACAGCCGTGGCCATGGCGGCCGCAAGCTTAGCGGTTGTTATTGTGCGTAAGATCATCGGTTTTCTCCTCCCAAATAAAACCTGACCCCAAGGGGAAGCGATCCTGCGCGATTTTTCAAGGGGTCGTGCCACGTGGTCGCTGCAGACAGCGCGGAACGCGGTGTCTGAATCGTAGGATACGATGCCTCTGGCGCAACCACTTGCACCGTTGAATTGCGCCGAGGCATACTGGGCCTTGACAGCATCCCTTCGAGAGGACGCCAAGGCATGGCCGCTACAGAGACCGATAAACACCCCGTGCCCGAGGGGACCCGGATCACCGTTTGCGAAGTGGGCCCGCGTGACGGGTTCCAGATCGAGGCAAGCTTTATACCCACCGAAAAGAAAATCGAGATCATAAACGCGCTCTTCGCCGCCGGGTTGCGCCATATGCAGGTAACCTCCTTCGTCAGCCCTCGCGCGGTGCCGCAACTGGCTGATGCAGAGACGGTGCTCGCGGGTATCGACCGTCCCGAAGGATCGATGATCACGGCCTTGATTCCCAACCTGCGCGGGGCCGAACGGGCCGTCGGGGCTGGTGTGGATGCAGTGCACACCGTTGTGTCTGCCTCGGAAACGCACAACGTGAAGAACGTGAACCGGTCCATTGACGCGTCTCTGGGTGATTTCGACGCGGTTTTCGCATTGCTCAACAGCGCGGGCGTTGGCATCGAGGGCGGTATCTCGACGGCCTTTGGCTGCCCTTTCGAGGGCATTGTGCCGCCCGAACAGGTGGCCCGCATTGCAAAGATATATCAGCAGCTTGGCGCGACATCCGTGGGCCTTGGCGATACCACAGGCATGGCCACGCCAACCACCGTGCGTGCCGCAGTCCGGGCAATCCGGGCAGAAGCGCCCGGACTTGGGATCGGTCTGCATTTTCACAACACGCGGGGGGTCGGGCTGGCCTGTGTCATGACCGGGCTGGAGGAGGGCGTAACGCATTACGATGCTTCGGTCGGCGGGCTTGGCGGCTGTCCCTTTGCCGCTGGCGCAACCGGCAACATCTGCACAGAGGATCTGGTCTACCTGCTTAACGAAAGCGGCTACAACACCGGCATCGACCTCGACGCGCTGATCACGGCGGCCACGCTGACGCAAGAGGTGCTCGGACGCGTATTGCCCGGGCAAGTGATGAAATCGGGCCCACGCCTGCGCCGGTTCGACCCCGGCCTGACCGAAAGGGCCGCGGGATGAGCGCGTTTCCACTGTCCGGCGTCCGGGTCGTCGACCTCACGCGCATTTTGTCGGGGCCGTTTTGCGCCATGCTCCTCGGCGATCTGGGCGCGGACGTGTTCAAGGTTGAAAGCCCCGGGCGCGGCGACCCGGTGCGGGGGCAAGGACATATCCGCGACGGCATGTCTTGGTATTTCGCAGGGTTCAATCGCAACAAGCGCTCCCTCGCGCTCGACCTGCGCAAGCCGGAGGGTTTGGCGGTGCTGGAGCGTTTGCTTGCTGAGTCCGATATCCTGACCGAGAACTTCCGCCCTGGCGTTCTGAATGAAATGGGCCTGACAGAAGAACGGCTTGGCGAGATCAACCCCGACCTGATCGTTGTCAGCGTGAACGGCTACGGCAGTACCGGCCCCTACGCCGATCGCCCCGCGTTTGATTTTATCGCGCAGGCAATGTCGGGCTACATGTCCACGAACGGGACGCCTGAAACGGGAGCGCTTCGCACCGCCCCACCGCTGAGCGACCTTATCGCTGGGCTTTACGCGGCACTCGGGGCAGTCGCGGCCCTGCGCGGGCGCGAGCAGGGCGGCCCGGCGCAGCGGGTCGAGGCTTCGATGATGATGTCGATCATGTCGATGATGGCCTATCTGTCCTCCAACGCGCTGGTCACTGGCGAGGACCCGGTCAGAACCGGCAACGACCATCCGATTGTTGCGCCCTATGGCCTTTTCCGGGCCAGCGATGGCGATATCGCTGTCGCCCCGTCAACAGATACCTTCGTGTCGCGGTTTCTGGCCGAAATCGGGTTGGCCCACCTGCTGGACGACCCACGCTTTTCAGACAATCCGCGCCGGGTTGAAAATCGCACTGAACTTAACCACTTGATCGACAACGCGCTGGCAAAAGAAACGCAGGCCCATTGGATTGAACGCTTGAACCGCGCAGGCGTACCCTGCGGCAAGGTGCAAAGCCTGATCGAGGCGCTCGCCGACCGCCAAGTCGCCGCCCAAGACATGGTGCTGGACATTCCCCACCCCGGCCATGGTACCGTCAAGATGACGGGTTTCCCCGTCAAAATGTCCAAAACGCCCCTTGAGGTGCGGCAGGTTACGCCAGACTTGGGCGCACAAACCGGCGAAGTGTTGGCCGAGTTCGGCTATTCCTGCGATGAAATTGAGACCCTACGCAATGACGGTATTATCGGCTGAGTAGCATAGACCAGGCCGTCGACAGAGGCTCTGGCTCGCTTAAGGGCTTCGCCGAGACTGGGCTTGCGTTACTCTCTGCGGAGCTAAGGCGTTCCGAGCCCGCGACAGTTGCGCTTTACAGGCATTCGCTGCCGCGGAGTTGCTCAATGCGGTCGCAGCGCTACCGACTGACATGGGCATAGTTGTCGAATGCGCGCCGGTGCGCGTGAACGCCTGCCAGTGCAGTTTTTCTGGTTCGGTGTTGATGTGGCGTTGATGTAAACACGCAAAACGGCGGTGGTATAATGGTACCATCAGACATGGGTTTGTTTTATTTGGGAAAAATGGTTGCGGGGGTTGGATTTGAACCAACGACCTTCAGGTTATGAGCCAAAGCTTATTGAGTTTCACTAATCGTTTAATTTCAACAATTTAACCGACAAGCCTTTGACAAGCCGAACGTATTCCCCGTTATTGTTCGGATTTCGACGGG
>JAVLCJ010000126.1:0-7117 GCA_031580875.1 Roseovarius sp.
GCGGCTCCTTGCCTGCCCCGGGTGCGTAATGCGGCCTCGGGCGGGCCGCGTCAATGCCGGGCAACAGGCGTCGCTCAGTCTGGCCGCGCGGCGTCGGGCGTGATCCCGTGCCGCACGGCGCGTTCACCAGACAATGCCCCTTGCGAAGGCATCCCGGTGCGCCGACCCCGCAGCCGTTAGCGTCCACGGATGCGCACGGCGCGCCCCGGCCGCCGCTACCGCTGGTTGAGGCGCAGGCTCAGCGGTTCGCGCCCGGTACCCAGAGAACGTCGTCGCGGCCCGAATCGTTTGCCATGCGGGCCGCCACGAAGAACCAGTCGCTGAGACGGTTCAGGTAGGTCACGGCCGCCGGGTTCACACCCTCGACGGTTGCCAGTTCCACGACCAGCCGTTCGGCGCGGCGCGACACGGTGCGGCACTGGTGCAGGTACGCGGCGAGCGCGCTGCCACCGGGCAGGATGAAGCTGCGCAGCGGTTCCAGCATGGCGTTCATCGCGTCGATCTCGGATTCGAGCCGGTCGACCTGCCCCTGCGAGATGCGCAGCGGGGTATATTCGGCCTCGTGATCCTTTTCCATCTCCGGACGGCACAGGTCGGCCCCGATATCGAAAAGGTCATTCTGGATACGCGACAATGCGCTGTCGGTCTCGCCGTCGGCATGCAACCGCGCGAGGCCGACTGTCGCGTTCAGCTCGTCGGTTGTGCCGTAGGCGGTCACGCGCATGGAGTGCTTGGCCACGCGTGCACCGTTACCAAGCGCGGTTTCCCCGGCATCGCCGGTCTTCGTGTAGATCTTGTTGAGTACGACCATGTGTTCAGCCCCCGGACCTAAACCAAATGAAAAACAGGATCAGCAATACCGCGACGAACTGCGCCACGAGGCGCCATTTCATCATGCGGTTAGATTTCTTTGCCGATTCGACATCGCCCTTGCCGAAATGGCTGATCCCGACGGCAAGGATCACGACAACCGCCAGCATGGCGGCAGCGACCATCAGGAATACGGGATCGTTCATCATGTTGACGGCCCTTTCATGCGTGTGCCCCTCGGCGATCTAGGCGCGGACACGGCGAAGGCGAACACGAATTCGGCGCGCCTGCCGCTTGTCACGCGAAACCCCCGCCGTCGGGCGGGGGTCCGTGGGATCGCCGGTCGCGGGCGTGTCAGTCTGTCTTCTTGCCCTTGATCGGCGCCCAGAGGCGCTTGTTCGTCAGGTAGAGCAGGACGGACAGGACCGTGAGGAAGATCACGCCCGTCAGGCCGGCATGCTTGCGGTCCATCATCTTGGGTTCGGCCGCCCACATCAGGAAGGCCGCGACATCCTCTGACTCGCTGTGCATGTCGTTCTCGTGCCCGTCGGCATACTCGACATCCTCCCCGTAGAGCGGCGGCGCCATCGCGATCCATCCGCCGGGGAAGGCGGTGTTCTCGTAGAGCGTCACGCCGGCTTCCTCCTTGGTCTCGCCGGTGTAGCCGGTCAGCAGCGACACGATGTATTCCGGGCCGCCCATCCCCTTGAAGAGCTGGTTGAGCCCCGTGCCGTAGGGCCCGTGGAACCCGGCCCGCGCCTTGGCCATCAGGCTGAGGTCGGGCGCGTTCTCGAGATTCGAGCCCGGGAAATGATCCGTGGGCTTGGCCGGGCGGAAATCGTCCAGCTCCTCGTCGAACACCTCGTAGTTCTGTTCGGCATAGGCGCGGACCTGATCCGCCGGCAGGTTCGGCCCCCCCTCGTTGCCGAGCGTACGGAGCGGCACGTAGTTGAGCCCGTGGCAGGCCGAGCAGACCTCGGTATATACCTGCAGGCCGCGCTGCAGCTGGTTCTGGTCGAACTTGCCGAACGGCCCCTCGAAGGAGAAGTCCACGTCCTCGACATGTCCGCCCTCTGCCGCCATGGCGCCGGTGCCGGAAAGGGTCAGGGCGGCCACCGCGGCTATCGCGAGTTTCTTCAGCATTATCCCGTAATCCTTTCTTACTCGGCCGGCGTGCCGGCTTTGCCGTAATGGGCGTTGAAATCGGCCTCGATCGTCTCGGGCTGGGCCGCCGGTTTCTCGATCACGCCCAGCAGGGGCAGGATGACAAGGAAATAGGCGAACCAGTAGGTCGATCCGATGAGCGATATGGTCGAGTACGGTGGCTCGGCCGGCATGGCGCCCGCCCACATCAGCACGATGAAATCCAGGACCAGAAGCGCGAACCACCACTTGAACATCGGACGGTACCGGCCCGAGCGGACGCCGGAGGTATCCAGCCACGGCGCGAGCGCCATCACCGCGATCGCGCCGAACATCGCCAGCACGCCGAAGAACTTGGCGTCGATGATGCCGCCGGTGATCCAGTTCGCCGCCATCACGACCCAGACATCCGAGGTGAAGGCGCGCAGGATCGCGTAGAATGGCAGGAAGTACCATTCGGGAACGATGTGCGCCGGCGTGACCAGCGGATCGGCCTCGATGTAGTTGTCGGGGTGGCCGAGGTAGTTCGGCATGAACCCGATAATGGCGAAGAAGACCGCCATGATGACGCCGAGGGCAAATAGATCCTTGATGACGAAGTAGGGCCAGAACGGCACGGTATCCTTCTTTGCCTCGGCCTTGGAGCCGCGGCGGACCTCGACGCCGGTCGGGTTGTTGTTGCCCGTCGTGTGGAAGGCCCAGATATGCACCGCCACCAGCGCCGCGATGACGAAGGGCAGCAGGTAGTGAAGCGAGAAGAAGCGGTTGAGCGTCGCGTTGTCCACCGCCGGCCCGCCGAGCAGCCATGTCTGGATCGGCTCGCCGATGAACGGGATCGCCCCGAACAGGCCGGTGATCACCGTGGCGCCCCAGAACGACATCTGCCCCCAGGGCAGCACGTAGCCCATGAAGGCCGTGCCCATCATCAGCAGGTAGATCAGCATCCCGATGATCCAGGTGATCTCGCGCGGGGCCTTGTAGGAGCCGTAATAGAGACCGCGGAAGATGTGCAGGTACACGGCGAGGAAGAACAGCGACGCGCCGTTCATGTGCAGATAGCGGATGAAATGGCCACCGTTCACGTTGCGCATGATGTGTTCGATGCTGGCGAAGGCCATGTCGACATGCGGCGTGTAGTGCATCACCAGGACGATGCCGGTGATGATCTGCAGCGCGAGGCAAAAGGTCAGGACGATCCCCCAGATCCACATCCAGTTGAGGTTCTTGGGCGTGGGAATCGTGAGAGTGTCGTAGAGCAGGCCCGCGATCGGCAGACGCCGATGCAGCCATCTCGCGCCACCAGATTGCGGCTCGTAGTGATCGTGCGGAATTCCGGACATGTGCGCGCTTCCTTCTATCCCAGTTTGATCGTCGACTCGTCGACGAATTCGGCCACCGGCACCGGCAGGTTCTCGGGTGCGGGCCCTTTGCGGATGCGCCCGGACGTGTCGTAGTGTGACCCGTGGCAGGGGCAGAACCAGCCGCCGAAATCGCCCGCGCCATTGCCGAGCGGCACACAGCCCAGATGCGTGCAGACACCCATCTGGACCAGCCATTCGCCGCTGTCGTCCATCGCGCGGTTCTCGTCGTTCGCGGGCACGTCACCGGCAATGTTGTCGTTGCGCGCGATCCCGTCGGGCAGGTCGGCCAAATCGACGGCACGCGCGGTTTCGATCTCGTCGGCGGTGCGGCGGCGGATGAAGACCGGCTTGCCCAGCCATTTGACCGTGATCTGCGACCCGGGCTGCACCCCGCCGACATCGACCCGGATCGAGCTGAGCGCCTGCACGTCGGCGGACGGGTTCATCTGGTTGACCAGCGGCCAGACAGCGGCCCCTGCGGTTACGGCACCTGCGCCAGCTGTGGCATAGTAGAGGAAATCCCTCCGGGTGCCTTCGTGATCATCTGCGTGGGACACGAGGTATTCTCCATTTTCAAAGCCGGTGACGGCCTCAGGCGGGTTTCGAACCGATGACTCCCGGTCCTTTCCAGCACGCTATTTAGCGGGGCTTGCCAAGTCAGTCCAGTACGCAATGCCCCCGATTCAGTCAGGGCGCCCATCTGTCGCGCTTGTGAGGAGACTTTTTCATGTGTAGGTGCTACCAGTCCGCAAAGTTTCAACAAGCAGGCCCGATCAATGTTTCGCACCGTGAAAACCGCCGCCGCCCTGCTGGCAATGACCGCCGCACCGGCCGCTGCAGAAATGGAATTGAGCCTCTACCTTGGCGCACAGGCTGTCAGCGACAGCACCGGCAGCGGCACGCGCCCCGACGGCACCGCCTTCAGCCGGAATTTCGACTGGGAGGGCAATCCCTTCGATGCCCCGATCTACTATGGCGGCCGCGCCATCTGGTGGACGCAGGGCGATATCGGCTTCGGGCTGGAGGGCACGCATACCAAGGCCTATGCCAGCGACGCGGACCTTGGCGCCATCGGATTTGACCGGCTGGAGCTGTCGGACGGGCACAACATCATCACCGCCAACGTGATGAAACGCTGGCCCGACGCCTTCGGCAAAGGGCGGTTCACGCCGTACCTGGGCGCGGGTCTCGGCGTGGCGATACCGCATGTGGACATCCTCGTGACGGGGGCCACGAACCGGACCTTCGACTACGAGGCGACGGGCCCCGCCGCGCGCGGCATCGCCGGCGTGAAATACGCCCTGACCGAGGACTGGGCCATTTTCGGCGAATACCAGATCACGTGGTCGGACAACGACATCACGATCGACCCGGACCCGGCGCAGGCGCCGGGCAACCTGGACACCGAGATCGTGACCCACGCGTTGAACATCGGCATCAGCTACAGTTTCTGAACCGGGCCGCCGGGGCGGACAGCCGCTCAGGCGACCAGACGGGTCTCGTCCGCGCCGGTGATTCGGGCGAGCGTAATCTCCCCTTCCGCGCGCGGGGCGGCGAAGCCCACCTCGGTGAACTGCTCGGTCCGGCCCATGTGCGGATTTTCCATCAGGACACGGTGCTCGCGCCCGATCTGTGCCGCGAGGTGGGCCGCCACCCGGGCCGCCCCCTTTTCCCGCAGCCGTGCCGCGCGTTCCTTGACCGCGGCACCGTTCACCTGCGGCATCCGCGCCGCGGGCGTGCCGGGCCGGGCGCTGTAGGGGAAGACATGCAGCCATGTCAGGTGGCATTCATCCACCAGCCGCATCGAGTTCTCGAAATGCGCCTCGGTCTCGGTCGGGAAGCCCGCGATGATGTCGGCGCCGAAGGTCATGTCCGGACGCAGGGCGCGCGCCTGCTCGGCGAAGCGGATCGCGTCGTCGCGCCCGTGGCGCCGCTTCATGCGCTTGAGGATCAGGTCATCGCCATGCTGCAGCGACAGGTGCAGGTGCGGCATCAGGCGCGGCTCGGTCGCGATGGCCTGCATCAGGTTCTCGTCCACCTCGATCGAATCGATCGAGGAAATGCGCAGCCGCGGCAGGTCTGGCACCAGCTTGAGGATGCGCATTACCAGATCGCCCAGTTTCGGCTGCGCCGGCAGATCGGCTCCCCAGCTTGTGAGGTCCACGCCGGTCAGCACCACCTCGTTGAAGCCCTTGCCGACCAGCCGCTTGATCTGGTCGACGACCACGCCGGCCGGCACGCTGCGCGAATTGCCCCGGCCATAGGGAATGATGCAGAAGGTGCAGCGATGATCGCAGCCGTTCTGGACCTGCACGTAGGCGCGCGAGCGGGTGCCGAACCCGTCGATCAGGTGGCCCGCGGTCTCGGTCACCGACATGATGTCGTCCACGCGGACCTTCTCGGTTTCGCCGATGAAATCGCCGGCCAGCCCGGCCCATGTATCGGCCTGCATCTTCTCGGTGTTGCCGATGACGGCATCGACCTCGGCCATCGCGCTGAACGTCCCGGGCTCGGTCTGGGCCGCGCAGCCGGTCACGATCACCCGCGCGTCGGGGTTCTCGCGCCTCAGCCGCCGGATTTCCTGCCGCGCCTTGCGCACGGCCTCGGATGTCACGGCGCAGGTATTGACCACCACGGCGTTGTCCAGCCCGGCCTCGGCCGACAATTCGCGCATGGCCTCGGTCTCGTAGGCATTGAGCCGGCAGCCAAGCGTGGTGAAAACGGGGGCGCGGGTCATGTCACGGAATCCATGAACTGCCGCGTCAGAACGCCGTCGCACACGTGCATGGTCGGGCCGGTCATCCAGACGCCGTCCTCCCGCCACGCGACCGCCAGTGTGCCGCCGTCCAGATCGACGCGCACGTCGCGCCCGGTCAGCCCGCGCCGCGCCGCCGCCACCGCCACCGCGCAGGACGACGACCCCGACGCCAGCGTCACACCCGCGCCGCGCTCCCAGACCCGCATCCGCAGGTGGTCCGGCCCGACGACCGAGACGACCTGCACGTTCGTCCGCTCGGGATAGAGCGGGTGGGTCTCGTAGCGCGGCCCGAAACGGTCGAGCGGCACCGCCTCGGCATCCTCGACGAAAAAGGTGCAGTGCGGATTGCCCATCCCGGTGGCCACCGGCCCGCCCTCGATCGGCAGTTCCAGCGTGTCCATCGCCTCGGCCAACGGGATGTCCTGCCACGCCGTCTGCGGCGGGCCCATGTTGACCGATGTCAGCCCGCCCCCCGCATCGACGGCCTGCAGCCGGCCGCGCGCGGTGGTCAGGTCCAGATGGTCGCGGCCCTGTTCGTCCATCAGGTAGCGCGCGATGCAGCGCGTCGCGTTGCCGCAGGCCGCCGAGACGGAGCCGTCGCTGTTGTAGAAACTCAGATGCGCGTCGGCATCGCCCGACCCGATCACCGCCAGCTGGTCGAATCCCAGGCCGGTCCGCCGGTCGGCAAGCGCCACGGCAAGCGCCGGGCTGACGTCGACCGCGCGCGACCGCGCGTCGAACACGACAAAGTCGTTTCCAAGCCCGTGCATCTTCATGAAGGGAAGCCCGTATTCGATCGCGCGCTGTGTCATGAGCCGGCATATAAACCGCTCACCGGGACGAATCCAGCATCTGCGGGAAATTCAGTGCATTTCGGGGTTGACCCCCTGCCCCGCTCTTTCTAGATACCCGCTCTAGTGGGCCGTTAGCTCAGTTGGTAGAGCAACTGACTTTTAATCAGTGGGTCGCAGGTTCGAATCCTGCACGGCTCACCACTTCTCATAAATTATCCTTTCCCTGTTTGGGTTTGGTGTCGGAGTTGACG
>JAVLCJ010000127.1:0-3634 GCA_031580875.1 Roseovarius sp.
GGATCGCTCGGATCCCATCGCATGACACCGTCATAGCTGAGGACCGCGTAGAGGCCGATCCGCGCCTCCGCCAGCCGTTCGGCAAACCTTGTGACCCAGTCGCGCGAGACGAGGTCCAGAAGGGCCGATGCGGTCACGAGATCCACCCCCTCCAGCGGCAGTGCGTCGACATCGGCAAGATCGATCTCGTGCGTCGCCGCTCCGGGACACGCCTGCGAGGCATGCGTCAGAAGGGCCGGATCATTGTCGAGAAGCCGCCAATCGACGTCGTGGATCCCCCGCGCCGCGAAAGCCCGTGCCGTTGCCCCGGTGCCGCATCCGAGATCGAGCACCGAGGCGCCCGCCCCGAGAAGCTGCCTTGCGCGGTCAAACAGCGCGTCATCGCGCGCGCGCGCATCCGCCGTCTCGCGAAGGGTCAACCATGAGGCGTCAAAACCCATGTCAGAGATCGGCCTCGTACCAGCCGCGCGCGATATGGCTTTCATGCAGCATGACGCGCATCCGGCGCAGACGTCCGTCATCGCCCAGACCCTCGGCCCGCGCGATCTCGGCCAGTTTGGTCCAAATGTGCTGGCACAGGAATTCGGTGGTTGTGAACTTGCCCTCGAACTCGGGCTTGTCGTCAAGGTTGCCGTAGCGCAGCGGCTCCAGCGCGCGCCCAAGGGCATCGGTGGCACGGCCGATATCGACGACGAGACCATGCGCATCGAGGTCCTCGGTGAAAAATGCGGCATCCACGACAAACGTGGCCCCGTGCACCCCTTGTGCCGGGCCGAAGACCGGAGAAGGCAGGGAATGCGCGATCATGATGTGATCGCGAACTTCGACAGCAAACATGGCGGTATCCTTTCTACGGATCGACTAAGCGACCTATCACGCTGCCGGTTCCGGTCAAGCCGCACCTGCCGACCGGCGGATCTTCGCACATTCAGGGTCGGTTGCTGGCCCGATCGTTGGTCTCACTGCGAAATGATCATATGTGATCTCTTTGACGCTGGAATGATCACGCGACGTCCCCGAGCATGCGGGCTTGTCGATGGAAGGATGCAGAAATTGGCACAGATTGAGGCAGCACGCGACCTCGAAGACGGCACGAGTTACAGGGACGCCTCGCGCGGCTGGCCAGACATGGCTGTCGGCGTCCGCAGGGCGCTCGTGCTCGGGCTCAACGTCGTCACTGTCTGCGCGCTTTTCGCCGCGATGCTGACACTCTTCGGAGCGGGGGGCATCACATGGGCCGAGGGCGTGATGCTTCTGGCGTTTGCGCTTACCCTGCCCTGGACATCTATCGGCGTGTGGAACAGCATCCTCGGCTTTCTGCTGGACCGCCGGTATGGATCGCGTGCGGCTGTGCAGGTGACGCCCGCGCTCGACCGGATCCGCGGCGACGAGCGGATCACGGCGCGCGTGGCTGTCGTGATGCCTCTGCGCAACGAGGATCCCGATGCCTCGATCGCGCGGCTGCGCCGGCTGGAACGCGAGGTCGCGCATAGCCCATGGGCAGAGCGGTTCTCGTTTCATCTTCTCAGCGATACCGACGATCAGGACATCGCGCAGCGTGAAGAAGCGCAGGTTGAACAATGGCGCGCCGAGCATCCGCAGGCCGCGATCCACTACCGCCGCCGGACCGAGAACACCGGCTACAAATCCGGTAATATCGCCGACTTCCTGCACAGTGCCGATGGCGAGAGCGATTTCTTCCTGCCGCTCGATGCCGACAGCGAGATGGGGGCCGACACCGTCTTTCGCCTCGTCCGCGTGATGCAGGCCAGTCCAGAGATCGGGATGCTGCAAAGCCTCGTCACCGGGCTGCCATCGCGCAGTTTCTTCACCCGCGCCTTCCAGTTCGGGATGCGTCACGGCATGCGGTCCTACACGCTTGGCTCGGCGTGGTGGCAGGCGGATTGCGGACCCAACTGGGGCCATAACGTGTTGATCCGTACGGAAGCCTTCCGCGCGCACTGCATGCTGCCCGTCCTGCCGGGGCGCGGGCCGCTTTCGGGGCCGATCCTCAGCCATGACCAGGTCGAGGCGGTGCTGATGCGGCGCGCGGGCTACGAGGTGCGGGTGCTGGCCGAGGAAAGCGACAGCCATGAGGAAAACCCGCCCAGCCTGGTGGATTTCATCCGCCGGGAACTGCGCTGGATGAACGGCAACCTGCAATATGTTCGCTTGTTGGGCTTGCGTGGATTAAAGCCGGTCAGCCGCATTCAGCTTGTGCTGGCAATCCTGATGTATGTCAGCGCCCCGGCCTGGATGGTGTTCATCCTCACAGGGGCGGGATTGGCGGCTGGCCTCACGGCGCCCGCGGCGGTGTCCATGGGGGCAGGGCTGGCGCTTTTCGCGTTGCTGATTACCCTAAGCCTCTTTCCCAAGCTCATGGGCCTCGCACAGGTTCTCGGCGATCGCCGCCGGAGCGCGGCGTATGGCGGGCCGGTGCGTGTTGTTCTTGGCGGCACGGCCGAGATCGTGGTGTCCATGCTGATCGCGCCGATCGTAGCCCTGGCGCTCACGCGGTTCGCCCTCGGGCTGTGCTTCGGGCAGCGCATCGGCTGGAGCGCGCAACAGCGCAGTCGCGACCGGTTGCACTGGGACGAGGCTGCGCGCGTGCTCTGGCCGCAAACCTTGACCGGGCTGGCGCTTTGTGTCTGGCTGGGGCTGACGGCGCCCTGGGCGTTGGTCTTTGGTGCGCCGGTGATCGTGGCGATGCTGGGGGCAATCCCGATCGCCGTCATTACCACCCTGCCGGGGCTGAGCCGCTGGTCTATGGCGTGCGGCCTCTTTGATATCCCCGAGGATCGTCAATCGCATGTACCGGAGGTCGTCACAACGACAGCCGCCCAAAGCCTGACCCGACCCTGACACCGAGAAGGAGACACGACATGACCCGCTATCGCTCGACTTTCCTGACAGCCCTCTGTGCTGCCACGACACTCGGCGCCGCGCAGCCCGCGATTGCCGAACCCGCCACGTGGGAAATAGACCCGGACCATACAGTCGTGGCGTTCACGGTCATGCATATCGACTTCGCCAAGGTGCTGGGGCGCTTCTCCGAGATCGAGGGCCAGTTTGTCTATGACCCGGAAACCAATGAACTTGGCGAGGTGCGCGTCGAGATCGGTGCGCAAAGCGTAGACACCGATCACGAGGAGCGCGACGGTCATGTCCGGGGTGAGGATTTCCTTTACACAAGCGAACATCCGACAATCACATTTGCAGCCGATGGCGGCACGGCCGAATCCGACACGCAAGGCACCGTCACGGGCGATCTGACGATCCGCGGGGTGACGCAGCCGGTCACGCTTGACGTGACGCTCAACAAGCGGGGCGAATACCCTTTCGGCCATGGGAAGGAAACGCTCGGCATCTCGGCCACAGCCGAGATCCAGCGCAGCGATTTTGGCATGACCTACGCTCTGCCGACGATGGTCGGCGACACGGTGGATATCATTCTGGAATTCGAAGCGATCCGGGCGGAGTGACATCAGACCCGGATGCGCCCGCAGGTCAGGCGGCCGTACGCCTTTCCGGGATGATCTGCTGTGCGATACCTGCAAAGAGAAGGTAGATACTTGTCACCACGAGCCCCCAATGCGCCCAGCTTTGGGGGTCGAAACTCACCCATGCCGCCCAG
>JAVLCJ010000127.1:3644-7084 GCA_031580875.1 Roseovarius sp.
AGAATGTCCACTCAAAGGCCATGGGCAGCGAGAACCAGCGCCAGCGTTTCGTGCGCACCGGATGGATGAAGCGCAATGGCAGGAACATCGCCACCGACAGCACCGCGACGAGTGCTAGGATGAACCAGAAATCGGGCTTTACGGCGAACATCACGATGACCATCATGTTCCAGCAGCTTGGAAACCCGTGAAAGGACTTGTCCTTTGTTTTCATGCTGGTATCGGCGAAATACATGGCGCTCGCATAGGTGATTACGATGATCGCGATCCACCCGGTCCAGCCGGGCAGCAGATCTGACGAGAAGAGCGCGAAGGCCGGTATGAACGCGTAGGTCAGATAATCGATGATCAGGTCGAGCAACTCGCCGTCGAAACGTGGCGCGTTCTTCGACACGTCGTATTTGCGCGCGAGCGGACCGTCGATCCCGTCCACGGCAAAGGCCACGACCAGCCACAGGAACATCAGTTCCCATTCGCGGTCGATGGCCGCAAGCATGGCCAGCATGGCAAAGACCGCGCCCGTGGCGGTGAGCAGGTGAACCAGGAACGCGCGCGCATGTGTCGTCATGAGCGTGTCAATGACGCAAAGAAAACCGATTTGCAAAGGGAAACCCGGCTCCGTTTTGAAGTCACCGGATCGCCGGAAAAGATCGGAGGATCTGTCTGGCCGAGGCGCGACATCGGCTGGCCACAAACATGCGTTGCAGCCCGCTTTTCAGGACCATCGTCCCCGTCGGCAGACGGGTGCCTCACCCCGCCCTTAACAACAAAGAACGCGCGCGGCCCGATACGGCCGCGCGCGTTATTCACTCACGTACGTGCCCCATTAGAGCGTGACGGGGGACACCAGACCGCGCTCTCGCGCGAGCCGCGCCGCAACCGAGGCCACGGCCAGATCCTGCAGCCCCACACCGGTCCCGTCGAACAGGGTGATGGCCTCGGCACTGCTGCGCCCGTCGTGGTCGCCGTTGATCACCGCGCCGATGGGCGTGATGTCACCCTCGGTGATCAAGCCCTGTGCCACGGCGTGCTGTGCCTCGCCGATGCTGACGGATTGGGCGATCTCGTCTGTAAAGACCGAGGCCTTGGCGAACAGGGCGGGGTCAACCTCCTGCTTGCCCTTGGTGTCAGTGCCCATGCACGCGATATGCGTACCCGGCTTGACCCAGTCCGCCATCACGAGAGGTTCATGCGCGCTGGTGATGCTGATGATCACATCCGCCTGCGCGCCAAGCTCTTCCTGGCTTACCGCCTCGAACGCAAGGCCGCAGTCCTTTGCGACCGCTTCGAGGCGCGGCAGCATGTCGGGATGCGGGTTCCACGCCACGACCTTCTCGAAATCGCGCTGCTCGACGGCGGCACGCAGTTGGAACGCGGCCTGATGGCCCGCCCCCACCATTCCAAGCACCTTGGCATCGGGGCGCGCAAGCTGTGCGATCGAGATGGCCGAGGACGCGGCCGTGCGCAGCGCTGTCAGATAATTGCCCCCGACCAGCGCGACAAGCTGCCCTGTGTCGGGATCGAACAGGCACACCGTGGATTGATGGTTGGTCAATCCCTTGTCGGCATTGCCCGGCCAGTAGCCCCCGGCCTTGAGGCCGAGGGACATGCCCGCGCGGTCGAACCCGCCCTTGAACCCGTAAAGCGCATCGGCATGGCCGATCGCCTCGCGCACGACCGGAAAGTTGTAGGCATCGCCGCGCGCCATCGCGGCGAAGACCTGGGCGACCGCGTCGAAGGCGTCGGCGCGGCTGATGACCTGTTGGCAGATCTCCTCGCCGACGATGACGATGCCCGGGGATTTAACTTGCGTGTCCATTCCTTTGCCCCTCACCACGCGCGACCGCGTGCGGAGACGGGCCAGACGGTTTCGACCTTGCCGCCCCGCACCCCGACATACCAGTCGTGCACGTTGCAGGTCGGGTCGCAGTGGCCGGGCACCAGGCGCAGCTTGTCGTTGACCTTGAGCACGCCTTCGGGATCGGCAACGACGCCATGTTCGTCCGAGCACTTGACGTATTCAACGTCGTCGCGCCCGAATATCACCGGCAGTCCGCTATCGACCGATTGGGCCTTGAGCCCGGCATCGACGATGGCCTTCTCGGGCTTGGCATGGCTCATGACGCTTGTCAGGATAAACAGCGCGTTTTCCCATTCGCCCTGGTCGATGCGCTTGCCATCCTTGTCGAGGATACGACCGTAATCGGCATCCATGAAGGCGTAAGACCCGCATTGCAGCTCGTTGTAGACGCCCGAGTTGCCTTCGAAATAGTAGCTGCCCGTGCCACCGCCGCCGACGATGTCGCACTCGATGCCCTCGGCCTTCAGACCCTCGACGGCGTCACGCACCTGCGCCACGGCCAGATCGATCTTGGCCTTGCGATCCTCGTACTTGTCCATGTGCTGCATGGCGCCCTGGTACGCCTGAAGCCCGGCGAACTTCAGACCCGGTGCGGCGTCTATCGCCTTGGCGATCTCGACCACCTCGGGCGTTGTCGTGACCCCGCAGCGCCCCGCGCCACAGTCGATTTCCACGAGGCACTCGATCTGGGTGCCGTGCTTTTGCGCGGCGTCCGACAGGTCGGCCACGTTAGCCACCTCGTCGACGCAGCATATCGTCCGCGCGCCCAGCTTGGGCATACGTGCGAGCCGGTCGATCTTGGCGGGGTCGCGGACCTGGTTGCTGACCAACACGTCCTTGATGCCGCCGCGGGCAAAGACCTCGGCCTCGCTCACCTTCTGGCAGCAGACGCCGCAGGCCCCGCCGAGACGTTCCTGCAGCAGCGCCACGTCGACGGATTTGTGCATCTTGCCATGAACGCGGTGGCGCATGCCGTGTTCCTTGGCCCATTCGCCCATCTTGACGATGTTGCGTTCCAGCGCGTCGAGATCGAGCACCAGACACGGGGTCTGGATATCCGCCTCGTCCATGCCGGGCAGGGCGGGGATGTCAAAGCCGACCTCGTAGCTGTCGAATGTCACGGGCTTGTTCATCTGTCTATCTCCTCACTTGATCCAGGGCAGGGTGTCGAGATCGACATTGCCACCGGTGATTATGACGCCGACACGCTTGCCGGCAAAGATCTTCGGGTTCTTGAGGATCGTGGCCAGCGGCACCGCGCAGCTTGCCTCGATCACGATCTTCATGCGCGCCCAGGTCAGCCGCATCGCGTCGATGATTTCCTGTTCGCTGGCCGTCAGAATATCCGTGACGTTATGCGACACGAAATGCCACGTGTTGTCCTTCAGCGGCACCTTCAGCCCGTCGGCGACAGTCACCGGCGCATCATCGGCAATAATGTGCCCGGCCTTGAAGCTGCGATAGGCGTCATCGGCCTGTTCGGGTTCGGCCGCGTAGATCTCCATCTTGGGGGCGAGGTTCGACAATGTCAGGCAGGTGCCCGAGATCATGCCGCCGCCGCCGATGGGTGCGATCACCG
>JAVLCJ010000128.1:0-7076 GCA_031580875.1 Roseovarius sp.
GCCCGGGTCAGTTCGCGCCAGATGACCCCTGCGCGCACGAATTCGCGGAATGATTCCTCGGACACGCCGGCCTGCTGCAATTGCGCGATGAACTGGTCGGCGGGCATGTCGGCCCGTTCGGCGAATTCGGCCATGCCATCCCGGATATCGGCGTCTTCGAGTGTCAGGCCGTTGCGGCGGGCGGCGTCCAGCTTGAGCCGTTCTTCCACCAGCTGTTCGCGCGCCAGCGTCTCGGGGTCGCCCGGCGCCCGGAAAAGCGTCAGCATGCGGGCCCGCTGGCGCAGTTCGTAGCGGGTGATCGCCATGTCGTTCACCTTGATCAAAGGCTCGAAAAGGTTCTGGGCCGCCGCGCGCGGCGCATCCGACGCCACCAGCGTGGCGGCAATGACAAGGCCCAGTGCCCAACCGCGGGCGATTAACTGCATTCGTGTTGTCATGCGTCCTATTTCCTGCATGTCCTGACGTAGCTTTTGTCGCGTGTCTTGGCGGTGAACCCCCGCAGCCCCACCGTCAGGCTTATGTTCGTCGACGGTTCGAGAATAGTGGAAGAGGTGAAGCGACGCGAGGCCGAAAGCGAGATGTCCACGCATTCGTTGGTGTAGGTCAGCCCCAGCCCGGCGCGGATGCTGCTGTCGCTGGCGGCGTCGTAGCGCCATTCCGCGCTGCCCGTCCAGTGACGCGACAGCCGGTAGCTGCCGTCGAAGGACCATTCCGACACCGTGTTGGGACGGGCCTCGGCCGGGTCGTTGCTGAGCCATATGTAGGTGGCGCCGATATCGGCCTTCTCGTTGCGCCAGCTTGCGCGGGCCTCGGCCTTGGTGGTGTCCAGCCCGTCGTCGAACACGCTGCGCGCGGTCAGTGTCATGCCGCCCGGTGTCTTGACCTGACCGGCCACCAGCATGTCCGAGAACCTGTCCTGCAGGCCCGAGGACTTGGTGAAGCTCGTGCCGCCGCGCGGCTCCAGCGGCGTCTCCTCGCGGATCACCTGCCCGAAGGCGAGCGCGCTTTGCCCGCCGCCCGCGCCGTAGCGGGTCCATTTCAGGCCGATGGCCCCGCTCGTGCCCCGTTCGCGCCGGTCGGGCGCGCTGAAGCGGGACAGGGCGAACAGGTTGCCCTCGTCGAACTCGATCCGGGTGCTTTCGTCGTTGGGGATGTCGGGATTGCTGCCGCCCGTCCAGGCGAATTGTAGGACAGGCTCGATCACATGCGATGTCCCGCGCGCCGTGGTCTTCATGAGTGGCCAGCGCAGCTTGACGGCCGCGGTCGGGGTGATCTCGGTGGCGGACGAGCGGCTGGTGCCGCCGGCTTGCCGGATCCGGTGGGAATCGATCGCCACCCCGGTCCGGAAAGAGCCCAGCACGCCGCCCGGCAGCACCCAGCTGCGCCGCCAGTCCGCGCTGGTGCTCAGCCGCGTGACATCGCGACCGTCGGCGAAACTGTCGAAATCCGGCCCGTCCGTGACGAGGTCCGAGGAGCGGAAATGACTGTGCGCCGAGGCCGAGACGAACAGCTCGCCGCCCGGTCCCTGCGGGAAGACCCGGCGTTCGTAGTTGGCGTCGGCAACGATGGTGGGCAGCGTCGAATTGTCCTCGTTCGGGCGCAGCGAATGGAAATGCGTCAGCGCGCCGCGAACGTGTTCGTCGCGCCGCGTGCGCGCCACGGCGATCTCGCTGTCGAGGCGGTCCTTGTCGGAATAGTCGTAGTCCAGCAGGAAGGTGTCGTCGTTCACCGCCTCGACGTCGAAGGTCAGCCGGAAATCGCGGGGCAGGTCGAATTCACCATCGGCAAAGACATAGGCCCGGCGGCTGCGCGTGCCCAGGTCGTCGTCGGGCACGGCGCCTGTCACCTCGATCCGGCCGTTGCGGAAGGCCTGCCGGTACCGGAATTCGAGGGTTCGCGTCTCGTTCGTCCAGAAAGGCGTGAGGGTGAGGTCCTTGTGGTCCCCGATCCGGATGAAATAGGGCACCTTCACCCCGAAGCCGAGCAGCGTGGAGTTGTGCAGCGACGGGATGAGAAAGCCGCTGGCGCGTTCCAGCGTCGGATCGGGCAGGCGCAGCCGCGGCAGGTAGAAGATCGGCGTGTCCAGCACCCGCAGCTGCGCGTCGTCGAAATAGAGCTGGCGTTCCTGCTGGTCGTGGATCACCCGGCGCGCCCGGATCTGCCATAGCGGCGGGCGGCCCGTCTCGCAGACCCGGCAGGATGTCACGGCGGCCTTGTAGAGCTGTGAATAGCGTGCCTCGATCCGGCGCATTTCGTGCGCGGCCAGTTGCAGCTGGTTGTCGAGTACCACGCGCGCCCCGCTCAGCAGGCCGTTGCGCATGTCGCGGTCAAGCTCGGCCGCGCCGGCAAGGATCAGCGTCGTGTCATTCTCGTGCAGCCGGATCGGCCCCTTGATCGTCAGCTTGTCGGCCTCGCGGTCGTAGATCACCGCGTGGGCTTCCAGCCGCCTCGCGCCCAGCATGGCCTCGACATTGCCTTCGGCGACAAGGTTGTTGTCGGCGGTGATGCGCACGTCGTCGGCGACCAGCATCGCGGCGCCGTTTTCGTCAGCGCTCGTGTCCCGCGGTTGCGCCGAGGCGGCCCGGGGCGGCGGCGCGAGCGTCAGCGCCGCCAGCAGAAGAAACAGCGCCAGCGCCTTCATCCGTCCTCCATGTGCAGCAGGATTCCGATGGCCAGCAGCAGCGAGGCCACGGGCGGCGCCCACGCCGCCAGCATGACGGGGATCTGTCCGTTCTCGCCGAGGATCTGCGCGAAGTTGCGCACGTAATGCAGCCCGAACCCCAGCATCACCGCGACCAGCACGGAAATGCCGGTGTTGGAAAGCCGCGTGTGCTGCATGGTAAAGGCCGACGCCACCAGAACCAGCGCGACCAGGAACAGCGGCCGCGACAGCTCCATCTGGAACCAGACGGCGTAGCGGCGCGCCGAGAACCCGGCCTCTTCCAGCTGGGCGATGAACTGCGGCAGGTCCCAGACAGGGATGAATTGGGGCTTGCCGAAACTGTCGATGATCCGGTCCTGGGTCAGCGCCGAGGGCAGTTCGTAGGTGTCCAGTTGCCGCGCCGTCGATTCCGGGTTGTCCCCGATAGATATATTCCACAGCTTGACATCGCGCATGCGCCACGCGCCCTCCGTCAGTCGCGCGGTGTTCGCGGCGATACGCCTCAGCGGTTCCCCGTCAGGGGAGAAGGCGATGAAGGTCGCGTCGTGCAACGTGCCGAGATCCGAGCTTGCGCGCCGGGCGTGAATGACGGTCTGGCCGTCGGAACTGCCCTGCCGCAGCCAGAGCCCTTCGGACGCGATGGCAAGGATGCTGGAGCCGCTGTCGAGATACCCGTTGACCAGATCGTTGTACCGCTTGGATGCGGCGGCGACGATCGGGTTGAACATGCTGACGGCGATCACCCCGACCAGCGCGGCCACGCTGACCGGGCCGATCAACCCGCGCAGCGCCGACCGGCCCGCCGCGCGCACGACCACAAGCTCGGACGACCGTGCCAGCCGCACGAAAAGCGCGACCGTCGCGAGGATCATGACCAGCGGCAGGATCTCGTAATTGGCATGGGGCAGGTTCAGGGCGACGATCTCGGCCACGCGGGCGAAGGGCAGGTCGGGGAAGTCCTGCAATTCATCCACGAGGTCGATCAGCGCCAGGAGAACGGCGAACACCGCCGCGATCCCGGCGAAGGTCCAGAAGAACTTGCGCGCGAAGTAGAGGTGAAGGATCATGCCGCCCCCCTCGCGGGCCGCAGCCGGGCCCTGATCCTGTGCCACAGCCCCGGCCTGTCGGCCAGGGACAGCAATACCGCCGTCAGCGCCGCGCCCGTGGCCGCCGGCAGGTACAGCAGAGGCCACAGCGCCGCGTTGGCGAGCACGGGGCCCGACACGACGCCCTCGATCATCTTGATCATGACCAGCAGGAAGAACGCCGTCACGATCTGCCACCAGACCCCGAAGCGGCTGAAATTGCCCAGCAGCAACGTGGCGAAGCCCACGGCGGCCGCGATGATGCACATCAAGGCCTGCGCGAAACGGCCGTGCACCTCGTACATGATCTGGCCGCCGGTGGCGCCGGTCCGGGCGGCGACGGACCCGGGACGCAGCAGCATGTCGGCGGTGTGCATGAACCCGACCTTGTCGAGGTCGATCGCGTCGCGCGTGATCAGGCTGCTGACATCGTAGGAGAAATCATCGAAATGCGTGGTGAAGAGGCGTTTGCCGTCCTGCCTGAGATTCTGGGCCAGACCGGACAGCATCACCAGCTTGGTTCCCCCGCCTTCCTGCACGAGGTAGGCCTTGGCCGAGGTGTAGGTCACCGGGTTGTCCTCGTTGCGCCTGTCCGACAGGAAGACGTTGTGCAGCTCGCCCTCGGGCGTGATGTCGCGGATGTAGAACGTGATCCCGGGGGCGGGGTGCAGGAACTCGCCCTCGGTGAGCAGCTTGGCGGTGATGTTCTGGCTGACTTCCGCGCGGCGCAGCTTGAGCTGGCTGAGGCTGGTCGGGATCAGCAGATGCGTGAGCAGCGACATCATCAGCGCGATGATCGCGCCGTAGATCAACACGGGCCGGATCAGCCGCCACGGTGAATAGCCCGTGGCCTGCATCACCGTCAGTTCGCTTTCGGTGCTCAGCCGGTTGGTGACGTAGACGACCGCGGCGAAGGCGGCGATGGGCAGGACCACGCCGATCACGCCGGGCAGGGTCAGCGCCGTGAATTCGAGGAAGATCCATGTCGGCTGCCCGTCGCCGATCAGGCGGTCGAACATTCGCACGGCCTTGTTGATCCAGAAGATCGACACCAGCACGAGGGCGAAGAATCCGAACAGCACCATGAATTGCGACAGCATGTACCTGTCGAATCTGGTCACCCTCTTTCCCCCGAATGCAGCAGTCGTCGGCGGGAACCTATCGGAATTGGCCACCGGGGAAAACTGCTAACTGGCCAAGCAGGCGCAGCCGCGCTAGGACTCGGCACGAACAAGCAAGGAGAGCCCCATGACCTCACCGGTTTCCGTCACCTTTTCCGAGACTGATCTTGACGCCATCGCCGCCGCCGAGGGGCGCGTGGCGGTGATCGTCACGCCCGACGGCAAGATGGATTCGGCCGCGCGCCGGGTGAACCGGCTGACAAAGGGCGCGCTCAAGCGGCTGGTCGAGAGCGAGGCGTGGACAAGGGCGAAGCCGGGCGAGGTGACGACGCTGGCATGGCCCGTCGGCATGGCGGCCGAGGCGCTCGACGTGCTGTGCCTCGACCGGGGTGCCAAGCCCGACGCGGCGCGCAAGGCGGGTGTCGCGCTGGGCAAGCTGATGGGCGACAAGGACATGCTGCTGCTGGCCGCGCAGCTCCGCCGCCCGGCTGACCTGACGCTGGGTATCGTGCTGCGCAACTATGCCTTCACCGCGCACAAGACCGACAAGGCCAAGACGGCCGGGCAGGGCGCGCTTGCCGTGATGGTCGCCAATCCCGAGGAGACCCGCGCCGAGGCCGCCCCGGCGCTGGCCGTGGCGGAGGGCGTGTTCCTGACCCGCGATCTCGTCAGCGAGCCGGCCAACCACCTGACCACGTCCGAGTTCGCCGAGCGTATCGCCGGCATGGCCGAGCCGGGGCTGAAGATCACCATCCTCGACGAGGACGAGATGAAGAAGCTGGGCATGGATCTCTTGCTGTCGGTCGGCCACGGCAGCGCCAGCCCCTCGAAACTGGCGGTCATGGAATGGCAGGGCGGTCCCGATGACGCCGCGCCGCTGGCACTGGTGGGCAAGGGCGTCGTCTTCGACACCGGCGGCATCAGCCTCAAGCCCGCGCAGGGCATGGAGGAGATGACGATGGACATGGGCGGCGCCGGCGTGGTGACCGGCGTCATGCACGCGCTGGCCAAGCGCAAGGCGCAGGCCAACGTCGTGGGCCTTGTCGGGCTGGTCGAGAACATGCCGTCGGATCGCGCGACGCGTCCCGGCGATGTTGTTTCCTCGATGAAGGGCGACACGGTCGAGATCATCAACACCGACGCCGAGGGACGGTTGGTGCTGGCCGACGTGATGTGGTACGCGCAGCAGACCTATCAGCCGGCCGCCGTGATCGACCTGGCCACCCTGACGGGCGCGATCATCATCGGCCTGGGCCACGAAAAGGCCGGGGTCTTTTCCAACGACGACGCGCTTTGCGCCGATTTCCTGAAGGCGGCCGAGGGCGAGGGCGAGGGGGCCTGGCGCCTGCCCCTGGGCGAGAAGTACGACGAGCAACTCAAATCCGACATCGCCGACATGAAGAACGTGGGCGGCCGGCCCGCCGGGTCGATCACCGCGGCGCAGTTCCTGCAACGCTTCGTGCAGGAAGGGACGCCGTGGATTCACCTCGACATCGCGGGCGTGGCGCGCGTCGGTGCCGAGACGGCCCATGCGCCCAAGGGCGCGTCGGGCTGGGGCGTCATGGCGCTGAACAGGCTTGTCGCGGACCGCTTCGAACAGGGCTGAGAATGGGCGCGGCCTTCTTCTACCATCTCACGCGCCGCCCGTTGGAGGCGACGCTGCCCATGCTGCTGGACAAGGCGCGCGGCGCGGGCTGGCGCGTGGCAGTGCGCGGGGTGGCGGCCGAGCGGATGGAGTGGCTGGACCAGAAGCTATGGCTTGAGCCGGAGGAGGGATTCCTGCCCCACGGCCTCGCCGGGGGCGCGCATGACGCCGACCAGCCCGTGCTGCTGACCACCGCGAGCGACCTGCCCAACGGCGCGGCCTGCGTGATGAGCATCGACGGCGCGGCCGTCACTGCCGACGAGGTGCAGCGGCTGGAGCGCACCTGCATCCTGTTCGACGGCCATGACGCGCAGGCCGTGCAGCACGCCAGAACGCAGTGGAAATCCCTGACCGACGCGGGCTGTGCGGCGCAATACTGGTCGGAGGCGTCGGGCAGGTGGGAAAAGAAGGCCGACAGCGCTGGCGCATCAGCCTGAGGAGGCCACGTGCCGTTTGACCCGCACGCCGAAAGAAGGGCCGCCCGTCCGGCCCCGGCCCTTTGCAGCAAGTGATGCAGGGCGGCGCTGAGGGCCGTTCGGGACAGCCTGATGACACGTCTCCAG
>JAVLCJ010000129.1:0-6903 GCA_031580875.1 Roseovarius sp.
CGTGAACTGGCTGCCCTGATCGGTGTTCATGATCTCGGGCGAGCCGAACTTGTGAATGGCCTCGTTCAATGCTTCGACGCAGAACTCGGCTTCCAGTGTGTTCGAGATGCGCCAGGCCAGGACCTTGCGGGTGCGCCCGTGCCCGGCCCGCGGCCGCCCCGGCCCTTCCGTTTCACGGACTGGGCCGGCATCTGAGCGCGGGCGCGCCCATGAAATGCACCACCCCCGCCGCATTCCTGCCCCATTCCCCCGCTTTCCTCGGGGCGTCGGACACCAAGGAAAGGCACCGGTCATGGCCATTGCTGCCCTCATTCTCGGCGCGCTCACCGGCACCGTGTCGGCGCTCGCGGGCTGGGTTTTCTTCGGTCTCGGCGGCGGGACGGCCGTCGCGCTCTACTTCGCCATCGGGCTGGGCCTGCCGCTTGCCGTGATGGCCCTGGCCGCCCTGCGCCCGCGCCGCCGCCGCGATGCCGGCACCCGCGCCGAGGCGGCGACGCCCGAAACCGCCTAATCGCGTTCGGGCGTGATCCGGCTTTCCAGCCGGTCCTCCATTCGCAGCGCGCCGGCGATCTTCATCTGCGCCCATGTCGCCAGTATCCGGTTGATCCGCGCCTGATAGCCCTTGCCCATCGCGCGGTAGAATTTCGCCACCGACCGGTCGAGGTACAGCGTCACCTTCTCCTTCTTCTCTTCCACGTCCACGTCGGCCTCCAGCGTGTGCCACGCCTCGGGGATTTCATCGGCGAGCGCGCTGTCGATCCAGCCCTCGCGATCGAGGTGGATCAGGTTCTTCAGCAGCCCCTCGCGGGCCAGCCTCTCGGTCTTGGTCATGCGGGCCATGCCGTCCTCCTGTTCTCGGTGCCGGGACAGCCTGCCTCGGCCGGGTTAACGCCCCCTCGCCCGGCCGCGCGATGCACCGACGCGCTACCGGCGTGAAACCGCCCGTGCCGCGCCCGCGCCCCGCGCGACCGAAAAGCGACACTCGCCACCGCCGAGGCCTGGGTCACCGGCTTTTGATTTTCTCCCCGCGCGATGGCAGGATATCGTCCCGCCATTCAGACCAGGAGACGCCCGTCATGATTCATCGCCGCCATTTCCTGACCTTGGCCGCCGCCGCCGCCGTGCCCTCGGGCGTTCAGGCCTTTGAGCTGGACAAGAGATTCCAGCCGCAGGACGTGCGGATAAGTTCCCGTTTCAGACCGGGCCAGTTGCTGGTGATGCCGCGCGCACATTTCCTGTATTTCGTGACGGGCCCCAACCGGGCGCTGCGCTATGGCGTGGGGGTGGGCAAGGCCGGCCTGCAATTCACCGGCACCGCCACGATCGACGTCAAGAGGAAATGGCCCACCTGGCGCCCCACCGACCAGATGATCGAACGGGAACCGCGCACCTATGCCCGGTTCAAGGGCAACGATTACGTCCAGCCCGGCGGCCCGGAAAACCCGCTGGGCGCGCGCGCGCTCTACCTGTTCCAGAACGGTGTCGACACCTATTTCCGCATTCACGGCACCAACGCGCCCGAATCGATCGGCCGCTCGGTATCGAATGGGTGCATCCGGATGCTGAACGATCACGTGCGCGACCTCTATCAGCGGGTGCCGGTCGGCACCGTCGTGACCGTGATCTGAGGCCGGGGGCCGGCCCCCGCCCTTTTCACAGCGCACGCCGGTGTCGCAATTTTCTCTTGCACCGACTCGCCACGGCGCGCATATAGAGGTGTGCGACGTTACCACTATCGACCATCTGACTCCTTCAAGGCTCAGTCACTCGATCTTGCTATGACTTAGCCGCGCTGTCGCAATCCCGCGGACAGCAACGAACAAGGAGATACGGAATGGCCAATGGCACCGTAAAATGGTTCAACACCACCAAAGGCTACGGCTTCATCGCGCCCGAGAGCGGCGGCAAGGATGTGTTCGTGCACATCTCGGCCGTGGAACGCGCCGGGCTGACCGGGCTGGCCGACAACCAGAAAGTGACCTTCGATGTCGAGGCCGGCCGCGACGGCCGCGAAGCGGCATCGAACATCGCGCTGGCATAAGCCGACGACATATCGGTTGATCTGGGCCCCGCGACGGGGCCCTTTTCATTTGGCAGCCTCGATCAGCCGCAGAACCGCCGGCCCGATCGCCTTGACGATGCGCCGGACTCCCGCGGCATTGGGATGGATCCCGTCAGGCTGAAGGAATTCGGCAAGCTCGTCCGGCGTGCCCTCGCCCAGCCCTTTCAGGAAATCCTCGAAGAACAGGATGTCGCGCGCCCCGGCCAACTCGCGGTAAAGGCCGTCGAAGGCGCGCTTGTAGTCGGGCCCGAAGTTCCCCGGCGCGCGCATCCCGACCAGCAGAACCGCGACATCCCGCGCCGCCGCCGCGTCAAGGATGGTGGCGAGGTTGCCCTTGGTGACGGCGGGGTCGATCCCGCGCAGCATGTCATTGCCGCCCAGCGTCACGATCATCGCGTCCACCTCGTCGGTCAGGCTCCACGCCACGCGCGCCGCCCCGCCCGCGCTGGTATCGCCCGACACGCCGCCGTTGATCACCCGTGCCTCGGCGCCATGATCGTCCAGCCACGCCGCCAGTTGCGGCACGAACCCCTCCGCCTCGGGCAGGCCGTATCCTTGGGTCAGGCTGTCGCCGAGCGCCAGTACCGTCGTCTGGGCGGCGCAAGCGGGAGTCGCCAGAAAAAGAAACGCGGCCAATACCTTGCTCAGGCAGGCACGCGGCCCATATGAGCCGTGAAGGTTTCCAAACAGGCGCATTCCCATGTCCGATCCCGTCCTTTCGCTGTCCGGTGTCTCGCTGTCGCTGCAGGGCAACGCGGGCCCCGTCTCGATACTCCACGGGATCACGCTGGATGTCCACCGGGGCGAGACACTGGGCCTTGTCGGGCCGTCAGGCTCGGGCAAATCCTCGCTGCTGATGGTGATGGGCGGGCTCGAGCAGGCCACGGGCGGCCATGTCAGCGCGCTTGGCCACGACCTCACGGGCATGGACGAGGACGCGCTGGCCCGCCTCAGGCGGGATCATTTCGGTATCGTTTTCCAGAGCTTCCACCTGATCCCCACGATGACCGCGCTGGAAAACGTGGCGACCCCGCTGGAACTGGCCGGCAAGCCCGACGCACGCGGCCGCGCGGCCGAGGAACTGGCCGCGATGGGGCTGGCGCATCGCGCGGGGCACTATCCTTCGCAACTGTCAGGCGGCGAACAGCAGCGCGTGGCGCTGGCGCGGGCGGCTGCGCCGCGGCCGGATATCGTGCTGGCCGACGAACCCACCGGGAACCTCGACAGCACCAACGGCGCCGCCGTCATCGACCTGCTCTTCGACCTGCGGGACCGGCATGGCGCGACGCTCGTGCTGGTCACCCACGCCCCCGACCTCGCCGCGCGCTGCGACAGGGTCATCACCCTTGACGACGGGCGCATGAGCAGGGCAGCGGCATGAGCAAGCTGCGGCTGGCCTTCCGCCTCGCGCGGCGGGAATTGCGCGGCGGCCTGCAGGGGTTTCGCGTCTTTCTCGGCTGCGTGATCCTCGGCGTGGCCGCCATCGCCGCCGTGGGCACCGTCCGCGAAAGCATCGCCACCGGGCTTGCCCGCGAAGGCGCGGCGCTGCTCGGCGGCGATGCCGAGATCGAACTGACCTACCGTTTCGCTTCGGACGAGGAACGCGCGTGGATGCGCTCCACGGCAACCGCCGTGTCCGAAGTCGTCGATTTCCGCTCCATGGCCGTCACCCCCGGCGGGGAACGCGGGCTCACGCAGGTCAAGGCGGTGGACGCCGCCTATCCGCTGATCGGCCGCGTGCGGCTGGCCCCCGACATGCCGCTGCACAGTGCACTGGCGGGGACGGACGGGCAACCCGGCGCCGTCATGCACCCGGCGCTGAGCGAACGGCTGGATCTCGAACCGGGGGACAGTTTCCGCCTCGGCACGCAGGATTTCCGGCTGATGGCGACCCTGCGGGCCGAGCCGGACAACGCCACCGCAGGCTTCGGGCTCGGGCCGCGCACCATTGTGGCCACCCCGGCGCTGGACGGCTCGGGCCTGCTCGCGCCCGGGACGCTTTTCAGTTCGAAATACCGGCTCGACCTGCCGGCCGGCGCCGATCTGGCGACAACCAAGGAACAGGCCGAGCAGACATTCGAAACCGGCGGGATGCGCTGGCGCGACGCGCGCAACGGCGCGCCCGGCGTGGCCGAATTCGTCGACCGGCTGGGCGCGTTCCTCGTGCTGGTCGGGCTGTCGGGGCTTGCCGTCGGCGGCGTGGGCATCTCGGCCGCGCTGCGCGCGTGGCTGGCGGGCAAGACCCGGATCATCGCCACCCTGCGCACGCTGGGCGCCGACCAGCGGACAATCTTCCTGACCTATTTCATCCAGGTGGGTGTCGTGGCGCTCGGCGGGCTTGCCGCCGGGCTCGCGCTCGGCGTCGGGCTGCCGGTGGCGCTCGCGCCGCTGATCACCGCGCGCCTGCCGGTGCCGGCGGTCTTTGCCCCCTACGCCCTGCCGATGGCCGAGGCCGCGCTGTACAGCCTGCTGGCGGTGTTGATCTTCACGTTCTGGCCGCTGTCGCGGACGCAGGAAATCCGCGCGGCGACCCTGTTCCGGGATGGCAGCGCCCCCGCGCGGGCGCTGCCGCGCTGGCCGTGGCTGGGGGTCACGGGGGCGCTTCTGGCCGCGCTCGTCGCCGTCGCCGCGCTGTTCTCGGGGAACCTGCCGCTCACGCTCTGGACGGCGGGGGGCATCGCCGGCGCGCTGATCCTGCTGGCCATCGCCGCGCAGGTCGTCCGGGTCCTTGCCCGCGCGATGCGTCCGCGCACGCGGCGCCCGCCGTTGGGCTGGGCGCTCGCGGCGATCGGTGGGCCCGGATCGACGGCGGCACCGGTTGTCCTGTCCCTCGGGCTCGGGTTGTCGGTCCTCGCCGCCGTGGGCCAGATCGAGGGCAACCTGCGCAGCGCCATCGCCCGCGACCTGCCCACCCGGGCGCCCTCGTACTTCTTCGTCGACATCCAGAAGGCGCAGATGCCCGCCTTCCGCGACCGTCTGGAAAACGATCCGGCCGTGACACGCCTGCAGACGGCCCCGATGCTGCGCGGCATCATCACGCGGATCAACGGCCGCCCGGCCGCCGAGGTCGCCGGTGAGCACTGGGTACTGTCCGGCGACCGCGGCATCAGCTATGCCGGCGCCGTCCCCGAGCGGACCACGATCACCGCCGGCGACTGGTGGCCCGCTGATTACACCGGCGCGCCGCAGGTCAGTTTCGCCGCCGGGGAAGCCGCGGAAATGGGGCTGGAGCTGGGTGACGAGATCACCGTCAACATCCTCGGGCGCGACATCACCGCCACGCTCACCAGCCTGCGCGAGGTCGATTTCTCGACCGCCGGGATGGGGTTCATCATGGTGATGAACGATGCCGCCCTCGCCGCCGCACCGCACAGTTTCATCGCCACCGTCTATGCCGACCCCGACGCCGAAGCCGCCATCCTGACCGACATCTCCGGCCAGATGCCCAACGTCACCGCGATCCGCGTGAAGGATGCCATCGAACAGGTTTCGGGCCTGCTGCGGGGGCTGGCGGCGGCCACGGCATGGGGCGCGTCGGCCACCCTGCTGACCGGGCTGCTGGTCCTCATCGGCGCGGCCGCCGCCGATCAGGCGGCGCGCACCCACGAGGCCGCGATCCTCAAGACGCTGGGCGCCACGCGCGGCCAGATCCTGCGCGCCCTCGCCATTCGCGCGGGGCTGCTGGGGGCCGCGGCCGGCGGCGTGGCGCTGCTGGCCGGCATCACCGGCGGCTGGGCCGTGAGCCGTTTCGTGATGGAAACCGGCTTCGCGGTGATATGGCCCTCGGCGCTCGCGATCGTCGTCGGCGGCGCGGGCCTTTCGCTGCTGGCGGGGCTGGCCTTTGCATGGGGGCCGCTCCGCGCCCGGCCCGCACGGGTCCTGCGGGGGCGCGAATAGCCGCGTTGAATTTCCCGCGGCGGGATGGCAAGGCAAGCGCCCGAACGCCGGAGGATACCCGCATGACCGATTCCCTGCCCATTCCCCTGACCTCGCCGCTGAGCCGGGCGCAGAAGACCACCCTCATCAACCTGGTCCGCCGCGCCGCCAAGGCCGAGATCATGCCCCGCTTCCGCAACCTCGGCCATGCCGACATCACCGCCAAGACCGGCCGGCACGACCTCGTGACCGAGGCCGACAAGGCGGCCGAGGCCATGCTCGCCCGCGGCATCCAGCAGATGTTTCCCCATGCGCTCGTCGTCGGCGAAGAAGCCGCCCACGCGCATCCCGAACTCCGCGACGGCGTCGGCGAGGCCGAGCTGGCCGTCATCCTCGACCCGCTGGACGGCACGTGGAACTTCGCGCACGGCCTGCCGCTTTTCGGCGTGATCGTGGCGGTCACGCGCTTCGGCAAACCGGTTCTGGGCCTGCTCTACGACCCGGTCATGGATGACTGGATCCTCGCCGAACAGGGCGTACCGGCGCACTTGGCCCGGTCGATGGATACCGCCCGGCCCCTGTCCGTGTCACCCGGCGGCGCCCTGTCGGATCTGTCGGGGTACATCCACCTCTACCTGATGCCCGAGGCGCGACAGGCCGAGCTGGCCGCGCGCCTGCCCGACCTGGCGCGCAGCATGACCCTGCGCTGTTCGTGCCATGAATACCGGACCGTCGCGCAAGGCGGCATGGATTTCATCCTGTCGGGCGTGATGAACCCGTGGGATCACGCGGCCGGCGTGCTGGCCTGCCAGCAGGCGGGCGGCGTGGCCCGGATGCTCGACGGGCGGGCCTACGACGCCACCGTGACGGACGGCTACCTCCTGACCGCCCCGGACGACGAAAGCTGGACCCGCCTGCGCGACCACTTCGCCGTCCTGCTGGACTGACCGGCGCCCCGCGCACGG
>JAVLCJ010000012.1:0-50647 GCA_031580875.1 Roseovarius sp.
GTCCTCCCTGGGCACCACGTCCATCTCGGCGAGCAGCGCCAGCGCGATGGGCAGGTCGAAATGGCTGCCCTCCTTGGGCATGTCGGCCGGGCTCAGATTGATGGTGATGCGCTTGGAGGGCAGCGCGATCGCCATGGAGGACAGCGCGGTGCGGACGCGGTCGCGCGCTTCGGACACGGCCTTGTCGGGGAGACCTACCAGCGAAAAGGCCGGCAGGCCGGGGGTGACGGCGCATTGCACCTCGACAGGTTTTGCGTCGATGCCTTCGAAGGCGACTGTGTGGGCGCGGGCGACCATGGAGCATCCGGATTGGGTGAACCTGGTTAATGGTTAGCCTGCCGGACGTTGAGGAATGGTTAACGGCCGTGCTGCCGCGCCGGGGCAGTCTGGCCTGCCGCCGGTTGAGGCGTGGTTAACGCCCGGGCCGGGCGTGACGCGCGCGGCGCGATGGTGTAGGGCGCGCGGCATGTCGGACTATGCCCCGCCCACCGACCCGTTGACCGTTCTGCACGAGGATCACGAGATCCTTGTCGTGGACAAGCCCGCCGGCCTGTTGTCGGTGCCGGGCAAGGGTGCGCACCTGGCCGATTGCCTGCTGTCGCGCGTGCGGGAGGCCTTTCCCAACGCGCTGCTGGTGCACCGGCTGGACAGGGACACGTCCGGCGTGATGGTGTTCGCCCTGTCGCCGCACGCGCAGCGCCACCTTGGCCTGCAATTCGAGAGGCGGCACGCGAAAAAGACATATGCCGCAAGGGTTTGGGGCCATCTCGAGCCGAGGAAAGGCAGCGTCGATCTGCCCCTGATCGTGGACTGGCCGAACCGCCCGCTGCAGAAGGTCTGCCATGACACGGGCAAGCCGGCGCTGACCGAATGGCGGGTGCAGCGTCACGGCGCGGGCGAGACGCGGGTGCGGCTGATGCCCAAGACCGGGCGCAGTCACCAGTTGCGGGTGCACATGCTGGCGCTGGCTCATCCCATCCTTGGCGACCCGCTTTATGCCGAGGGCGCGGCGCGGGATCATCCCCGGCTCATGCTGCATTCGGAAGAGTTGCGGCTGCGTCATCCCGATGGCGGCGCCGGGGTGCGCTTCCGGGCGAAGGCGCCGTTCTAGACGCGGCCGTCGCGGCGCGCGTTGCGTTAACGGAAATGGTTAACCGGAGCGGGCACGGGGCGCTGAACCGGGGGGCGGCAGCGCGTCGGGGCCGCGTCCGTATCGCGTCGGTGCCGATGCGGGCGGCGCGGTCCGGTCAGGCGCGCAGCACGCGATCGGTGAGGTTCAGGCGCGCCGCGATGACGGGGCCGAGCGCGTCGGCCAGCGGCGGGTCGGTGCGCATCATCTCCTCCAGCTCGTCAAGGCGGTTGGTGGCCACGAGTTGCAGCGCATCGAGGCGCGGCGTGCCGTCCGCGTGGCGCGGCAGCGCCGCCACGGGCTGCAGCAGGTCCGGCGCCGGGTCCGTCGCCAGACCGCGCAGGGTGTCGGCGTCCAGCGTGGTTTCGGCGAACACGTAGAGCCCGACGCCCTTGGCCGGGCGGGCATAGGTGCAAAGCGCGATGTCGCCGACCTGCGGATGGGCCGTCAGCGCGGCGCGCAGGGCGGGGCCGTCACGCGCGATGCGATCCTCGGTGCCCTCGCCGTCGGACCAGTTCATCAGCCGCCGCGTGATGAAATTGTAGAGCCGTTTGCCGGTGGCCATCCATATCCGCGACGGCAGTGCCTTGCGCGCCAGCATCTTTTTCTCGGCCGGGGTCAGCAGATGCGGCGCGTAGGCGCGTTTCTGTTTCAGCAGGTGGCGCAGGTCCTCGCGCGCCATGGTGCGGAACAGCCGCCCGCGCCGCCGGTGGGTGCTGGCCAGCTGGAAGTCGATGACCGCCGCGCGGCCCTCGGGGGTCATCAGCCAGTTCTGGGGCTTGGCGATGTCGTTGTGGGTGACACCGGCGCGGCGCATCTCGCGCAGGAGGCGCCGCGCGTCGCGGTACCATGCTGGATCGGCGGGCCGGGCCAGGTGCAGCGGCGTGCCCTTCGTCCAGCTGCGCAGCAGGCCGGTCTTGTCGACCCGCACCAGCAGCGGGCACCCGTCGATCCCCTGCACCGCGCGCAGGCCGTTGATTTCCTTGCGGGCAAGGCCCCACGCGACGGGTTTGGCATAAAGCGGCACGCCGTCCAGCTTGCGCAGGACGACGGGGAAATCCGCGACCCCGTCGAGATGGCCCGAGACGGTTTCGGAAAAGATGTCGCGCTTGTGCACGGTTTCGGCCACGAAGGGCGCGGCGGCGATATCCGGGGTGATCGGCATGGGCCGTGTCCTAGCGGGTTTGCGCCACGGGGGGAAGGTCTGTCGCGCGGGGCGCGCCCGTCACAGCCAGAGCCAGCTTTCGGGGTAGATGTCGGGGTTGGACAGCTTGCCGCCCTTGGCAAACCAGTGCCTTGGCGCGACGACCTGCTTGGCCGGGCTGTCATTGAGCCATGCCCCCCACCACGAAAAGGTGGAATTGGCGATGATGTTGTGCGCGCACAGCGTTTGCAGATGCAGGTCGAAATGGCCCGTGCGCTCGTCGTTGATGTCGACCACGATCATCTCGTGCCCGAGGTCGAGATTGTCGCGCGCCCAGTCCGGATCGTTGGAGAAGACGAAGCAGGTCAGCGGGCGGCGCGTGACTTCGGCCAGCCGGGCGGCGGCGCGCGTGTAATAGTCGGGCGGGCAGGCGGCATAGGCCCCGGCCGCCAGGTAATCGCCGCGCCGGACATGGACCGCGACCGGCGTATCGGCCTGCGCGATCCGCGCCGCCATCTCGGCATTGGCGGTGTCGAGCGGCGTGGTGAAGGCAAGGTCGGCGCGCAGCCGGTCGGCCATGTGGGAGAAATATCTCTCGGACTGCCAGTAGCCGTGCAGGTAGGTGTCCGGCGGCAGGGAGAAAAAGCCGCGATCGAATCCGAGACGGGGTTCGCGGTGAAAGCGCGGGCGCCGCCCGAAGAGCCGCCAGAGCCCGTAGCGCATCCAGCCGTCGGACTTGGCGGGCGGCAGGGGGGCGTCGCGCGTGAACCGGGCGTTTTCGAAATGGGCGAAGCAGTCGCCGCGGTCGCGCGATCCGGCCACGTAGCGCGAATCCAGCACCAGCTCGCAGCGCAGGTGATCGGCCAGTGCGCGGCCGGCCGCGTACTGGAAAAGCTGGTTACCCGCCCCGCCGAAGAGCCGCGAATAGATCCGGCGTTCAGCCATCGAAGCCGCCTTTCACGGGCGCCGCGCTGTGGCGCGCGTGGCGGGCGACGGCGCGGCGGTAGCGGGCCCGCCGCAGTTCGCGCCGGAGTTTCTCCGACAGGCGCTTGCCGCCGCCCTGGATGGTGGAGCCGTCGAGCCGGTCGGCAATATCGCTGACCCCCGAGGGCGTGATGGCCGCCGGGCGCAGCCCGGTGTGCCAGTGGCTTTGCACGAAGGTGTCGACGGGCCGGTCGATGGTTTCGCTGAGTGCCAGAAGGTGCGCCGCCGCCCGTTTGCCGACCATCTGCGCGGTCGTGCGCAGCCCGCCGATCTCGGGCACGACGAGCCGGCAGGGCCCCGCCGCGTCGATCGGGGCCTGTTTGCCGGTGCAGTCGCGCGTCTGGAACTGGATGTAGCCCAGCCGGCCGACATGCGCGCGGGCCAGCTCGAGGGCCTGCGCGAACGTCTCGTGTTCAAGCGCCGCGTCGTCCTCGATGACGAGGGCCGCGTCGGCGTCGCGGGTCTGCAGCTCGGCCCAGATCGCGCGGTGGCCGAGGAAACAGCCGATCTCGCCGGGTTTGAGCGTGAAGGGATAGGCGGGATCGAACAGCCGCGTGCCGACGCGCGCGTCGCGGTCGGTGGCGGGCATGGCGCCGCCATCCACCGCCGGCCATACTTCCCCCTCGACCCCGCAGGCGGCCAGCAGGTCATGCGCGTTCTGCCGCCGCGCCGTGGCGCGGGGCAGGTGCAGGATGAAGGCGCAGACCCGCATGGCGGTCAGGCGCCGGGCGTCCAGCCCGAGACGGACTTGACCTCGATGAAGTCGTCGATGCCCCACGGGCCGCCCTCGCGCCCGTTGCCCGACTGTTTCATGCCGCCGAAGGGGGCGCCGGCGCCGCGGCTCTGCCCGTTCATCTCCACCATGCCCGAGCGCAGGGCGCGGGCCAGCCGGTTGGCCCGGGCCGGGTCGCCCGTCTGGACGAAATTGGTCAGCCCGTAGGGCGTGTCGTTGGCGATGGCGATGCCCTCGTCCTCGTCGTCGAAGGGGATGATCGACAGGACCGGGCCGAAGATCTCCTCCTGCGCGATGGTCATGTCGTTTGTGACATCGGCAAACACCGTCGGCTTGACGAAGAAGCCGCGGTTGAACCCCTCGGGCCGGCCGGTGCCGCCGGTGGTCAGGCGCGCGCCCTCGTCGATGCCGGTCTGGATGAGGTCCTGGATCTTGGTGAACTGCGTCTCGTTGACCACGGGGCCCATGTGCCGCCCCGGCTCCGAGGCGGGGCCGACGGCGATGTTGCCGGCGATCTCGGTGGCCTCGGCGACGGTCCGGTCGTAGATCTCGCGCTGCACCAGCATCCGCGTGGGCGCGTTGCAGGACTGCCCGGAATTGTTCATGCAGTGAAGCACGCCGCGCTTGACGGCCTTCTCGTCGGCGTCGGCGAAGATCAGGTTGGCGCCCTTGCCGCCCAGTTCGAGGCTCACGCGCTTCAGCGTGTCGGCCGCGGTCTTCGAGATGATCCTGCCGGCCCGCGACGAGCCCGTGAAGGACACCATGTCGACACCGTCATGCCCCGACAACTGGTTGCCCACCCCCGCGCCATCACCGTTGACGAGGTTGAACACCCCCGGCGGGAACCCGGCCTCGTCCACCATGTCGGCGAAGAGCACGGCCGACAGCGGCGATTCCTCGGACGGCTTGAGCACCATCGTGCAGCCCGCGACCATCGCCGCGATCACCTTGAGCGTGATCTGGTTCATCGGCCAGTTCCACGGCGTGATCAGCGCGGCCACGCCGACCGGCTCGTGCAGGATCCAGCTGCCCGGGGCGTGATCGCCCAGCGGATGCGCGAACCGGTATTCCCGCGCGACCTTGAGAAAGGCCGAGATATGCCCCGACCCGGCGGCCGCCTGCTGGCTGCGCGCCAAGTCGATCGGGGCGCCCATTTCAAGGCTGATGGCCCGTGCCATGTCCTCGGCGCGGGCATCATAGGCTTTCTGCAGTTTCTCGATAAGCGCGATGCGCTCAGCCGGGTCGGTGGCCATCCAGCCCGGCAGGGCGGCGCGGGCCGCGGCCACGGCAGCGTCGGTGTCGGCCTGCCCGCCGAGGCTGATCAGCGCGCAGGGCTCCTCGGTGGAGGGGTCGATGACCCGGTGGTCGGTGCCGTCGGCCGGATCGGTCCAGGCTCCGTTGATGTAGAACCGGCGTTTCTCGATCATGTGGTGCGCTCCCTATATGCTGCAAAGGCGGGCCGCGCGGCCCGCTGGCCCGCCTTGCGAGTCGCGATACCTTGTCACCGCGGCGAAAAGGCTGCAAGACGCGTACAGGAAAATCCGCCGCGGACCCGCGGCACCGGCAACCAGCAAAGGGACCATCTCCATGAGCTTGCGCATCAATGACACCATCCCCAACCTGACCGTGGAAACCGATCAGGGCAGCTTCGACCTTCACGACTGGATCGGCGACAGCTGGGCGATCCTGTTTTCCCACCCCAAGGATTTCACCCCCGTCTGCACTACCGAGTTCGGTGCCGTGGCAAGGCTGGCCGATGAATGGGAAAAGCGCGGCTGCAAGGTGATCGGCGTCTCCGTCGACGGGGTCGACGATCACAAGGCGTGGAAGGGCGACATCGAGAAGGCCGGCGGCGCGCCGGCCCGCTTCCCGATCATCGCCGACGAAGGCCTTGACGTGTCGAAAGCCTTCGACATGCTGCCCGCCGAAGCCTACCTGCCCGACGGTCGCACCCCGGCCGACAGCGCCACGGTGCGCAGCGTTTTCATCATCGGGCCCGACAAGCAGCTCAAGCTGTCGATGACCTACCCGATGAACGTGGGGCGCAACTTCGCCGAGGTGCTGCGCGCGCTCGACGCGCTGCAGACCGCGGCCGGGCAGGGCGTGGCTACCCCGGCCGACTGGACCACCGGGCAGGACGTGGTCATCCCGACGGCCGTCACCGACGAGGACGCCCGCGCGAAGTTCGGCGAGTTCGAAACCGTGCTGCCCTACCTGCGCATGACCAAGCTGTCCGGCTGACGGCGCGACATGCCCCGGCCGCGCGGCGCGGGCTGCCCGGGCGGACGCCTCCGGCGGGGGTATTGGGGCCGAGAAGAAGCCGAGGCGATTCGCTGGTTTCTTCTTGGTGAAAATACCCCGGGGGAGTCGCCCGCAGGGCGACGGGGGCAGCGCCCCCCGGCCGGCGGCGGGCGCTTCGCGCGAGATGGACAGCGGGGGCCTTTTTGCGTATCGCTTGATCACCCCCCCTAGGCGAGGACGGCATGGCCAGACGAAAACATTTCACGATCAACGGTCACGAGATCGCGCCGGGCACGCGCCGCACCGTCGACGTGCCAGTCAGCACCCTGTCCGATCACACGCCCGTTCACCTGTCGGTGCATGTCGTTCACGGCAAGCGGCGCGGCCCGGTCCTGTTCGTATCGGCCGCGGTGCACGGTGACGAGGTGATCGGGGTCGAGATCGTGCGCCGGCTGCTGAAGGCGGGACCGTTGTCGACCATGGCGGGCACGCTGCTGGCGGTGCCGATCGTCAACACGTTCGGCTTTCTCAACCACTCGCGGTATCTGCCCGACCGGCGCGACCTGAACCGGTGTTTCCCGGGGTTGAGCGAGGGCTCCATGGCGTCGCGGCTGGCCCATATCTTCATGACCGAGGTGGTCGCCCGGTCCGATGTGGGGATCGACCTGCACTCGGCCTCGAACAGCCGCACGAACCTGCCGCAGGTGCGGCTGACGCAGGGAAACGCGCGTCTGACCAAGCTGGCCCGCGCTTTCGGTGCGCCGGTGATGATGGAATCGCGGCTGCGCGAGGGGTCGTTGCGGATGGCGGCGGAGCAGGCGGGCGTTGACGTGTTGCTGTACGAGGGCGGCGAGGCGCTGCGCTTCGACGAATTGCCCGCCCGGGCCGGCGTCTCGGGCATCCTGCGGGTGATGCACGAGCTGGGCATGATCGGGCGCAAGGGCGCGCCGCGCACGCGGGCGCAGCCTGTTCAATGCGGCGGCTCGTCATGGTACCGCGCCCCGGCCGGGGGGCTGTTGCGCACCTATGCCGCCGTCGGTGACACGGTCGTGCCGGGCACCGTCCTCGGCGCCATCTCGGACCCTTTCGGCGAGGTCGAGCACGAGGTGACCGCGGATCAGACGGGCATCATGATCGGGCGCACCAACATGCCGGTCGTTTACGAGGGCGACGCGCTGTTCCACGTGGCCGAGACCCAGAGCCCGGACACGGCCGCGGACGGGGTCAGCGCGCATCTGGAGGCCGCGCCTCTTTACGACGAGGACGAGATCATCTGACACGCTGCGGCAGCTGAGGTCAGGTCGTGCGCTCGCGGTTCTGTGGCCGCAGGAAGATCGAACAGGCCAGCAGGCTGAAGACGAGTTCGTAGACCTCCCATTTGCGGTGCACGTCGATCGCCGCGATGACGATGCTGGCGGCGACGGCGAAAATCGCATGGCGCGTCCCCGGTACCGGCACGGCCAGCCTGTCGGCGAGCCGGCGTATCGGCGCCAGGCGGGGATAGGCCAGCGGCAGTGCCACGAGGTAGAGCAGCAGCACCGTCGTCAGCACGCTGCCGAAGAGCGTTTTCGCGAGGTGCAGGTCGCCCACCACGAGGTTGTGGAAATTGGTTTCGTTCTGCTTGTTGTTCTCCTCGAAGAACTCGCCCGATTCCCAGCCGATGATGCGCTGTCCCCACGAGATCTCCTCGCCCGCCGCGGCGAAGAACATCAGCGCGTAGACCAGCGTGAGCCCGACCGCGAGGGTGGGCGCGCGGCGCCCGCGCAGGGCGCCGGCATTGCGCAGCAGCACGAGGCTGGCCATCAGCAGGAAGACGGCCGTGCCGTATTCGACGAGCTTGTCCTCGGCCGCGTAGACCTCGTGGAAGTAGACGGGATCGACGAGATAGATGGCGACCGTGGCGACCAGCGTGGCGATGATGAGGCCGAGCAGGCCGCGGTCGAGGGTGGAAGCGTGTTTCATGCGGGGCTTTCTGCGGGTTGGTCGGGCTGTCGCGGCCCAGATAGGCAAACCGCGCGCGGGCATCAAGCACGATCGTGGCCGTGCGGCGGGAAACGGCCCGTCGCGCCGGGGCCGCACCCGCGCCGAAACGGGTTGTTGTCAAGTTGCCCGCCATGATGCTATCGCGCCACACGGCCCTTTTCGCGGGGATATCCCGTTTTATATGGCTTGGTCAGGAAACCGAAGGCGAATGGCGCGGCGAGAGATATGGACCAGCTGATCGTTCAGATGACGCAAGGCGCGGATGACGGCGATGACACGTCGGTCGTCACCAAGACCCGCAGCAAGACCAAGCGCCCCCCGCTTTACAAGGTGTTGTTGCTCAACGACGATTACACGCCGATGGAATTTGTCGTGCACGTGCTGGAGCGCTTTTTCGGCATGGGGCACGCGCAGGCCTTCGAGATCATGCTGACCGTCCACAAGAAGGGCGTGGCGGTCGTGGGCGTGTTCAGCCACGAGATCGCCGAGACGAAGGTGGCGCAGGTCATGGATTTCGCGCGCAAGCATCAGCATCCGCTGCAATGCACCATGGAAAAAGAGTAACTTGGCCGAGCGGTCGCGTCTGAGCCTTGCCCTTGCCGGCGGCGACATCATGTTGCCCGAGACCGGGCGGATCGCCGTTTTCGGCCCGCGCGCCGGGGCCGACCTGTCGGCGCTGCCGGCGGAGCGGACGCGGATTTTCACCCGGTTCAGGCCCGATCATGATCATTTCGCGGCGCTGGGACATGACTGCGCGCTGGCGCCGGAGGGCCGGTTCGGCGCGTCGATCGTCTGCGTGCCGCGCGCCAAGGACCTGGCGCGCGCCCGGGTCGCGCAGGCCGCGGCGGTGACGGACGGGCCGGTGATCGTTGACGGGGCCAAGTCCGACGGTGTCGAGTCGCTGCTCAAGGCGTGCCGGGCGCGCGTGGACGTTGCGGCCGTCTTTTCCAAGGCGCATGGCAAGGTTTTCAGTTTCCGGGCCGGGCCGGGCTTTGCGGACTGGACGGCCGCCCCGCGGCAGATCGAGGGCGGGTTCGTCACGCTGCCGGGCGTGTTCTCGGCCGATGGGATCGACCCCGGGTCGCGGATGCTGGCCGCGCATCTGCCCGCGACGCTGGGCAGGACGGTGGTCGATCTCGGGGGGGGCTGGGGATACCTCGGCGCCCGCGCGCTGGAGCGTGCGGAGATAGAGCGCCTGCATCTTGTCGAGGCCGATCACGACGCGCTGGATTGCGCGCGCCGGAACGTGCCCGACCCGCGCCTGCGCCTGCACTGGGAGGACGCGATGCGCTGGCACGCGCCGGCGCCGGTGGACAGCGTCATCATGAACCCGCCTTTCCATTCGGGGCGCGTGCCCGACCCGGCGATGGGCGCGGCCTTCATCCGCGCGGCGGCGGCGATGTTGACGCCGGGCGGGCAGCTCTGGATGGTCGGCAACCGGCACCTACCCTACGAGCCGGTGCTGGCCGAGCATTTCGCCCGGTCCGAGGAAGTGGCAGGGGATACCCGCTTCAAGATACTGCATGCCGCGCGCCCGTCTCGCCTCCGGCGCCGGGATGCCCTAGGCTGACCACTGCGGCAGATCGACGGGAGGTTCGCGCATGTCCTTTTCCATCAGCGGCAAGACCGCCATCGTCACGGGCGGGGCCAACGGCATCGGGTTGGCCATCGGGCGGCATTTCGCCGACAGGGGCGCGAACGTGATGTTCGCCGACATGGACGAGAACCGCCTGAAAAGCGAGCTGGGCAAGGCGCCGGAAGACGGCAACATCCGTTATTTCGCCGGCGACCTGCGCGAGAGGCTGACACAGGCGAACCTGCTGTCGGCCACGATCGACGCCTTCGACCGGGTGGATATCCTCGTCAATGCCTCGCGGCAGGTGGTTACATCGGACCCGCTCAACCCGGATGACGACGCGGTCGAGATGCTGTTGCAGCAGAACCTGCTGACCGCGCTGCGGCTGAGCCAGCAGGTCGCGCAACGGATGATCAAGCAGGCCGACGGGCAGACCGATAGGTCAGCGGGCAAGATCGTGAACCTGTCGTCCATCGCCGCGCGGCGCACCCATCCGGACCTGATGGCCTATTCGGTGGCGGCCGCGGCGCTGGATCAGATGACGCGCAGCCTTGCCGTGGTTCTGGCGCCGCACCGGATCAGGGTGAACGCGGTCGCTTTCGGCTCGGTCATGAGCGCGTCGCTGAAGGACACGCTGCGGACCAACCGCAGCTTTCGAAGCGATATCGAGGAGCATACGCCGCTGGGGCGCATCGCGTCGCCCGCCGAGCTTGCCGAGGCCGTGCAATACCTTGCCTGTGACGGGTCCGGGTTCATGACGGGGCAGATCATGACGGTCGATGGCGGGCGCACCCTGCTTGACCCGGTGGCGGCCCCGGCGCACTAAGGAAGGGCGGCGGCGTTGTGGCGGCGAGGAAAGAGATGACTGACATGCAAGACCAGAAGGCGCGGGCCGCGGCGTGGTTCCGGCAATTGCGCGACGAGATCGTGGCGGCCTTCGAGGGGCTGGAGGACAGTCACGCAAGCGGGCCGCTGGCCGATGCCGCGCCCGGGCGCTTCGAGGTGAGCGAGACAAGCCGCAGCAGCGAGGACGGCAGCGACGCGGGCGGCGGCCTGATGAGCGTGATGCGCGGCGGGCGCGTCTTCGAGAAGGTCGGCGTCAACGTCTCGGAAGTTTACGGCACGCTGGGCGAGGCCGCGCAGCAGGCGATGGCGGCGCGCGGCGTGCCGGGGGTGGAGAGCGACCCGCGTTTCTGGGCCAGCGGCATCAGCCTTGTCGCGCACATGCAGAACCCGCATGTGCCGGCGGTGCACATGAATACCCGGATGTTCTGGACCCCGGCCGCATGGTGGTTCGGCGGCGGGTCCGACCTCAACCCGTGCATCGAGTATGACGAGGACACGGCGCATTTCCATGCCACGCAGAAGGCGTATCTGGATCCTCACGGCACCGGGGAATATCCGCGCCTGAAGGCATGGGCGGACGAGTATTTCCATATCCCGCACCGCCACCGGGCGCGGGGCGTTGGCGGCATTTTCATGGATGACCGCAACACCGGGGACTGGGAGGCGGATTTCGCGCTGATCCGGGATATCGGCCGGGCCTTCCTGCCGGCATTCGTGCCGCTTGTCGAAAGGCGCCGGGGGCAGGACTGGGACGCGGCCGACCGCGAGGCGCAGCTTGTCCATCGCGGGCTATATGCCGAGTACAACCTTGTCTACGACCGCGGCACCAAGTTCGGGCTGGCCACCGGGCACGATGCCAATGCCGTGCTGATGAGCCTGCCGCCGCTGGCCAAGTGGGTGTGACAGGGCGGCGCCTGCGCCGATCGGCATCGCAGGGTGGGAGCGTCCGGCGCCCGAGGCACCGTCATTCGCGACACGCCGAGTGGCGCCGCAATTTCGCTGGCCTGCTCATCCTTTGCGGCAGGTTGACGATTTTCAAGTTATCGCGCTTTTGCCGTGCCTTCTATAGACGCCGCGTGCTTTCGCCCCGGTGGTAACTTGCCGCCGAGGTTTGCTCCGGGCGGAGCCGCGGCCTGTCGGGTTGATATGCCGGTTGGCGCAGGTGGCCTACCCGACCTCCGCGCGGGGCTTTCGGATGCGCTGGCGCGGATGTCGGGCGGCCGGGATCGCCCGTGAGGACGGTCTTGAACCGCAACGAGTCGTAAAGAACGGCGGCCCGACCGTGCGGATGGGGCAGACTGCCCCTGTCGTACGCCGTTTTGACGTCTATCTCGATGGCAGTTCTGGCGCGCATCAGGGTGAGGTCCGAATGAACGGAAAAATTGGGCTCGATGCCACCGACATACGCATTCTTGGCGCCGTGCAGAAGCACGGGCAGCTCAGCAAGACGAAACTCGCCGAGCTCGTGAACCTGTCGCCGACGCCCTGCTGGGCGCGTCTGACCCGGCTTCGGACGGCCGGTTTCATCCGCGGGTATCACGCGGATATCGCGCTGGAACGCATCGCGGACTTCACGCAAGTCATCGTGACGGTGTCGCTGGTCCATCACCGCCGCTCGGATTTCGAGAAATTCGAGACCCATATACGCTCCGTCGACGAGGTGACCCATTGTGTCGCGACCGGCGGCGGTATGGATTACGTCATGACGGTGGTCGCGCCCAGCCTTGCCGTGTTCCAGAGGGTGATGGACGACCTGCTGGAGGCGGACCTCAACATCGACCGCTACGTCACCTATTTCGCGACTCGTCAGGTCAAGTCGGGGCAGCCCAATGTCGCCAAGCTGGCGGCGCGGCCGCGCAATTAGGGCAACGGGTCCAAACGGTCTTCGCAGCGGATCGTAAAAGGCCCGTCAGGTCTTGTCGGGCGTCGATTTCGGAACACTCTCGAACCAACGAATCGTTAGAGTCGGTCCAGTCTTCAATCAGGCCACGGCGGCTGGCGCCGGTGCCGTACAAGGGTGCATGACATGAAAGAACCGCATGAATTTGGCTTCGGCACGCAAATCCGCAAATCGCCCTTCTTCAACGCGACTGTGCGTTGGGGCGCGCAGGGGTTCTCGGTATACAACCACATGTACATTCCGCGCGATTTCGGCGATCCGGAACAGAATTTCTGGAACCTCGTGAATGACGCGATCCTCTGCGATGTCGCCGTGGAGCGACAGGTGGAGATCACGGGCCCCGACGCCGCCCGCTTCACCCAGATGCTGACACCGCGCGACCTGTCCGGCATGGCGGTCGGCCAGTGCAAGTACGTGCTCATCACGAACGCGGAGGGTGGCATACTAAATGACCCCATCCTGCTGCGGCTCGGGGAAAACCATTTCTGGCTGTCGCTTGCCGACAGTGACGTCCTGCTCTGGGCGCAGGGGGTCGCGGTACATTCGGGGATGGATGTCACGATCCGGGAACCGGACGTGTCGCCGCTGCAGCTTCAGGGCCCCAAATCCGGGGCGATCATGCACGCGCTTTTCGGCGATGACATCCTTGACCTGCGTTACTACTGGCTGCGCGAGGTCGAGCTGGACGGCATCCCGCTGATCGTGTCGCGCACGGGCTGGTCCAGCGAACTGGGCTACGAGATCTACCTGCGCGACGGGGATTTCGGTGACGCGCTCTGGGAGCGGATCATGGCCGTCGGCCTGCCGATGGGCCTGAAGCCCGGCCACACCTCGACCATTCGCCGGGTCGAGGGCGGGATGCTGTCGTATCACGCCGATGCCGACATCCATACGAATCCCTTCGAGCTGGGCATGGACCGGCTGGTCAACGTGGACATGGAGGCCGAGTTCATCGGCAAGTTCGCGCTGCAGCGCGTTCGCGACAACGGTGTCACCCGCAAGCAGGTCGGGCTGGTCATCGACGGGCCGCGGATGTCGGGGCCGAACACGTCCTTCTGGTCGGTCAACCATGCCGGGGAATGCGTGGGCAAGGTGACGTCCGCGGTCTATTCCCCCCGCCTGGAGAAGAACATCGCGCTGGCCATGGTTTCGGTGGACTGCGCCGAACTCGGGACCGAGCTGGAAGTGGCGAGCCACTGGGGAGAGGCATCCGCGACGGTTGTCGAGCGGCCTTTCCACGACCCGCGCAAGAAGCTGGCCGTCGAAGCGGCGCCGCAGCCCCTGCAAGCCAACGCATAAGGGGCCGACCATGTCCGATCTCGCGATCGAGCTGCACTGGCAGCGCGATGAACCCGCCTTGGAGACAGGCACGTATTCGAACGCCCACACGGTGCAGTACAACAGCACCCACGAGGTACAAGCCGACGCCGCCCCTGACTGGGGCGGCGACCCCGACCACACCAACCCGGAACAGGCCCTCGCGGCGGCGTTGTCCAGTTGTCACATGATGACCTTTCTGGCCCTGTCGGCCAAGGCGGGCTGGCCGGTGGCCAGTTATCACGACCACGCGGTCGCGCATCTGGGCAAGAACGCCAAGGGGCAGATGTCGGTGACGCGGATCGACCTGAACCCGGTCGTGCGGTTCGATACAGGCTTTGCCGTCGACGCGGCAAAGCTCGGGGAAATGCAGCACCGCGCGCACCGCTATTGTTTCATCGCCAACACGCTCGCCGACAGCGTCGAAATCAACATTCTCTGAGTCCATGAAAGGAGCCACGCCGTGACAGCAAGCGATATCCTGCTGCGTGACCTCGATGATGACGGTATCCTTCGGCTTACCCTGAACGATGGCGCCCGGCGCAATGCCCTGTCGGAGGCGATGCTGGCCGAACTGGGCGCGGCCTTTGCAGAGGCCGGGGAGACCCCGTCGGTACGCGTCATCATCCTGTCGGCCGACGGCCCGGCCTTCTGTGCCGGGCATGATCTGAAGGAAATGACCGCCGGGCGCGCGGCGCCGGATCGTGGCCGGGCCTATTTCACCAAGGTCATGACGCAGTGTTCCTCGGTCATGCAGGGGATCGTCAATTGCCCCAAGCCGGTCATCGCCGAGGTTGCGGGCGTGGCGACCGCGGCCGGGTGCCAGCTGGTTGCCAGTTGCGACCTTGCCGTCGCGGCGGACACGGCGCAGTTCAGCACGCCCGGGGTTCATATCGGGCTGTTCTGTTCGACGCCGATGGTCGCCCTGTCGCGGAACGCCAGCAGCAAGCACGCGATGGAGATGCTTCTGACCGGTGACATGACGCCGGCGTCGCGCGCGGCCGAGATCGGGCTGGTCAACCGCGTCGTCACGCCCAATGAGCTGCGGGCGGAAACGCTCACGATGGCGCGGAAGATCGCGTCGAAATCCAGCATGACGCTTGCAACGGGCAAGCGTGCTTTCTATGCGCAGCGGGAAATGTCACTGTCGGACGCGTATGACTACGCGTCGCGGGTCATGGTTGACAACATGCTGGCGCACGACGCCGAAGAGGGCATCGGCGCCTTCATCGAGAAACGTGCCCCCGAATGGCAGGATCAGTGAGCTTGATGGCGGAAAACCCCTACAATGCCGGCCTCGACCGTAATCCGGCGAACTTTCAGCCGCTCACCCCGCTGACCTTCCTGGAGCGCGCGGCCAGCGTCTTTCCGGATCATCCGGCGATCCTGCACGGGGCCTTGCGGCGAAGCTACGCGGAATTCTACGCGCGGTCGCGGCAACTGGCCTCCGCCCTGTCGGGCCGCGGGATTGGCCGCGGGGATACCGTGTCGGCGCTGCTTGCCAACACGCCGGCGATGCTGGAATGTCATTACGGTGTTCCGATGTGCGGCGCCGTGCTGCATTCGATCAACACCCGGCTGGATGCCTCGATCATCGCGTTCCAGCTCGATCACGCGATGTCGCGGGTCGTGATCGTCGACAGCGAGTTCATGCCGCTGATGCAGGAGGCGCTTGCGCTGGCCACGGTGGCGCCCCTGCTGATCCGGTACGACGACCCCGAATTCACCGGTGCGCGCGTGCCATCCGACGCGACGGACTACGACGCGTTCGTGGCCGGCGGCGACCCGGATTTCGCATGGCTGATGCCCGAGGACGAGTGGGACGCGATCTCGATCAACTACACGTCGGGCACGACGGGGGATCCCAAGGGCGTGGTGTCGCATCACCGTGGCGCTTACCTGCTGGCGCAGGGCAACGCGCTGACGAGCTCGATGGCGAAACACGCGGTCTATCTCTGGACCCTGCCGATGTTCCACTGCAATGGCTGGTGCTTTCCGTGGACACTTTCGGCCATCGCGGGCACGCATGTCTGCCTCAGGCAGGTGCGGGCCGACCGGATCTGGGCGGCGCTTGCCGATGCCGGCGTGACCCACATGTGCGGCGCCCCGATCGTGATGTCGCTGATGATCTCGGCGCCGCCCGAGGTCAAGCGCGCGCTTGACCGCCGCGTCCAGTTCTTCACCGCGGCCGCGCCGCCGCCCGAAAAGCTGCTGGCCGACATGCAGGATGCGGGTTTTGACGTGACGCATCTTTATGGCCTGACCGAGACCTACGGGCCTGCCGTCGTCAACGAATGGCACGGCCACTGGTCCGAGCTGCCGGTGACTGAACAGGCGGTCCTGAAATCGCGGCAGGGCGTTCGCTACCTGCCGCTGGAGCGGCTGGAGGTCCTGAACCCCGAAACCATGGCACCCGTCCCGCGCGACGGCGAGACGATGGGCGAGGTGATGTTCCGCGGCAACGTCGTGATGAAGGGGTATTTCCGCAATCCCGACGCCACGCGAAAGGCCTTTGCGGGCGGGTGGTTTCACTCCGGCGATCTGGGCGTCGTGCATCCGGACGGCTACATCCAACTGAAGGACCGGTCGAAGGACGTCATCATTTCCGGGGGCGAGAACATCTCCTCGATCGAGGTCGAGGAGGCGCTGTACCGTCACCCGGCCGTGGGGGTTGCCGCCGTGGTGGCGATGCCGCACGAAAAATGGGGCGAGACGCCGTGCGCCTTCATCGAACCGGTCGAGGGGCAGGCGATCAACGACGAAACCCTGCGCGACTGGTGCCGTGATCACCTCGCCGCGTACAAGGTCCCGCGCAAGTTCGTCTTCATGCCGATCCCCAGAACCTCGACCGGGAAGATCCAGAAATTCGTTCTGCGTGATCACGCCCGCGCCATCGAGGAGTGACCCGGACAAAGCCGGATGGCCGGCCCCCGGGGCCGGGGGCGCGCCATTCTTCATGGCCCTGTCGTGTCATTCCGCCGTATCGGGCCGAAAGTCGAAAACGGGAATGAAACTTGGCGGCGCCAGCGTCTGCGACAGTTGTTCCGGCGTGATCTGGCCCTGTTCGACGGGAAAGATCGCCGGTCCGGCATGACGGTGCACCAGCTTGCCCTCGATCGCGCGGACGGCGAATTCAACGGCCATGCGGCCCTGCAGCACGGGAAAATCGGTGGGGCCCGCGACGATCTTGCCGCGGTAGATGCCGCGATAGACGGCATGTGTCATGTAGTCGGACACGATTTCGACCTGGTCCGCGAGCCCGCGGGCGCGCAACAGTGAAACGGCCGCCTCGGCGGTTGGCGCGGCCCCCGCGATATAGTCGAGGTCGGGCACTTCGTTCAACGCTTCCTCGGCCAGCAGGACCTGTATCTCGCGGCCCGTGTCGCCATATTTCGTGACGGCGATCCGCGCCGCGCTGTCGGCGACTGCGGCGCGAAACCCGCGCTCCACGAACTGCACCCACCCCGCGCCCTTGGGGCCGGGAAACCACGCGACCTTGACAGGGGCGCTGCCCCTTGGATGGCGCTTGGCGATCACACGGCCGGCGGCCGCGCCCATTTCTGTCCATGAAACGCCGACCTTGGCGGCAATCCCGGGGTCGGCGATGTCATTCACCGCCGCGACAACGGGGATTTCGCGGGATATTTCCACGACGGTTTTTGTCATGGCGTCGAAGGCGACCGTGCCCAAAACCAGCGCGTCCGCCCCGTCGGCGACACAGTCGGTCACCTGTTGGCGCTGCCGTTCGAGATTGGGATATCCGCCGGCCTCGACCAGTTTGAAGGCGACGCCAAGCCGGCGCGCTTCCTCTACCATGCCGTGATTGACGCTGAGCCAGTACGCGTCCTTCATGTGGGGATAGGCCACGCAGAGCGTCCATTGCCGCTGCGCCCGGTCGAGCGGCGTGTAGTCAACCGTGTCCTGCGCCGAGCCATAGTCGAACGGCACACGGGGCACCTGCAACCGCCAGCTTTCGGCCCGGGCGGTGCCGGCTGCCGCGATCAGAAAAACGAGGGCAATCCACCGCATGGTTGCTATGGTACCATGAAATCGGCGGCTGTTGAGTGTTTTCGAGCCTGATCGGGCCGAAAAGTGCAGGAGGGCAGAACATGTTGGGAAAGCTGGGTCTGCGCGGGAAACTCCTGCTGGCCTTCGCGCTTATCGCGGGGCTTCCGACGCTGGCGGGTTTCCTTGGCCTTGTCGAGCTTCGGGGCCTCGCGCGGAGCCAGTCGGAAGTCATCCGCCAGACGATTCCGGCGATCGCGGACGTGCGCGGCATCGCCGAGGAAAGCACGCGGATCATCGCGGTCGCCCCGCGTCTGGCCGAGGTCGATACCCAGTCCGACCGCCGCGCGCTGGCGCGCGACCTGTCCCAACAGGTCGCCGCGTTGGCCGGGCGCCTCGAACGGCTCGAACTGGAACGCGGTGCGCGGATTGGCCCCCTGCGCGCCGCCGTGTCGCAGGTGGAAGAGGCGGTTTCCACCCTCGACGCCCTGGTCGAGGAACGAATCGCGGCGCGTGCCGTGTTCAGGGAACGCGTCGGGCGTGACCTGCAATCGGCAACGACGCTGCTCGACATGGCAGACACGCTGGTCGCGAACGCGGAAATGGGGACCACGGCAGTGATTTCGAGCCTTTACGGCGGGACGAATATCGGCCTTGAGGGCGCGGGCACGGTCGATGCGCTCGACAAGCTGCTGGAGGTCGATCTTTTCCAGCTCAGCCTGATGTTCGAGCTGCGGTCGCGGACGGCCGAGGTGGGCCTGCTGATCAACCGGATCGACGAAGCCGCCACGCTTGAGGAACTGGACGCGATCGAGGCGGCGTTCCTGACAGAGCTTGCCGTGGTGTCCCGGCGCATCGCCGCGATCCGCGATCCCGGCCGCTTGCAGCAGGCCGAACAGCACCTGGCCGAGCTTCAGTCGGTTACCGCCGACGATGTCAACCTTTTCGATCTGCAAGCGCGTATCCTGACCGCGGGCAACCGTATCCGCGCGCTGAAGCAGGCCCTGCAGGATGCCGCCCTCCGTCTGGGCGGGGAAGCTGCGCAGGTTGCGGATCAGGCACAGGACGTGGCCATCGGGTCGGCCGAGATCTTCGCCCGGGAGATGTGGCGGGCCCAGACAAGCAGCGGGCTTGCGGCGCTTGCGGGGCTGGTACTGGCCTTGGCGGTTCTCTGGTTCTTCGTGCGCGGGCATATCACGCGGCGGCTCGACAGGCTCCACGGGGCCATGACCGCGCTGGCGACCGGTGACCTTGATCGCCTGATACGGCCGAAGGGCGTTGACGAGATCGCCCGCATGGAAGAGGCCACCGAGGTTTTTCGCCAACAGGCGATCGCCAAGGATGAGCTGGAGAAACAACGCGACCGCGACGAAAAGGAGCTGCTGGAACACCGCAACAACCTGCAGCGCATGGTGTCGGAACAGACGGAACGGCTTCGACAGGAAGTCGCCGCCCATGACAAGGCCCGCCGCGAAGCCGAGGCGGCGGATCGTGCCAAATCGGAATTCCTGGCGATGATGAGCCACGAGATCAGGACGCCGATGAACGGGATGCTGGGGTTGCTGCGGAGCCTGGGCGAGGACCGGCTGGCCCCCGAACAGCGCCATCACCTGAGCGCGGCGCAGGCGTCCGGCCAGAACCTGCTGCAAATCCTCAACGACATTCTCGATTATTCAAAGATCGAGAAAGGTGGCGTCCGGGCCGTGAACAGCACGTTTTCACTGCAGGAACTGGTGAGCGATATCATGGCCCTGATGCGGCCGAGCGCGGAGGCCAAGGGCATAAACCTGTTGCTGGACGTGCCGGATGATATCGTCGATGTCGTCCGGGGCGACGTCGCCAAGATGCGCCAGATCCTCTTCAACCTCTTGTCGAATGCGCTGAAGTTCACCGACGAGGGCGAAGTGATCCTCAGGCTGCGCGCCGGGGCGCAGGGCGGCGCGACCCATCGTGTCGTCTTCGAGGTGAGCGACACGGGCCGCGGGGTATCGGAGGACGCGAGGGCGCGGGTTTTCGAGGCGTTCGAACAGGAGGACAGCGAAACTGGCGGCAGGTTCGGCGGCACGGGCCTCGGGCTGGCGATAAGCAAGCGTTTCGCGGATGCGATCGGTGCCAGCCTGACATTGGAAAGTACAAGCGGCATCGGGTCGGTTTTCACGCTGGCGGTCGATCTCAGGGCGGGCGACCCGCGGGATCTGGTGGCGCGCGAAAGCAACGAGGCCATCGCCCGCGCCGATACCGCGCTCGATATCCTCGTGGTCGAGGATAACGAGATAAACCAGATGGTGGCGCGCGGCTATCTCGAACGCATGGGGCATCGGTGCCGCTGTCTGTCCGACGCGGAAGCTGCCCTCGCGCTTTTGCGCGACCGGGCTTTCGACGTGGTGCTGATGGATGTGAACCTGCCGGGGCTGACCGGTACGGAGGCGACGCGTCTGATCCGCGGGGGGGATGGCGCATTTCGTGCGGATATCCCGATCATCGGGATCTCGGCACATGTGCAGGACGAACAGATAGCGGCGCTGTTCGACGCCGGGATGAACGGGTTCGTTGCCAAACCGGTGTCGCCGGAACGGCTGGCGCAAGCGCTGGACAGCGTTCTGCGGGGCAATGACGGCGACGTTTTCCTGTCCCAGCGGTCAACCGGGGTCAAGGCGGTTTCGCGGGTGTCCAGCATCGAGGCCGCGTTGCGCCAGAACATCGCGGATTTCGGATTGTCCCGTACCCGCGAAATCGCCACGCTTTTCATGGACCGCGTCGCGGAGGAGCAGCGCGGCATGGAGCAAGCCCTTGCGGCCGAGGACTGGCAGGAGCTGCGCAAGGCGGCGCATCGGATGAAGGGCACCGTCGGCAATTTCGACCAGCGTGACGTGGTGCACCTGTTGGAAAAGCTGGAGGCGAGCGCCCACTCCGGACATGGCGAAGCGACGGGCAGGCTGTTGCAGCAGTTATCGGTGATCGTGCCGCAATTGCGCGATGCGACGGCGACGGCGCTGCGTCAGCTTGATCCGGTCAGTTCACATGCGCCGTGAACACGTAGCCTTCGCCGTGCGCTGTCGTGATGATGGTCGGTTGACGCGGGTCCGGTTCCAGTTTCGCGCGCAAACGCCGGATCAGCACGTCGACGGTGCGCGGGTTCGTCCCGTATTGCCGGTGTGTCACCCTGTCCATCAGCGCATCGCGGCTGGCGACTTCGCCCGGCCGCGTGACCAGATGCAGCAGAACCTCGAATTCCGCGCGCGTCAGGGACACCGGCGTGCCGTCTTCCGTTTCCAGCCGGCGGGCCGTTGCATCGAACAGGTGCCCGGCGAACCTGAAGACCCGCCGTGTCGCCTGCCCGCAATTGTGCACCCGGTAGAGAAGGTTCTTGATACGCGCCAGCAGTTCGCGGCGGTTGAAGGGTTTGCAGACATAGTCGTCGGCCCCCAGTTCGAGCCCGACGATCCGGTCGACCTCGTCGTCGCGGCCCGTCACGAGAATGATCCCGATATCGGATTTCGACCGCTGGTCCCGGGTGATCTGCAACCCGTCCTTGCCCGGCAGCGTGATGTCGATCAGCAGCAGGTCGACGTGTTGCGTTGACAAAACGGCCTCGGCCGCCTCTGCCGTCTCGGCTTCGGAAACACTGTATCCCTGCGCGTCGAGATAGCTTGTCAGCGTGGCGCGCGTGACGGGTTCGTCTTCTATGATCAGGATATGCGACATCGGACCCGGGCGTTGACCGCGTCTCTGTTAACAAGGTTTAACATCAAAGTACAGCCTGTTCACCGGGCGCGTCTTACCTGTTCACATCCGGCGTGTAGGCTCGTCCCTGTCAAAGCAAGGACTTTGGCGAGTCCGAAGCCTGCCCATGAGAGAGCAGGCAAGACAACGGGGAGTAAGATTGAGATGAAAACCAATATCAAGTCCATCGCGGCGGGCGTGGCGCTGACCGCGGTCATGCCGGTTGCCGCCGCCGCGGATTCGGCGGACCCGATCATCATTCCGACGCATAACTGGTCGAGCCAGATCGTGATGAGCCATGTCGTCGGCCAGATCTTCCAATCGATGGGCAACAGTGTCGAATATGTCTCGACGGATAGCCAGGCCGTTTACGAGGCCGTGCGACTGGGCGACGTGACGCTTGAAATGGAAGTCTGGGAAGGCGCGTTCGGTCCGGCTTTCGAGACCGCGCTCGACAAGGGCGGCATTCACGATGTCGGCGATCACGACGCGGTGACCCGCGAGGACTGGTGGTATCCCATGTGGACAAAGGAAGCCTGCCCGGGCCTTCCGGACTGGGAGGCGCTGAACGACTGCGCGGCGAAGTTCGCAACGCCCGAAACCGGTGATCAGGGGCGCTTCCTGGGCGGCCCGGTTGACTGGCTCAAGCACGACCAGGAACGTGTCGATGCGCTCGACATGGATTTCGTCGTCGTGAACGCGGGATCGGCCGCGGCGCTGTGGGCCGAGGTCGCGGCGGCCGAGCGCAGCAAGAAGCCGGTCGTGATCTTCAACTGGACCCCCAATTTCGTGGAGGCCGTCTGGCCGGGTGAATTCGTGGAATTCCCGGCCTATTTCGAAGGCTGCAAGGATGACGCCTCCCTCGGGCCGAACCCTGACGCCACCTACGATTGCGGCAATCCGGCCGACGGCTACCTCAAGAAAGCCGCGTGGGACGGCATGGAAGAAAAATGGCCGGATGCTTATGCGGTCCTTGAGAATATCAGCTTCACCAATCCGCAGATCGCGGAAATGGCCAAGCTGGTCGATGTCGACGAGTTGGAGCCCGAGGATGCCGCGACAGAGTGGCTGGAGCAGAACGAGGATGTCTGGCAGCCGTGGGTCGAAGGCATGATGTGACCCCTCCCTGAACGGATCATTTGGCCGCCCCGGTGTCCGGCCGGGGCGGTCGGTTGCCCTTTCACAGGAGTTTTACGCATGTCTGACCATGACACCGTTATTTCATGCCGGCATGTCTGGAAACTGTTCGGCCCGACGCCCGAGACGTTTCTGGCGGGCCTGAGCCCCGATGCAGGCTTCGACGAAATCCGGGCGGCAGGTTATGTGCCGGCGGTTCGCGACGTTTCTCTGGACATCGGACGCGGCGAAATGCTGGTCATCATGGGGTTGTCCGGCTCGGGGAAATCGACGCTGGTGCGGTGCATGTCCCGCCTGATCGAGATCACCGGTGGTGAGGTCTCCATCGAGGGACAGACAATCGGCGACCTTTCCGAGAAAGACCTGATCGACCTGCGCCGGAACAAGATGGGCATGGTTTTCCAGAGCTTTGGCTTGCTGCCGCACCGCACGGTCCTCGACAATGTCGCCTTCCCGCTGGAAATGCGCGGTCAGGATGTCCATGCCCGCCGCGCCCGCGCGATGGAGATGATCAAGCTGGTGGGGCTCGATGGACGCGAGGACTATTTCCCGCGCGAATTGTCCGGCGGTCAGCAGCAGCGCGTGGGCATTGCCCGAAGCCTCGCGATCGAACCCGATATATGGTTTCTCGACGAGCCCTTTTCGGCGCTCGACCCGCTGATCCGCCGCGAGATGCAGGACGAGTTCCTGCGGCTTCAGGACATGCTGGGCAAGACCATCGTCTTCATCACGCATGATTTCGACGAGGCGCTGCGGCTTGCCGACCGGATCGCCATCATGAAGGACGGCGCGGTGGAGCAATGCGACCGACCCGACCGGATCGTGATGGCGCCTGCCACGGATTACGTGGCCAAGTTCATCGAGGATATCGAGAAAGCGCGCGTCGTCCATGCGCGGGCGATGGCCCGTCCCGTGAACGGCCACGATCTGGCCGGTGCCCCGGTATCCGGCGACAAGACGATCGCTCAAATCGCCCGGCTGCTTGTCAATGATGACCGCGCCATGCTGCCCGTCACGGGGACGGATGGCAACGTGGTCGGGGCGTTGGACCGCCGCGAAGCGCTGGACCTTCTGCTGGGGGGCGCGGAATGACGGCCACGGCAACCGACCTTGCAACAAGCCCCGGACCCGACGCCCGGATGCGCGTGGCGCAGATACTCCTTGCGGCGGCGGTGGCGCTCGCGCTGTCCAAGGGCTTCCTGCCCGAGGCGCTGATCCGCCCGCCCGCGTGGCTGGTCTGGCCGTTCGCGGACTGGATCAATGCCTTCTTTTCCTTTCTCCGCGAAGATCTGGGACTGATCCACGCGACCCGTGCCTTCGCGGACGGTGTCGAGTGGCTGCTGAACGTGACGGCGAACCTGCTTTACGGCAAGAACCGCTGGCCCCGGATCGGCCCGATGCCGTGGACGGTGATCGCGGTGACCGTGGCGATGATCGGTTATTACCTCAATGGCTGGCGATTGGGCCTGTTCGGCGGGCTCACCTTCGTGTGGGTGTCGATCATGGGTCAGTGGGAATGGACGATGGAAACCCTTTCCGTGATCCTCGTGGCCGCGCCGTTCTCGGTGGTGCTGGGCCTTGTGATGGGTACGTTGGCGTGGCGCAGCCCGCGGTTCGAGCGGATCCTCAACCCGGTTCTCAACATCGCGCAATCCTTGCCGCATTTCGCCTACATGATCCCCGTGGTCGTCTTTATCGGGGTGGGGCCCAAGGCCGGCGCGATCGTCACCATCATATTCTCGGTGCCGCCGATGATCCGGATGACGCTTCTCGGCCTCCAGAAAGTGCCCCCCGAGGTGATCGAGGCCGGGCAGATGGCGGGGGCGACACGATTGCAACTCCTGCGTCATGTCCGCATTCCGACCGCGCGGACCGAGATACTGGTCGGGGTCAATCAGGTCATCATGCAGTGTCTCGCGATGGTGGTGCTGGCCAGTTTCATCGGCATGCCGGGACTGGGGCAGAAACTGTTGCAGCTTCTGCAGGCGCTCAAGATCGGCCGGTCCATCGAGATCGGGATCACCATCGTGCTGATCGCGGTGCTGCTCGACCGCTGTTCCAAAGCGTGGGCGAGCAAGCAGCCCGAGCATCTTGAAAAGGGGGTTTCCTGGCTGGTCCGTCACCGGCTGCTGGTGATCTGGGCCGGGCTCGTTGCCGTTTTCTGGGGGCTGTCGCTGGTTTTCCCCGTGTTTCACGAGATTGGCCGGCGCGAGGCGCTGAGCCTGTCAGACCCGCTCGACGCGGTCATGGACTGGATCATCATCACGATCGACCCGGTGACCCAGTGGTTGCGTTGGTTCCTGATCGTCTGGGTCCTGATCCCGCTGCGCGACGGGATGCTCTGGCTGCCGTTCTCGGCGGTGCTGGTTTTGCTGACGGCCCTCGGCTGGGGCGTGGGCGGCCGCCGGTCGGCGCTTGTCTGCCTCGCCTATTTCGGACTCATCGCGATGTCCGGATGGTGGGACCGGGCTATGATCACCGTCTACACGGTAAGTTTCTCGGTTTTCCTTGCCGCGCTCATCGGGTTCCCGCTCGGGATCTGGGGGTCGCGGAGCGACGGCAGGGCGCGGGCCGTTCTGCTGGTCTGCGACACGTTGCAGACGTTCCCCAGCTTCATCTACCTGATCCCGGTCGTGATGCTGTTCGGCGTCAATGACGTGGCCGTGGTCGGGGCTGTCGTGCTGTTCGCGGCGGTGCCGCTCATCCGTTACACGATCGAGGGGCTCCGGGGCGTTCCGTCGGCGCAGATCGAGGCCGCCGACATGTCCGGCGCGTCGCGGCGGCAGACCCTGTGGAGCGTACGATTGCCGCTTGCCCTGCCGACGATCATGGTGGGCGTCAACCAGTCGGTGATGTTCTCGCTTTTCATGGTGATCATCGCGGCGTTCATCGGCACGCAGGATCTGGGGCAGGAAATGCAGCGGGCACTGAGCTCATCGGACGTGGGCAAGGGGCTTGTGCTAGGCCTCGCCGTTGCCTTCATGGGCTTGATGGTGGACCATCTGGTGACGGTGTGGGCCCGCCGGCGGCGGCGGGCACTGGGCCTTGACGGCTGACGATAACCGAAGGGACGGCAGGGTGGCCGGACGGCCACCCTGCCAATCGTTCTGATGCGCGGCGGCGCGGCGTTCAGAGCGCTTCGAGCACCTTCTCACCGGAGCTCACTTCGCAGACGCCGGGGTTGTCCTCGGTCTCGATATGGACGACCTGTCCATCATCCACGATCATGGCATACCGCTTGGACCGGGCCAGCAGGCCGGCCGGCGGCGCATCGAAATCCATGCCGATCGCCTTGGTGAAGCTGGAATCCGCGTCGCCGAGCATGGTGATGCCGGCTGCCGTTGCGCCCGTCGTGTCGCCCCACGCGCCCATGACGAACGGATCATTGACCGCCACGCAGATCACCTCGTCCACGCCCTTGGCGGCAAGGTCGTCCTTGGTGCGGATGAAGCTGGGCAGGTGAGCGGCATGGCAGGTCGGCGTGAAGGCGCCGGGCACCGCGAAGATCACGACCTTGCGGCCTTTCGTCTTCTCGGTGAGCGATACGGGCTCGGGGCCGTCGCTGCCCATGCTCATCAGCGTTGCGTCGGGAAGTTTGTCGCCGGCGGTCAGTGTCATTGTCGTATCCTGTCTTTCAATTGCGTTCCGCGTGGGCGTAAATATAGGATCGGTGCCAGCAGGGTGCCATGGAAAACCGGAGGCGCGGATGCAATCCATTGTCGTGATCGGGGCCGGGCAGGCGGGCAGTTCGCTTGTCGCGAAGCTGCGGACGCTGGGCTTTACCGGCAAGGTGACGCTCATCGGGGAGGAACATGTGCCACCCTATCAGCGCCCGCCCCTGTCCAAGCAGTACCTGCTGGGGGAAATGGCGTTGGAACGGCTCTTCCTGCGGCCCGAGAGCTTCTACGCGGAGAACCACATCGACCTTCACCTCGACGAGACGGTGACGGCCGTCGACCGGGCCGACAAGGTGGTGATCACGGGCGGCCGGCAGGTGCCGTATGACCAGCTTGTCTTCACGACAGGATCGGTGCCGCGGCGTCTGCCCGGCGCGATCGGCGGCGAACTGGACGGCGTGCATGTGGTGCGGGAGCTCAAGGACGTGGACACCATGGCCCCCGAATTCGAACCCGGGCGCCACGTGCTGATCGTCGGCGGTGGCTATATCGGGCTCGAGGCGGCGGCGGTCGCGGCCAAGAAAGGGCTGAAAGTGACCATCGTGGAAATGGCCGACCGGATATTGCAACGCGTGGCCGCCAGCGAGACAGCGGATTACTTTCGCAAGCTGCATCAGCGGCACGGCGTGGAGATCCGCGAAGGTGTGGGGCTTGCGCGGCTCGATGGCGAAAAACGGGTTCAGGGCGCGCGCCTGTCGGACGGCAGCGAACTGGACGTCGATTTCGTGATCGTCGGAATCGGTATCAGCCCGGCCACGTCGCTGGCCGAGGCGGCGGGCCTCGAGATCGAGAACGGGATCAAGGTGGACCGCCACGGCCGGACGAGCGATCCCGACATCTGGGCCGCGGGCGATTGCGCGTCTTTCCCGCTGGGGGACGCGCGGCTCAGGCTGGAAAGCGTGCCGAACGCCATCGACATGGCCGAATGCGTGGCCGGGAACATCACGGGCGCGGAAAAGGATTACGTCCCCAAACCCTGGTTCTGGTCGGACCAGTACGACGTGAAACTGCAGATCGCGGGGCTCAATACGGGGTATGACCGGGTCGTGACCCGGCAGGGCGAGAGCGGCGTTTCCTTCTGGTATTTCAAGGGCGACACGCTGCTTGCCGTGGATGCGGCGAATGACGCGCGCGCCTACATGGTGGGCAAGCGTCTCATAGACAGCGGCAAAACCGCCGACCCGGCGGTGGTGGCGGACCCCGACAGCGATCTCAAGGGCTTGCTGAAGGCGTGAGGATCGTCGGCGGCACGCTTCGGGGCCGGCGGCTGGCCAGCCTTGGCAAGGGCGACGAGGCCGCGCGCCTGCGGCCCACGTCGGACCGCGTGCGCGAGAGCCTGTTCAACATGCTGATGAGCGCGCATGGCGACGTCGTGGCGGGCGCGCACGTTCTGGATCTTTTCGCCGGCACGGGGGCCTTGGGCCTCGAGGCCCTGTCACGCGGGGCTGGCAGGGCGGTTTTCGTCGAAAACGGCCGCAAGGCCTTGGCGGTGCTGCGCGAAAACATCAAGCTGTGCGAGGTGCGGGAACGCGCACAGGTGCTGGCGCGTGATGCGCGTCGGCCGGGCAAGACCCCAGACGGGGTGTTCGATCTGGTCTTCCTCGACCCGCCCTATGGCAAAGACTTGGGCGAGGCCGCGCTGCAAGCTGCGCAGGCGGGCGGATGGCTGGCGGATGACGCGCTGATTGTCTGGGAAGAAGGCAGGGCCATCACCCCGCCCGCCGGGATGCACCTGCTGGACCAGCGACGCTACGGCGACACGGTCATATCGATCCTGCGCCGGCAGGCGGCCCCGGCCTGACACGCGATAGGGCCCCGCGGGATCAGGGCCGCATCAAGTCGGGCAAATCACCTGTCAGGCCCGCCGCCTCGCGGATGAAGCCGCGGCGCAGACCGGGCATGGCGTTGACCGCGCCCATGCCGATGTCCCGCGCGAGCCGTAGACAAGGATTGTCGTTGGAAAACAGCCTGTTCGTCAGATCCGTGGCCGCGGCCAAGGTGGCGGTGTCGAACCGGCGCCACTGCTGGTACCGCGCCAGCACATCCGGTGCCGCGATATCCTCGCCCCGGCGGCGGGCGTCCGTCAGGACCTGTGCGAGCGCTGCGACATCGCGAAGCCCGGCGTTGAGCCCCTGCCCGGCAATCGGGTGCACCCCGTGGGCCGCATCGCCCACCAGCGCCAGCCGGTCGGACACGAAGCTGTTCGCGAGGCTGAGCCCGAGCGGATAGGCAAAGCGCTTGCCCCGCAGCCGGATGTCCCCGAGGAAATCGCCGAAGCGCGGGCGCAGCACGGTCATGAAATCGGCGTCGGACAGCGCCATGAAGCGGGCGGCGGTTTCATCGGTCTCGCTCCAGACGATGGAGCTCACGTTGCCGGGCAGCGGCAGGATGGCCAGCGGGCCCGGCGGCATGAAGAACTGGTGCGCGATCCCGTCATGGGGCCGATCGTGTTCGATTGCCGCGACAAGCGCCGTCTGCCCGTAGCCCCAGCCGGTGCGCCGTATGCCGGCCCGTGCCGCGGTGCCGGACCGGCGGCCGTCGCATCCGACAAGCATCCGCGTCGTGAGCGTCCTGCCCGAGGCAAGGCGCAGGGTCACGGCCGCTTGGCCCGGCTCCTGTGCGATGACGCTGTCGGTGATCCGGGTGATCCGGTCCTTGGCGGCCATCGCGTCCAGAAACGCGCGGCGCAGGAACCTGTCTTCCAGCATGTGCCCCATCGGCCCTTCCTCGATCTCGGCATGATCGAAGTGCAGGAAAAACGGGGAAGGACCCTTGCCCGCGTGGCCGTCGGACACCTTGATCTCCAGCATCGGCTGCGCCTTTTCGGCGACCTGCGGCCAGATGCCCGTATTTGTCAGGAGCCGCACAGACCCGAGCGCGAGGGCATAGGCACGACCGTCGAAAGCCGCGTTCTTGCGCACCTTTTCCGCAAGGGCGTCCACGATCGTGACGCTGAATCCCGCTTGGGCCAGCGCCAGCGCGAGCGCGGGGCCGTTGAGCCCGCCGCCGACGATGACGATATCGCTGTCTTGTTCCATGTCGCGCAATATGGCGGCTCTTGCGGGATTGTCCATGTGGCACGGTGCCGTTACCTTCGGCCACGGCAAGAATTTGCGGGAGGACGGGCATGATTGACTGGCTAGGCATGAGCGCGGCCGATCTGGGCCGGGCGATCGGGCGCGGCGAGATCGACCCGGTGGCGCTGACCGAGCGTTTCCTGGCGGCGATCGACGCGCATGAATCCCGGGACCGCATTTACGCGGCGGTCACGCGTGACCGCGCAATGGCCGAGGCCGACGCGGCCGCGGCCCGGGCCCGCGCAGGGCAGCGGCTCGGACCGCTCGATGGCGTCCCTGTCAGCTGGAAGGACCTGTTCGACAGCGCCGGAACGGCGACGCAAGCGGGAAGCGCCCTGCTGGAAGGCCGGGTTCCCGGCGCGGATGCCGACGTCCTGCGGAACGCCTCGATGGCCGGCATGGTCTGTCTGGGCAAGACGCACATGAGCGAGCTGGCGTTTTCCGGCCTCGGTCTGAACCCGGTCACGGCGACGCCGCCCTGCGTGAACGATGCGCGCGCGGTGCCCGGCGGGTCCTCGTCCGGGGCGGCGGCCAGCGTGGCTTTTGATCTGGCGGCGGGCGCGATCGGCAGTGATACCGGCGGGTCAGTGCGCATCCCCGCCGCGTGGAACGACCTTGTCGGTCTCAAGACGACCGCCGGGCGGCTGTCACTCGACGGGGTCGTGCCCTTGGCGGAGAAGTTCGACACGGTCGGCCCGCTGTGCCGCAGCGTGGAAGATGCCGCGCTGCTGCTGGCCGCGCTCGAAGGTGGGGCCGCGCCCGACCTCGGCGGTGCATCCCTGCGCGGGCGGCGGTTCGCGGCATTGCAGACGGTGGTTCTGGACGACATCCGCGAAGCGCCCGCGGCGGCCTATCTGGATGCCGTTGCGCGCCTCAGGGACGCGGGCGCGGTGGTGGAGGAGATCGACGCGCCCGAAGTGGCCGACGCGATGCCGATGTCGGGCATACTCTATACGTCGGAGGCATATGGTATCTGGCGCGACACGATCGAGGCCGCGCCCGACAAGATGTTCGCCCCCATCCGTGAACGCTTTCGTGGCGGCCGCGACGTGAGCGCCCCCGACTACGTCGCCGCGTGGCGGAAGCTGGCGGAGCTGCGCAAGGCGTGGCGTGCCCGCGTGGCGGGTTTCGACGCGGTGTTGATGCCGACGGCCCCGAACCTGCCGCCCGATGCCGATCGGCTGATGCGGGACGAGGACTATTACGTGACCGAGAACTTGCTGACCCTGCGCAATACCCGCGTTGGCAACCTGATGGGGCTTTGCGCCGTCAGCCTGCCGACCGGTACGCCCAGTTGTGGCCTGACGCTGTGCGGGCGGCCGGGCGCGGAGGAAAGCCTGCTGAGATTGGCCGCCGCGTCGGAGCCGGTATTGCGGTGATCCCGGCGGCACGCAGTCGGCGTAACGGTCGTCGGGCTGCCGCCGCGGATTGCCAAAAATGCCACATTCCTCGTGTCAAGTCCTTGGTTTTTCTGGACCTGACGTCGCCGCTTGGGTAAGTTTGCGGGAAACGGGGCGCGAATGATCCCGAACCTTGAGGCAGTCACAGATGTTTCCCGAGCGGTTCTCGAACCTACCGGAATATGCGTTTCCGCGTCTGCGGGCTTTGCTGGATCAGCATGAGCCCGGTGCAGACGTGGTGCACATGACCATCGGCGAGCCCAAGCACGCCTTCCCGGACTGGATCACGCGGATCATCGCCGACAACGCCGACGGGTTCGGCACATACCCGGTGAACGATGGCTGCCCGCCATTGCTCGAGGCCATCACCGGCTGGATCACGCGGCGCTATGGCGTGACGCTTGATCCCCGGTCGAACGTCATGGCGCTGAATGGCACGCGGGAGGGGCTGTACAACGCGATGATGGCGCTGTGCCCCGAAACCAAGCGGGGCGGGCGCCCAAAGGTGTTGATCCCCAACCCGTTCTACCAAGTCTACATGGTGGCCGCGCTCAGCGTGGGCGCGGAACCGGTTTTCCTGCCGGCCGTGCAAGAAACCGGGCACTTGCCGGATTTTTCCGCTGTATCCCCGGAAGTGCTCGACCGCACGGCGGTCGTGTATTTGTGCTCCCCGTCCAATCCGCAGGGCGCGGTGGCCGGGCGCGATTACTGGCGCGCGTTGATCGGGCTGGCGGAGAAACACGATTTCAAGGTGTTCGCGGATGAGTGCTATTCCGAGATTTACCGCGACGCCCCCCCGCCGGGCGCGTTGCAGGTCGCGCGTGACATGGGCGCGGATCCGGAGCGCGTGGTGGTCTTTCACAGTCTTTCCAAGCGGTCGAACCTGCCCGGGTTGCGCAGCGGTTTCGTGGCCGGCGGCCCGCAGAGCATCGCGCGGATGAAACAATTGCGCGCGTATGCCGGGGCCCCCTTGCCCATGCCGTTGCAGCACGCGGCCGCCGCCGTCTGGTCTGACGAGGCGCATGTCGAGCAGAACCGCGCGCTTTACCGCGAAAAATACCGGCTGGCTGACGAGATCATGGAAAACGTGGCCGGGTACGAAAGCCCAAAAGCCGGTTTCTTCCTGTGGCTGCCCGTGGCGGATGGCGAGGCGGCAAGCCTGAAGCTGTGGCGTGAAACCGGCGTTCGCGTGCTGCCCGGCGCCTATCTCAGCCGTGAAGCCGACGGCGTGAGCCCGGGAAAAGAGTACATAAGGGCCGCGATGGTGGCCCCAAAAGAAGAGATGGCGCGCGGGCTGACGCGGCTGCGCGACTGTCTGTACGGTTGATTGAGGACGAGGACCAAGATGGCATACCAGACACGCGGGCGTGAACCGTTGCTTGACAGCTCCATGGCCGAGGCGGTCGAGAAGCGCGGCAAGGAACTGCTGGGCCTGCTGCTGCTGGCCGTGGCGGCGATGGCGGCGGCGATGATCGTTTCGTACCACCCCGATGACCCGAGCTGGATGTCGGCGACCGATGCGCCCGTGCGGAACTGGTTGGGACATACCGGCGCCTCGATTGCCGCGCCCCTGTTCATGATCGTCGGCTGGGGGGCTTGGGGCTTTGCCGTTGTTCCGGCCGCCTGGGGCGTCCGCTTTGCCCTGCACCGGGGTGAGGACCGCGCGGTCAACCGGTTGATCATCGTCCCCGTCTGGGTGGCGCTTTTGTCGCTCTATACCTCGTCGCTGACCCCCGGCGAAAGCTGGGCGGCGACACACAGTTTCGGCCTCGGCGGTCTTTTCGGGGATACCGTTCTGGGTACCCTGCTCGGGGTTCTGCCGGTCGGCGCGGCGCTTGGCCTCAAGCTGATGTCGATCGTCCTTGGTCTTGCGATGATCGGTCTGGGGGCCTTCGTTCTGGGGTTCACGCGGGCCGAACTGCGCCAGGTCGGTCGGTTCCTTCTGATCGGGCTGATCATGAGCTATGCCGCCGCGCGGGCGCTCACCGGCCGTGGTGCAAGCGGTGCCGCGCAGGCGGCCCGAGGGCTTCAGGCCCGAACGGCGGAACGGCGCGCACGCAGGGCCGACGCCGCTCGGGCGGACGCTCAAGCACCCGCGCCCGAACCGGCGTTGCGCCGCGGCCCGCAGCCGGAGCCGCAGCAAGCAGCCGAACAAGAGCCCCCCGCCGAGAAATCGGGCGGCCTTCTCGCGCGGATGCCGACCCTGATGCGGCGCCATGATCCCATGCCCGAACCCGAGCTGGTCGAAACCGAGGGTCCCGAGGCCGATCCCGGCACCCCGGGGGATGACCGCGTAAGGGCCAAGATCGCCGATGTCATCAAGTCACGGGTCCGCCAGAACCCGGCCGTGCAGTCGGAAAGCGTCGCACCGTTGACGAAGGGACGCGGACGAGGCCCGGATCCGCTGATCCTGAACACGGCCCGGCACGAGGAATTGCCGCCGGAGCCACCGCTGTCCGCGCCCCCGGCAGAGTTGCCGCCGGAGCCACCGCTGACCGGTGCACCGCGCGTGCCGACCGGGGCGGATGCCGCGCCGACGCAGCCGGATGCCCACCCCGCGCCGCCCCGGGACGCCGATACGGCATCCCGCCGCCCGGAGAAGCCGCGCATTCCCGTGGCCGAGCCGAAAAAGGTCGTGCAGCACGACACGAGGAAAGCGCCGCAGCCCTCGCGCCGGGCGATGGAGGAAGAACAGCCCGCCCTTCAGTTCGAGGAGGGGGCAGAGCCGGATTTCGACCTGCCGCCGCTCAACCTGCTGACCGATCCGGCCAGTATCCGGCGTCACCACCTGAGCGACGAGGCACTGGAAGAAAACGCGCGGATGCTGGAGAACGTGCTGGACGATTACGGCGTGAAGGGCGAAATCGTCAGCGTCCGCCCGGGTCCTGTCGTGACGATGTACGAACTGGAGCCGGCACCGGGGCTCAAGGCAAGCCGCGTGATCGGACTAGCCGATGATATCGCCCGGTCGATGGCGGCGCTGGCGGCGCGTGTTTCCACCGTGCCCGGCCGCAGCGTCATCGGGATCGAATTGCCCAATGACAACCGCGAGATGGTCATCTTGCGCGAAATCCTCGCCACCCGCGATTTCGACGACAGCAACGTCAAGCTGCCGCTTGCGCTTGGCAAGGATATCGGCGGCGACCCGATCGTGACGAGCCTTGCCAAGATGCCGCACCTGCTGATCGCGGGGACGACGGGCAGCGGCAAGTCGGTGGCGATCAACACGATGATCCTGTCGCTTCTCTACAAGCTGCGACCGGACGAATGCCGGCTCATCATGATCGATCCCAAGATGCTGGAACTTTCGGTCTATGACGGGATTCCGCACCTGCTCAGCCCCGTCGTGACCGATCCCAAGAAGGCGGTCGTCGCGCTCAAGTGGGTCGTCGCCGAGATGGAAGAGCGCTATCGCAAGATGTCCAAGATGGGCGTGCGCAATATCGACGGCTACAATGGCCGCGTCGAGGAAGCGCTTGCCAAGGGTGAAATGTTCAGCCGCACGGTCCAGACGGGGTTCGACGACGAGACCGGTGAACCCGTGTTCGAGACCGAGGAATTCGCGCCCGAGAAGATGCCCTACATCGTTGTCATCGTCGACGAGATGGCGGACCTGATGATGGTGGCCGGCAAGGAGATCGAGGCCTGCATCCAGCGGCTCGCCCAGATGGCGCGCGCCAGCGGTATCCACCTGATCATGGCGACGCAACGGCCCTCTGTCGATGTGATCACCGGCACGATCAAGGCCAACTTCCCCACGCGGATCAGCTTCCAGGTGACGTCCAAGGTCGACAGCCGCACCATTCTGGGCGAGATGGGCGCCGAGCAGCTGCTTGGCATGGGTGACATGCTGTACATGGCCGGCGGCGGCAAGATCACCCGGTGCCACGGGCCCTTCGTCTCGGACGAGGAGGTCGAGGAGGTGGTCAGCAATCTCAAGGCGTACGGCCCGCCGGATTACGTGAACGGCGTTGTCGATGGCCCCGAGGAGGAAAAGGCCAGCAGCGTCGATCAGGTCCTCGGCCTGTCAACGGGCGGGAACACCGACGGTGACGACGCGCTCTACGATCAGGCGGTGCAAATCGCCATCAAGGATCGCAAGTGTTCCACGTCCTATATCCAGCGCAAGCTGGCCATCGGCTACAACAAGGCCGCGCGGCTTGTCGAGCAGATGGAGGAGCAGGGCGTGGTCAGCGCGGCGAACCATGTGGGCAAGCGCGAAATCCTCGTGCCCGAGCAATAGGTCGGCAAGCGGGCTATGGCCGGGATGAAAATTTTGCCCTGCCGGGTGGTGCAATCCGTGCCGCGCCCCCATAAATAACATGTCATGACCCTGTTGCGCTTCCTTTTGGTGCCCGTGCTGAGCGCGGTCCTTGCCCTGCCCGCGGCGGCCGAGAAGCTGTCGCTGGCGCAGATTTCAACGTATCTCAACGGGCTTGAGACCGCCCGCGGGGATTTCACCCAGATCAATGATGACGGGTCGATCAGCACGGGCCGGATCCTGCTCAAGCGTCCGGGGCGGGTACGGTTCGAATACACGCCGCCCGAGGAAACGCTTGTAATCGCCGATGGCGACCGGGTCGGAATCATCGATCCGAAATCCAATACGGGCCCCGAGGCCTATCCGCTGAACCGCACGCCGCTGAAGATCATCCTTGCGCGGAACGTCGACCTGACGCGGGAGCGCATGGTCACGGGCCATGCCAGCGATGGCAAGACCACGACAGTCCGGGCGCAGGACCCCGACCATCCCGAATACGGCAGTATCGAACTGGTTTTTTCGGGCCCGCCCGTGCAGTTGCGTCAATGGGTGATCAACGACAGCGGTGGCGGGCGCACGACCGTCGTCCTTGGCGAGTTGACGCCCGACGTGTCCCTGCGCAACGAACGCTTCGAAATTCCCGGTGTGGGCGTCGAACCGCCGGACCGGTGACGGCGCGGCGGCCGGCCGCGCGGCGCGTCGTCAGAAAAAGCCGAAGCGCCTGCCGCCACAATCCCTGAGCTGGGCCTGATACATGCGGGACCTGTCGGCCACCTTGTCGGCAACGCGCAGCAGCCAGCCCTTGCGGTTGTGGCTCCCGCGGGAAAAACCGGTGCGCCCCTCGTGATAGGCAAGGTACTGGTTGCGCGTGTCGCTCATGGATATGCCAAGGCTTTCGTTCGACTTGGACATGTACCAGCCCATGAAATCGGCCGCGTCGTGGATGTCGTTGCGACGGGCGCCGAAGCGGCGCGTTTGCTCGCGGTATTCATCCCATGTTCCGTCCAGAGCCTGGCTGTAGCCGTAGGCGGAGCTTTGCCGGCCCATCGGGATCACGCCGAGCATGTATCGAAACGGCGTTCGCGCGGTGCCGTCGAACCTGCTTTCCTGGTGAATCGTGGCCATCTGGACATGCACCGGCACACCCCAGCGACGCTCGGCGGCCCGGAAGGCGCGCTCGTATCTTGGCCGCTCGTCGAGAATGCTGCACGCATCATCGAGGTCTCGCGGCGGCGGGCCGCTGCCCCCGCCGCAGGATCCAAGCAGCAGGATAATCATCATTGCGCGAAGAGTTCTGCTCATATGCCTCTCGCTTCCTGTTCTTTTTCCGACAGTTTAGCGGAAAGCGGTGGCGGAGGGAAACGGGAATTCCGGTTTCGGGGCTGGCGGGGCACGCGCGCACCGCCTGACCGTAGTGGAAAACCGGGGCCACTGTAACGTCGCGGTTCACAAACTGTTTCGGCGAAATTTTGGGGGCGCGGTTGGACAAACCGGACTTGAAACAGTTAGTCTGCACCTGTAGGGGCTGACTGCTATGTTGAAGACACGTGCGAAATATCATCTGGGTCAGGTCGTTCGGCACAGGAAACACCCGTTCCGCGGCGTGGTTTTCGATGTCGATCCGGAATTCTCGAACACCGAGGAATGGTATCATTCCATTCCCGAGGACAGCCGGCCGGAGCGGGAACAACCCTTCTATCACCTGCTGGCCGAGAATGACCAAAGCTATTACGTAGCCTACGTGAGCGAGCAGAACCTGATCGCCGACTATTCGGGCGAGCCGGTCGATCATCCCGACATCCCGGACCTGTTCGGACCTTTCGAGGACGGACACTACCCGCTTCATTTCCAGCTGAACTGAGCCCGAACCGGGCGCCGTTGCCGCCCCGCCCAAGATGCACGGGCAGGGCAATGCTGAGGGCCGTCAACAGGTCAATAGCCGAGGGCGCAGCCGTCCTTGCGCGGGTCGCTGCCGCCTTCCAGAACCCCGTCGGAACGGATGTTGATGGCCTGCGCCCCGCCGATCGCCTCGTCGGGCGTGACAACGTCATGTCCCATGCTGGCAAGTTCGCGCCTGACCGCGTCATCGTAGCCGCGCTCGACCTTGAGTTTCCCGCTATCCGAAAAACAGCGCGGCGCGTCGATCGCCGTCTGCGGGTCCATGCCGAAATCGCGCAGGTTGGACACGAAGCGTGAATGGCCGCAGGGCTGATAGGCGCCGCCCATCACGCCGAACGGCATCATCACGCGGCCGTTTTCGGACAACATGCCGGGAATGATCGTGTGCATCGGCCGCTTGCCGCCGGCCAGTTCGTTCGGATGCCCGGGCTGGAGCGTGAACCCCGCGCCGCGGTTCTGAAAGAGTATTCCGAACTTACCGGATGCCAGCCCGGAGCCGAAGCCGTGGAAGATCGAGTAGATCAGCGACACCGCCATGCCGTCCTTGTCTACCACGGTGATGTAGACCGTATCGCGATGTACCGCCTCGGTCAGCGGCGCGGCGGCCGGCATGGCCTTGCCCGGGTCGATCAGGGCGGCAAGCTGGGCCGCCGTTTCCGGGGAAAGCATGTGGTCCAGACGCGCCGTATGATCCGGGTCGGCGATGAACCGGTTGCGCGCGTCATAGGCCAGCTTGGTCGCCTCCGCCTCGATATGGGCGCGCTGGCTACCAAGGGGATCCATTGCTGCAATGTCGAAATGCTTGAGGATATTGAGCATCAGCAGCGCGGTGGCGCCCTGTCCGTTCGGCGGGTGTTCGCTCAACCGGGCACCGCCGTAGTCGCCCGCCACCGGCGTCGTCTCCGCGCCACGTGTGTTGGCGAAATCGTCTGCCGTATGCGTGCCGCCGGCGGCGGTCAGCGCCGTCAGCATGTCCTCGGCCACCTCGCCCTCGTAAAAAGCGCGGCGTCCGTCACGGGCGATCCGCCGCAATACGTCGGCCTGACCCGGCGCGCGGAAGATGTCACCGGTTTGCAGCGGCTTGCCGCCATCATTGTAATGGCTCAGCCCGTGCCCCTGCAGGCACTTGCCGGCAACAGGCCAGTCGAACGCCACCCGTGGGGCAACGGGCACGCCTTCGTCCGCGTAGTGGATCGCGGGGGCTAGTATCGTATCGAGGCCGAGCCTGCCATGCGCATCGGAAAGCTGGCAGAAGGCATCGACGGCGCCCGGCAGGGTAACGGCATGGGCCGAGTGCACCGGCACGGTTTCGTGCCCGGCGTCACGCAATGCCGCCGCGGACGCCCCGGTTGGCGCGCGGCCGGATCCGTTGAAGGCCCGCACGTCGGTCTCGCCGGGTTTGTGGAACAGCACGAAGGCGTCTCCGCCGATCCCTGTCATCTGGGGTTCGCATATGCCCAACAGCACCGCGCCGGCAATCGCCGCGTCCATGGCGTTGCCGCCCCGCGCAAGCATGTCGACCGCCGTTCGGGCCGCAAGCGGATGCGACGTGGCGCACATGCCGTTGGTCGCAAGAACGGGCGAGCGGCCCGGAAATTGGAAATCGCGCATGAAGCCTCCTGTCTTTGGCTGCGGACAGTAAGCGACACCGCGCGGATTGCCAATCGCCTGAAAAGTCTATTGCGGGAAAAGAGGAACCTCGGCGCCACGTACTGGGTGGGGGCTGTTAAAACGCGACGCCGAGGGAAGCTTCTTGCAGCTACGATGCTGTGTATGATCCCGCAATGAGGCTGATTTTCGCTGGAAATCGGGCAATTGTGCGACGTTGGGCGCGCGCGTGCGATTGTATCGGACGCGTATCAGGCGGATATGGTCAATGACAGCCGGTTGCGCCCGTTCCGGTGGTCATAATCCAGGTCCGTGGTCAGGCTGTGGATGAGCAGCCAGCCAAACCCGCCCTCGGGCAGCGAGCTGGACGGGCCTTCCGTATCCGGGGGTGTTCCCGCGGGCACGACAAGCCCCGGCAGCGCCCGGCCGGCATCCGTCAGTTCGCAGCTCAGCCCTTCTTGATGGATCACCACGCGGACATGAACGGGTCCGGGGCTGTCAGGTGGATAGGCATGTTCGGCGACGTTGTTCAGCGCTTCGGCTAGCACGATCTCGACCGTGCCGCATGTTTCCGGTGACAGGCCGGCCTCCTCGAGTCGTGTCCGCAGGTCCGACAGAAGGCAGCGTATACCGGCGGTCGTCGCGATCGTGCTCAAAAAGAACCCCGTCGTCCCGCGACGTGGGCCGAGGGGGCCTGCGGCCGGACCTGACACGGATCAGTCTTGCCCGGGCTCGAACAGGCAGCCGGCGTTGTCATGAATGGTGAAAAGGGTATCCATGCGCGTCAGGCCAAAAACCTTCGCCACGTCCGCTGTCAGCCCCGCGAGATCGAGCCGGCGTTCCGGCCCCAACTGCTTGCGGGCGGCGACGATGGCGCCCAGCCCGCTCGAATCGATGAAGCTGACCTCGGACAGGTCGAGCACCACATGCGCCGGGCCCGAGCCGGTGGCCGCGCGCATCGCGTCCTTGAACCGGATCGCCGCGGCCGCGTCTATCCGCGCTTCGCCGACCTTGACGAGGTTGATGTCGTTCTTGCAGACGCTGGTCAGTTCCATGGCTGTCTCGCATTCTGTTCGTGGTAATGCCGGGGCAGGGTGGACCGAATTGGTTACCATTCGGTATGCAGGTGATGACAAAAGGAGGAAAAGACGATGCAAGAGGTCCTGATTGCCGGCGCCGCGCGCACACCGATGGGCGGCTTCCAAGGGGATTTCGCCGGCGTCGCGGCGCCGGTTCTCGGCGGGGCCGCGATCAGGGCCGCACTGGCCGACGCCGGCGCGACGACGGCCGATGAGCTGCTGATGGGCTGCGTGCTGGCTGCCGGGCAGGGGCAGGCGCCCGCGCGGCAGGCCGGGTTCATGGCGGGCCTCGGCGAGGACGTCCCGGCCACCACGCTCAACAAGATGTGCGGATCGGGCATGAAAGCCGCCATGATGGCCGCTGACAGGATCGCCCTCGGGCAAGCGGGCACCATGCTCGCGGGAGGCATGGAAAGCATGTCATGCGCGCCGTACCTGCTGCCCGCGATGCGTGCCGGCGCCCGGCTGGGCCACGCCGACGCGATCGACCACATGTTTCTCGACGGCCTTGAAGACGCTTATGACAAGGGCCGCCTCATGGGTACCTTCGCCGAGGATTGCGCCGCGAAATACCGGTTCACGCGCGAAGCACAGGACGCCTACGCCATCCGCTCGCTGGAAAACGCCCTCCGGGCGCAGCACGATGGCGCCTTCGCGGACGAGATCACGCCGGTGACCCTGAAGCGCCGAAAGGGTGAGACGACCATCGCGCGGGACGAGCAACCGGGCAAGGCGCGGCCCGAGAAAATCCCCCATCTCAAGCCGGCCTTCCGCTCCGACGGAACGGTGACGCCGGCCAATTCCAGCTCTATCAGCGACGGTGCTGCGGCGCTGCTACTGGCCGGGCGGGATACGGCCGGCCGCCACGGCCTGAACATCCGCGCGCGGATAGCGGGCCATGCCAGTCATGCGCAGGCGCCCGGCTGGTTCACCACCGCGCCGGTCCCGGCGGCCCGGAAACTCCTCGATTCGATCGGCTGGCGCCCCGAGGATGTCGACCTCTGGGAAGTCAACGAAGCCTTCGCCGTGGTGCCCATGGCCTTCATGCGGGAGCTGGGGCTCGACCGGGACAGGGTCAACGTCAACGGGGGCGCCTGCGCCCTCGGACACCCGATCGGGGCCAGCGGTGCACGAATCATGGTGACCCTCTTGAACGCTCTCGAAAAAAGAGGCCTGAAACGCGGCGTCGCGGCAATCTGCATCGGTGGTGGCGAAGGCACCGCCATCGCGCTTGAACGTCTGTGACTTCTTCTTGGGACAAATACCCCGGGGAGCGCGAGGGGCTGGCCCCTCGCTTCCGGGGCAGACGGGGAGCATGACCATGCGGATCGACTATGACGCCACCGGCCGAGTGATCGACGCGCTGACGGAAGGCGAAACGGACGATGTCGCGCTGATGGCCACATTGGCTTGTGAGCTTCATCATGCTGACGACCGGTTCGACTGGACAGGCTTTTACCGCGTCACGGCGCCCGGGCTGTTGAAGATCGGCCCCTACCAGGGCGGGCACGGATGTCTCGTCATTCCCTTCGAGCGCGGGGTCTGCGGTGCCGCGGCGCGCACGCTGGCGGCGCAGGTCGTGGCCGACGTGGCCGCGTTTCCCGGCCATATCGCCTGTTCCGGTTCCACGCGGTCCGAAATCGTTCTGCCGGTGCAGGACCGGGAGGGGACGTTGCTGGGTGTGCTGGATATCGACAGTGACCGGTTCGCGGCCTTCGACGCGGAGGACGCCCGCGCACTGGCCAAGATCCTGTCCGGCGTATTCGGGCGACACCCGGGCCCGCCATCGTGATTGTCCGGATCCCGTAAAATCCGTGTGCGCAACGCGTCGGTGCCGCGACCGGGCCGTATGGCGCAAGTCCGACCTGGTGCCGTGACGCCGGATGAAACCCCTCTTGATTTTTTCACTTCCACGCCGCACCGTGAAACCTGCCGTGGAATTTTCACAAGGTGCGCCGCCGCATGGAACAGGACAGGATCACCGGGGCGCGCACGCTGGGCGCCGACCTTCGGGCGCTGCGCAAGGCGCGGGGGCTGACATTGTCGGCCCTCGCCCGGGCGCTGGGCCGCTCGGTCGGCTGGCTGAGCCAGGTGGAGCGCGACAAGTCCGAGCCGTCGATTTCCGATCTGCGCCGAATCGCGCATGAACTGGGCGTGCCGATCTCGCTCCTGTTCACCCGCGCCAGCGCCCCGGCCGCCGAGCAGGGATACGTCGTGCGCGCCGGTGCGCGGCGGCCCCTGGGGTCATGCGGCGAAGGGCTGGTCGAGGAGCTGCTCTCGCCCGACCTGACGGATGATTTCGAGGTCATCCACTCCACTTTCCACCCCCGCTCGGAAATGCAGGCGCCGGCTGCGCGCCCGACACGGGAAGTCGGGTATGTCGTGTCCGGCACGCTCGAGCTCAGGATCGGGCCGCGATGGTTCACGATAGGCCAGGGGGACAGCTTCCGCCTCAGGGGGGAAGAATATTGCTGGGCCAACCCGCATGACACCCCCTGCGTGGCGATCTGGGTGATCGCCCCGCCCGTGTATTGAGGCGGCGGCATGTGGGAGGTGCTGACAGGGTTCGACCCCGCGCTGCTTGCCGCCTTCGCCGGGGCCGGGCTGTTGCTGAACATCACGCCGGGGGCGGATTTCGTCTTCGTCTCGGCCAGCGGTATCGCCGGTGGCCCGCGCATGGGCATGGCCGCCGCGCTGGGCGTGCAGCTGGGCATCGTCGTGCATGTCGCGATGGCGGCGGCGGGGTTGTCGGCGCTGCTGATCGCCTATCCCCGCGCGCTTGACGCGATCCGCTATGCCGGGGCGGCCTACCTCGCGTGGCTTGCCGTGCAGGCATGGCGCGCGCAGGGCCCCCCGGGCGGCGGGCGGGCGGCGGCCGGCCTCGGGCGGGCGGTGCGCCGCGGCTTCCTGACCAACGTGCTCAACCCCAAGACGGCGCTCTTCATATTCGCCTTCATCCCGCAATTCACCGACCCGTCGAACGGCCCGCTCTGGGCACAGATCACGGTGCTGGGCGCGATCTTCGCCGGGTTGGGCGGGGCATTCTCGCTGGCGCTCGGCGCGGCGGCGGGCGGGTTCGCCCACGTGCTGCGGGCGCGTGCCCGGCTGCTCAACCGCGTGGCGGCGGTGATGTTCGGCGGCCTGGCCGCGCGGTTGCTCCTGCAATGAGGGTCCGTGACGCCAAGATGCCGGCAAGGGCACGGGTAGCGACGAGGCGGCGGGTCCGCCTTGCCGGTCCGACGCTTCTTCTCGGCGGAAATACCCCGGGGGGTGCGGGGGGCCAGCCCCCCGCCCGGTCGGATCGCGGCACGCGATCCGATGCACACATGTCGACTGACAGGAGGTACCAATGACCGATCTTCCAACCCGGGCCCGCGCGGTCATCATCGGCGGCGGCGTGGTGGGCTGCTCGGTGGCCTATCATCTTGCCCAGCTCGGCTGGCGCGACGTCGTCCTGCTCGAACGCAAGCAGCTGACCTCGGGCACGACGTGGCATGCCGCCGGGCTGATCGGCCAGTTGCGCGCCACTGCCAACATGACCAAGCTCGCGCGCTACTCGGCCGACCTTTACACGCGGCTCGAGGAGGAAACCGGCGTTGCCACGGGGATGCGGCAGGGCGGGTCGATCTCGGTCGCGCTCAGCGAGGCCCGCCGCGAGGAACTGTTGCGCCAGGCGGCCATGGCACGCGCCTTCGGCGTGCCCGTCGAGGAGATGAGCCCGGCCGAAATCACCGAGCGCTACCCGCACGTTGCGCTCGACGGGGTGACCGGCGGTGTCTGGCTGCCGACCGACGGGCAGGCGGACCCGACGGGGATCGCGCTTGCCATGGCGCGGGGCGCGCGTCAGGGCGGCGCGCGGGTGGCCGAGCGGGTGAAGGTCACGGGGCTGGTGCGACAGGGCCGCCGGGTGACGTCGGTGGATTGGCGGGCCGAGGACGGTGCCGAAGGCCGGATCGAGGCCGAGCACGTGGTCAATTGCGCCGGCATGTGGGGCCGCGAGGTCGGCCGCATGGCCGGCACCAACGTCCCGCTGCATGCCTGCGAGCATTTCTACATCGTTTCGGAGCCGATCGATGGGCTGGAGCGGCTGCCGGTACTGCGGGTGCCCGACGAATGCGCCTATTACAAGGAAGACGCGGGCAAGCTCATGCTCGGCGCCTTCGAGCCCGAGGCGAAGCCGTGGGGCATGTCCGGCATCCCCGAGGATTTCGAGTTCGACCAGCTGCCCGAGGATTTCGACCATTTCGAGCCCATTCTCGAAAAGGCGGTGGCCCGTGTGCCGATGCTGGCCGAGGCGGGAATCCACACCTTTTTCAACGGTCCCGAAAGCTTCACGCCCGACGACGCCTATCACCTCGGGCCCTGCCCCGAGATGGACAATGTCTGGGTCGCCGCGGGCTTCAACTCCATCGGCATCCAGTCGGCGGGGGGCGCGGGCTGGACGCTGGCGCAATGGATGCATGACGGCCAGAAGCCCTTTGACCTCGGCGACGTGGACATTGCGCGGATGCAGCCCTTCCAAGGCAACCGCCATTACCTGCACAGCCGCGCCTCCGAGGTTCTGGGCTTGCTCTATGCCGATCATTACCCCTACCGCCAGAAGGCGACGGCGCGCGGTGTGCGCCGCTCCCCCTTTCACGCGCCGTTGCTGGACCGGGGCGCGGTGATGGGCGAGGCCGCGGGCTGGGAGCGCGCGAACTGGTTCGCCGACCCGGGGCAGGACCGCGCGTACCGCTATTCCTGGGGACGCCAGAACTGGTTCGGCAACGCCGCGGCCGAACACCGGGCGATCCGTGACGGCGTGGGGCTTTACGACATGTCGAGTTTCGGCAAGATCCGCGTGGAGGGCCCGGGGGCCGAGGCGTTCCTCAACCATGTCTGCGGCGCGGACATGTCGGTGCCCGTGGGCCGGATCGTCTATACCCAGTTCCTCAACCCGCGCGGCGGGATCGAGGCGGACGTGACCGTCACCCGCCTGTCCGAGACCGCCTACCTCGTTGTCACGCCGGCGGGCACGCGGCTGGCCGACGAAACGTGGCTACGCCGCCATCTGGGCGATCATCCGGCCGTCATCACCGACGTGACGCCGGCCGAGGGCGTTCTCGCCGTGATGGGGCCCGGATCGCGTGCCCTGATGCAGGCGGTTTCGCCCGACGATTTCTCGAACGCGGCGCAGCCGTTCGGCACGGCCCGGCAGATCGAGATCGGCATGGGGCTGGCGCGGGCGCACCGGGTGTCCTACGTGGGTGAACTGGGCTGGGAAATCTATGTCAGCGCCGACATGGCGTGTCACGTCCTCGAAACGCTTCTGGCGGCCGGCGCGGATCACGGGCTCAAGCTCTGCGGGCTGCACGCGATGGACAGTTGCCGCATCGAGAAAGGCTTTCGCCATTTCGGCCACGACATCACCTGCGAGGATCACGTGCTGGAGGCGGGGCTGGGCTTTGCCGTGTCGAAGACCAAGCCCGGCTTCATCGGCCGCGACGCGGTGCAAGCCAAGCGCGAGCAGGGGCTGGTGCGCCGTCTCGTGCAGTTCCGGCTGACGGATCCCGAGCCGCTGCTTTACCACAACGAGCCGGTCCTGCGGGATGGCGAGATCGTGGGCTACCTGACCTCGGGCAATTACGGGCATTTCCTTGGCGGGGCGATGGGCATGGGCTATGTGCCGTGCGCGGGGCAGGGCGCGGACGAGGTTCTGGCCTCGACCTACGAGATCGACGTCGCCGGCACCCGCGTGCGCGCCGAGGCGTCGCTGCGGCCGATGCACGACCCGGCCGCCGCGCGCATGAAGGCGTGAGCGGGCGGGCAGCATGATCGGCGGAAAGGACCACGGTGATGCACATCATGGCGAAGGTCACGTCCAATCAACGCGGCGGCCACGTGCTCCGCGGTCTTTGCGCTATTGATAACTGTCGCGGTCATGGCGGCCTGACCGCCGCGGTCGTGTCATGGCGGATCAGGTGATGACCCGGCACGATATCCGCCACGAGGGGATGCGGATCAACGGGGAGACGGTATTCACCGAGGCCCGGATCGAGGTGCGCTACCCCTACACCGACGAGGTGATCGGCACGGTGCCGGCGGGCACCGCCGACCATGCGCGGCACGCGCTGGAGGTCGCGGCCGCCTACAAGCCCGATCTCACGCGGTATGACCGCAGCCGGATCCTGCGTCGCGCGGGCGAGTTGATCGGCGACCGGCGCGAAACCCTGGCGAAATGGCTGACGCTGGAGCTGGGCATCTGCCACCAGCACGCGATCTACGAGACAAGGCGCGCGCAGGATGTCTACCAGTTCGCGTCGGCCGAGGCCCTGAGGGATGACGGCGAGGTCTTTTCCTGCGACTTGACGCACAATGGCAAGGCGCGCAAGATTTTCACACTGCGCGAACCGGTGCTGGCGATCTCGGCCATAACGCCGTTCAACCATCCGCTGAACATGCTCAGCCACAAGATCGCGCCGGCGATCGCCACGAACAACTGCATGGTCTGTAAACCGTCGGAGCTGACCCCGCTCACGGCGCTGTCGCTGGCCGATATCCTGTACGAGGCCGGCCTGCCGCCCGAGATGTTCCAGGTGGTTACCGGCTGGCCCGGGGACATCGGGGACGAGATGATCGTCAACGACAACATCGATATCATCACCTTCACCGGGGGTGTCCCGGTCGGCAAGATGATCGCAGAGAAAGCAGGATACAAGCGTACCGCGCTGGAACTGGGCGGGAACGACCCGCTGATCGTCCTCAATGACCTCGGCCCCGATGACCTTGACCGCGCCGCGGCGCTGGCCGTCGCGGGGGCGACGGGCAATTCCGGCCAGCGCTGCACGGCGGTCAAGCGCATCCTCGTGCAGGAAAGCGTCGCCGACGCCTTCGTGCCGCGCGTGCTGGAAAAGGCGAAGGCGATCCGTTTTGGCGACCCGCGCGATCCGGAAACACAGCTGGGATGCGTGATCCATGCGCGGGCGGCGGAACTGTTCGAGGACCGGGTGCACAGGGCCGCGGGCGCGGGCGCGTCGATTCTTTATCATCCCGGCCGGCAGGGCGCTTTGCTGCCGCCCATCGTGGTCGATCATGTCTCGCACGACAGCGAACTGGTGCGGGAGGAGACCTTTGGCCCGGTGGTGCCGATCGTCCGTGTGCCGGATGATGATGCCGCGGTCATGACCATGTCGAATGCCACGCCGTTCGGTTTGTCCTCGGGGGTGTGCACCAATGACCTCAACCGCGCGATTGCCTATATCAACGGGCTCGACGTGGGGACCTGCAACATATGGGAACAGCCCGGCTACCGGATCGAGGTGTCGCCCTTCGGCGGGATCAAGGACAGCGGCAACGGTGTCAAGGACGGTGTCATCGAGGCGATGAAGTTCTTCACGAACGTGAAGACCTATTCCCTGCCCTGGGGCGGATGACCGCGTGATCGCCGCCACCCGTCGCGTCGCGGCGCGTCACGGTTGGTGATTGATCGCGTGCGCCTGCCAGTCGCTGCCGCGCAGGTGCAGCTCCGTCACCGACAGCGTGTCGATGCGGTGACCGAACGCCTCGTACGCGGTGATGCCGAGGGCGCGTTGCACCCTTGTCAGTATGGCGCCCATATGGGCCACGACGATGATGTCGCCGCCCGCATGGGCCGTCAGCAGGCGGTCCGTCGCCCGTTCGACCCGGTCGGTGATCTGGTTCCAGCTTTCGCCGCCGGGCGCGCGGATGTCGCCCGGGTTGTCCCAGAACGCCCGCAGGCCGGCCTGATCCGGGACCCGGTCGAACGCCTGCAATTCCCACGCGCCGAAATTGATCTCGCGCAGGTCTGGGTCATGCGGCAGCCGCGGGCGCGAGCCCGCGATGGCATCGGCCGTGGCCACCGCGCGGGCGAGGTCGGAGGATATCACCGGCGCCCCGTCCGGCAGGTGCGCGGCAAGCCTGCCCAGCCGGGCCGTGTCGGACAGGTCGGCCGGCAGGTCGGACCAGCCGACCATCGTCTTCGCATGGGTCGGGCCGTGGCGGACCCAGAATAGCCGGGTCACGGCATGTCGCCCTTGAGCGCCTGCGGCAGCCCCGCCGTGACCGAGACGACAAGACCGGCCTTGGCGGCGAGCTTCTGGTTCAGTTCCCCCTGTGCCTGCCGGAAGCGGCGCGCCAGCGCGTTTTCCGGCACGACGGAAAGCCCGACCTCGTTTGAGACGATCACCACGGGCGCGGCGCACAGCGCGAGGCCGGCCATCAGGGCGGCCTCGGCCTCGGCCGGGTCGCTTTCGGCCAGTAGCTGGTTCGACAGCCACATCGTGGCGCAATCAACGAGGATCGCGCTGTCGCCGCTGACGGTGGCAAGCGTCCGGCCAAGGTCGAGCGGCTCCTCGATCGTGCGCCAGCCAGCGCCGCGCAGTTCCTTGTGCCGTTCGATCCGGTTTCGCATCTCGTCGTCATGCGCCTGTGCGGTGGCCATGTAGACGGGCGTGCGCCCGGTGCCGGTCACGAGTTTCTCGGCGAAGGCCGTCTTGCCCGACGCGGCCCCGCCCAGTACCAAGGTCAGTCCCGGCAGCATGTTGTGCATATCCCTTTTTGATCCGCTTCGGTTGAGGCTGCGTACCACTGGTTGAGACGCCGGGAAAGGCGTGAAACATTTAACAGCCTGACTGGGGGGCGATATGCCACTTGATGCACCGCAAGACAGTACGATGTCCCGCCGGGCCATGAAGGCCGAACTGCTGGATGCCGAAACCGAGCTCGAACTCGCTTACGCGTGGCGGGACAACCGGGACGAGGAGGCGCTGCACAGGCTGATCACCGCCTACATGCGGCTGGCGATCTCGATGGCGTCGAAATACCGTCGCTACGGCGCCTCGATGAACGACCTGATACAGGAGGCGGGGCTGGGCCTGATGAAGGCCGCCGACAAGTTCGACCCCGATCGCGGGGTCAGGTTCTCGACCTACGCGGTGTGGTGGATCAAGGCCAGCATCCAGGATTACGTGATGCGCAACTGGTCGATGGTGCGCACGGGCAGCACCAGCAGCCAGAAGAGCCTGTTTTTCAACATGCGCCGGGTGCAGGCCCGACTTGAGCGCGAGGCGATGGCAAAGGGCGAGGAACTGGACGGCTACCAGCTGCGCGAGATGATCGCCCACGAGGTTGGCGTGCCGCTGCGCGACGTCGAGATGATGGAAGGCCGCCTGTCCGGCACGGATTTCTCGCTCAATGCAACGCAGACGACCGAGGACGAGGGCCGCGAGTGGATCGACACCCTCGAGGACGAGGCGCCGCGCGGGGACGAGGTGGTCGAGAAGGGCCACGACCTGCACGCGCTGCGTGACTGGCTTCGCGAGGCGATGGGCGGCCTGAGCGATCGGGAACGTTTCATCGTGCACGAACGCAAGCTGCGCGAGACGGCGCGTACCCTTGAAAGCCTTGGCGAGGAACTGAACCTGTCCAAGGAACGCGTCCGGCAGCTTGAATCGGCGGCATTCCAGAAGATGCGCAAGCATCTTGAAAGGCACGGGGCCGAGGTGCACAACCTGCTGGCATGATGGGTCGCGTTCTTGCCGTATTGTTGCTTTTCGCCGGCGGCGCCAGCGCACAGGACGTGCTGGTGCTGGGCGAAATCCACGACAACCCGGTGCATCACGACAGGCAGGCCGAGGAAGTGGCCCGGTTCGCGCCGGAGGCCATCGTGTTCGAGATGCTGACCGAGGACCAGGCGGCGCGTGTCACCCCGGCGTTGCGTCAGGACAGCGCGGCACTTGCGAACGCGCTGGACTGGGACGAGAGCGGCTGGCCCGATTTCGCGATGTATCACCCGATAATCACCGCCGCCCCGGGGGCCGAGCTTTTCGGGGCGGGGCTGCCGCGCGCCGCGGCGCGGGCCGCGATGGAGGACGGCGCGGCAGCGGCATTCGGCGCCGAAGCCGAGGAATACGGGCTGGCTTCGCCCCTGCCCGATGCGCAGCAGGCCGAGCGCGAGGCGCTACAAGGCGCGGCGCATTGCGATGCCCTGCCGGCGGAGATGCTGCCGGCCATGGTGGCCGTGCAGCGCCTGCGCGACGCGATGCTGGCGCGCGCCGTCGTCCGGGCAAAGGCGCGCACGGGCGGGCCCGTCGCCGTCATCACCGGGAACGGACATGCGCGCCGCGACTGGGGCATGCCGGCCGTGTTGGCGCGTGTCGCCCCCGGACTGGACGTTCGCGTGATCGGCCAGACGGAGGACGGGAAACCGCTGCCCGGTACGTTCGACACCGTGCTGTCCGCCCCGCCCGTGACGCGCGAGGACTCGTGCGATGCCTTCCGCTGACGCGCCGAGGTGGCGCGCGGGCCTTGCGGGCCCGCGGACGGCGCAATAGTGTCGGGCAGCCGTGCAAGAGGACCCTGCCCATGCTGTCCGGAAAGCGTATCCTTCTGATCATCGGCGGTGGTATCGCTGCCTTCAAGACGCTCGACCTGATCCGGCGGCTGCGTGAACGGGGCGCGGCGGTCACGCCGGTGCTGACGCCGGCCGGGGCGCAGTTCGTGACGCCGCTGTCGGTGTCGGCACTGGCCGGCGAAAAGGTGTTCGAGGCCCTTTTCGACCTGACCGACGAGGCCGAGATGGGCCATATCGAGCTCAGCCGCAGCGCCGACTTGATCGTGGTGGCGCCGGCGACGGCCGACCTGATGGCGAAGATGGCGCAGGGCCACGCCGATGACCTGGCCTCGACCCTGTTGCTGGCCACCGATGCGCCGGTGATGGTGGCCCCGGCCATGAATGTGCGCATGTGGGAGCATCCCGCCACGCGCCGCAATGTCGCCACGCTGCGCGGTGACGGTATTCTTTTCACCGGCCCCGGCGCGGGCGACATGGCGTGCGGCGAATACGGGCCAGGGCGCATGGCCGAACCGCTGGAGATCGTGGAGGCCGTGGCGAGCGCGCTGTCGGACGGGCCGTTGGCGGGGCGGCGGAT
>JAVLCJ010000130.1:0-6702 GCA_031580875.1 Roseovarius sp.
GCGGTCGATCACCCCCACGGGGTGGCCGCGATCCGCTGCCAGCAGCGCCACCAGCCCGCCGATCGCGCCGCACCCGGCGATCACGATCCCGGCGCCGCTGTCGGCATCGAGCCTGTTCAGCGCGTGCAAGGCAACGGCCAGCGGCTCGGCCATCGCCAGATGCCTGTCCGCCACGCCATGGGGCGCGCGCAGCGCGTTGCGCGCAGGCAGCGTCACCGCGCCCGCGAACCCGCCGTCAATGGCCTCCCCCAGAAACCCGAGGCTTTCGCAAACCTGCGCCCGACCGGCACGGCACGCCGCGCAATCGCCGCAGACATGCCGGCTGTCGACGATAACGCGGTCCCCGACCGACACGTGGCGCACCCCGGCGCCAAGCGACGTCACCGTGCCGGTGAATTCATGCCCCGCGACCGACGGCGCACGGCTGATCCACTCCCCGGTCCGGAAATTGTGCAGGTCCGAGCCGCAGATGCCCGCCGCGGCCACGTCAAGGCTGACCTCGTCACGCCGGGGCGGCGCCGGCGCGGCGATATCCTCCACCCGCAAATCACCGACGCCATGCAGCCTGACAGCACGCATGGGCTCAGCGCTTCAGGTACTTGTTGCGCGGCGCCCCCACGGCCCGCGCATGCGAGGAAAAGCCCTCGTACTCAGCAAGGATCCGGGCATTCTCGGCTAGGTCGGGATACCCTTTGGCGGTCACGTAGCCCACCGAACTGCGCCGCATGAAATCGGCCACCGAAAGGGGCCCGTAGGTGGCCGCGCCCGCCGATGTCGGAAGCACGGCGTTCGGCCCGAGGGCGAAATTGCCGATGGAGACCGGCGTGTGCGGCCCCATCAGGATCTCGGCCGCCTCGGTGATCGCGCCAAGATGCGCGAACGGATGTTCCGACAGGATTTCAAGGTGCTCGGGGGCGTATTCGTTCACGAACGCGCAGGCATCGGCCATCGACTCCGCCAGGATGACACCCCCTGCCGGCCCGGTCAGCACGGCGCGCGAGAATTCCACGCGCTGCTCTGCCATGCCCGCCCAGTGTTCCGGCAGGGCCGCCAGCGCCTCGTCCACCACGCGGCGCGACGACGTCACCAGCCATGCCGAACTGTCCGGGCCGTGCTCGGCCTCGATCAGCAGGTCGAGCGCGGCCAGCCCACCATGCACACTGTCATCGGCCAGCACGATGCATTCCGACGGGCCGGCCGGCAGGCCCGGGTCGATCACGCCGGCAAGGCGCCGCTTTGCTGCGACCACCCACGGGCTGCCGGGCCCGACGATCTTGGCCGCCTTGGACACCGTCTCGGTACCGTGGGCGGCGGCCGCGACCGCCTGTGCCCCGCCGGCCTTGTACACGGTCTCGACACCGGCAAGCCGCGCCGCGACCAGCGTGGCGGCATCCACCGCGCCATCCGGCCCCGGCGGGGTGAAGATCGCCAGGTCCGGCACCCCGGCCACGACGCCGGGCACCGAGGTCATCATCGTCACCGACGGGAAGGCCCCCTTGCCGCGCGGCACGTAAAGCGCGACCGAACCGATCGGCAGGAACCGGTCGCCGGCAAAGGCGCCGCGCCGGATTTCCTTGAGCGACATGGCAGCCGGCGCCTGTTCCTCGTGGAAGCTGCGGATGTTCCCGATCCCGAAGCGGATCGCCTCGACCACCTCGGGCGCCACCTGCGCGAAGGCCGCGTCGAACTCGGCCTCGGTCACCTTCAACGCGTCCGGCTGCAGGCCCTCCGCCCCGTCGAACTCGCGCCCGAAGCGGGCAAGCGCCGCGTCGCCCTCGGCCCGGACGGCCTCGATGATCGGGTCGACCCGGTCGAGATACCACGAAAGGTCGGCTTCCGATCGCCGGGTCAGCGCGGCGCGCGCCGCCGGCGAAAGCCCGGCCAGTTCCTTGTACGTCACATCGGTCATGAGGGTCCTTTCCTCGGCAATGTCATTTCGAACGCAGGAAGATTTCAAGCCCCACCAGCCTGTCCAGCACCCAGATCGCGACAAGCGCGATGACGATGTAGACGACCGAAACGGCGGCAAGGTCGGGCGTGATGACCCCGCGGATCGAATTGTAGATCTGCACCGGCAGCGTCACCGTCCGCGAATCCGTCAGGAAGAGACTGACGAGGAATTCGTTGAACGCGAGAATGAACATCAACAGCGCGCCGGTGATCACCCCGGGCATCACCGCGGGCAGCGTCACCGTCAGGAACGCCTGCACGGGCGGCGCGCCGCAATTGGCCGCGGCATTCTCGATCTCGGGGTCAAGCTCGTTCACCGACGCGCTGACCGACCAGATCATGAACGGCAGGTTTATGATGCACAGCGCCAGACCGATCGGCCACAGGTTGCCCAGCACGCGCGCCTCCCCGAAAAGGATCATCAGCGAAATGCCCGAAACGACCAGCGGAATGGTGAACGGCAGCAGCAAGTAGACCTGTATCGCCGTCTGGAAACGCAAGCGATACCGCACGCTGGCCAGCGCCGCCAGCGTGCCGGCCGGCAGGCTGATCAGTGTGCAGACGATCGATACGTAAAGCGTGCGCAGGAACGCGTCGCGGAATCCTTCCATCTCCAGCAACCTGCCGTACCAGCGCAGCGAAAGACCGTCGGGCGGGAACTGCACGATCTCGCCCGATGTCAGCGACGCGCCGATGACGATCACGGTCGGCATGGACAGGATCACGATCCCGAACCAGACCAGCCCCCAGAGAACGAGCCGCTTCGACAGGCTGCCCCTCATTTCCGTACCCCCCTCACGCCCAGCGTGCCCGTGCCGACCAGCACGAATACACCGGCCACCAGCAGGCTGCCCACCATGACCAGGATGACCGACAGCGCCGCGCCGAGCCCGGGATTGGACAGCTGGAAGAAGCTGTCATAGATCGAACTGGCGATGAAATCGGACGTGCCGCCGCCGAGGATCTCGGGCATGGCGAAATCCGTCAGCGTCAGCGTGAAGACAACGACACCCGCGCCGATGAGGCCGGGTTTGGCCATCGGCAGCACGATGTGGCGGAAGGTCGAGGGCCAGCGCGCGCCCAGCCCCTCCGAGGCCAGCTCGATATCCTCGCTTATCGCGGTGATCGCGGGGATAATCAGCAGAACGCCGAACGGCAGCATGTACTGGATCAGCCCGAAGATGACCGACGGGTAGTTGTAGATCAGGTCCAGCGCCGGCAGCCCCATCCCGCCGAGGGCCTGGTTGATGAGCCCCTCCTTGCCCAGAATGATGAGCCAGCCATAGGCCCGGACGACCTGCCCGATGAAGAAGGGCAGCAGCAACGCCACCAGAAGCAGCTTGCGCACAAGGGCCGACCGGCTCCGCACGAGGATGTAGGCATAGGGGAAGGACAGGATCAGCGTCATCAGCGTGACGATCGCCGCCGCCAGCAGCGTGCGCCCGAGAACCCGCATGTAGCTCGCACTTTCGACGAACTTCTCGTAATTCGCGAGGCTGTAATCCTCGCTCAACCGGTATGTCGCCAGATCGAGAGCGCGGAAACTGTCATCGACAACGAAGACGAACCCCGCGACAAGAATGCCCACCAGCGCAAGCGCCGGCACCAGAAAGGCCCAGCCCACCGCGGCGCCCGACCCGAACGGCCAGAGCCGGGACAGGCCGCGGTCAACCGCGTCAAGCAGCCGCCACCGCAGCGGCAACGCCCGTGCCTTGCGTGAAGTCATCGTCGCGTCCTCTCGGATACCCCCGGGCCGCGGCCCGGGGGCGCTGGTCAGGGCGTCAGCCCTGGAAGATCTCGCTGAACTTAGAGAACCAGATCGGCTGGTTGTCGACCAGCACGGGCGACGGCACCGACACCAGTTTCGCGAAATCCTCTGTCGTGGTCGGATAGGCCGGGTCGCCCTTCAGATCCTCCGGCGGCTCAAGCCCCGGATAGACCGGCGGCAGCCCGAGGGCCGAGCACCAGTCGGCCTGCGCCTGCTTCGACAGCGCGAAGTTGACGAATTGCTTGGCCCAGTACTCCTCGTTGCCGGGCAGCCCCTTGGGCACCCACAGACCATCGGTATCGACCTTGCAGCCCTCGGCGGGCACCGTCCACTCCACGTCGATCCCCTGTTGCCGCGCGGCGCGCGCGTTCACCGAGATCGTGCAGGCAAGATCGATCTCGCCGTTCTGGAACCAGTTGGTGAAATCCGCGTCCTCGCCCAGCAGCGGTTCGTTTTCCTTGAGCTTGCGGTAGAACTCCCACCCAGGCTCCATGTTGTCGGGGATGTCGTCCATGTTGCCGCCACCGGCGATCACGGCGATCGGGTTGAAACCGATGCCGTCGTCGTAAAGCGCGACGCGCCCCTTGAATTTCGGGTCCAGCATCACCTGCCAGCTTTCCGGCGGGCCGTCCGGGAAGGCCTCGGGACGGTAGGCGCACACGTAGACATAGGCATACGTGTTCACCAGCGGGTAGCCGTCCAGCCCCGTCGGCTTGGACAACGGCAGCAGCCCCTCGATGTTTTCGAGATCGGACAGGTCCACCGTCACGCCCCGCCGGGCCGAGATCGTGGCATTGGTCGTGGTGTCCCAGTTGACATGGATGGGGGGCACCCGCCCCTGGTCCACGGCCGCCCAGATCTTCGGCTTGATCTCGTTGTCCTCGGTGAAATCGAGCCGCACGTTGATGCCCGTCGCCTCGGTGAAGGGGTCGGCCACGCCGCTCTTGAGCGCCTCGCCCCACGCGCCGCCCCAGGCGCGCACGATGATCTCGTCGGGTTTTTCCTGCGCCCGCAGGATCGACGGCGCCGCCAGCGTGCCCAGCGTGGCGATACCGCTCGTCGCCAACAGGCGGCGGCGCGTGAGGTGTTTCAGGTGTCTTTCAGTCATTGGTCTTTCTCCCTGTCGTTAATGGGGTCTCAACTCGCGCGGGGAAAGGCAAAGAGATCGCCGCGGTTCCAGCCCAGCGGCACTTCCTCGCTTTCCCCGTATTCCCTGTGGGCGGCCGGGTCGTGGTCGAAGACATTGATCATTGCATCCCCGAGCGCGGGCACCCGGATCGCGTAGACGACCCTGTCCCCCTCGAAGATGCGCTGCTCCACGATTCCCGACAAGCGGTTTTCCAGGTCCTCGCCGGTCCCGATGCGGACCTGTTCGGCCCGGATGGCGCAATCGACATCGTCGCCCGGGCCCAGAACCTCGCCGCTGGCGCGCGCGGCAATCACCGTGTCGCCCGCCGCGACACGCACGCCGTCGGCATCCGCCTCGACAACGCGCCCCGCGAACATCGACGTCGCGCCGATGAAAGACGCCACGAAACGCGTTCCCGGGTTTCGGTACAGCGCCTCGGGGCGGTCGGCCTGCTGGACCACGCCATCGCTCATCACGACGATCTTGTCCGACATCACCAGCGCCTCGCGCTGATCGTGGGTCACGTTGATCGTCGTCACGCCCAGCTCCTGCTGGATACGCCGGAATTCAAGCTGCATCTCCTCGCGCAGCTTCTTGTCGAGCGCCGACAGCGGCTCGTCCAGCAACAGCAGGTCGGGGCTGAACGACAGCGCCCGCGCGATCGCGATCCTTTGCTGCTGGCCGCCGGACAACTCGTGCGGCATCCGCCCGCCATAGCCGCCCAGCTTGACCAGATCGAGATATTCCTCGACACGCCCGGGGATCTCGGCCGGGTCGAAGCGGCGCATTTTCAGCGGGTACGCCACGTTCTCGGCCGCGCTCATGTGCGGGAAAAGCGCGAGACGCTGGAACACCATGCCGATGGAGCGTTTGTAGGCCGGCACCCGGTCCACCGGCTGCCCCGCGATGCGGATATGTCCCGATGTCGGCGTCTCGAACCCCGCGATCATGCGCAAGAGCGTGGTCTTGCCACAGCCCGACGGCCCCACGATGGTCAGGAATTCCCCCTGCGCCAGCGAAAACGCGGCCTCCTTGACAGCGACGGTGTCGCCGAAGGCCTTGGTGACGTTCTCGATCTCGACCAGATGCGTCATGCGCTGCCGTTCCCCCGTTCCGCACCGTCCGCGACCCTCATCGTGACTCCCCCGAAGCGCCGTGTCGCGCCATGCTAAAGCGCGGCAAGAGTGCCACCGTCAACATAAAGTATCTGTCCAGTCACGTATGCCGACGCATCGCTGGCCAGAAACAGCGTGGCGCCCAAAAGATCATCGAAATGGCCGAACCGGCCCATCGGGATCTTGGGCAGCATCGCGGCCTGCCAGTCGGGGTCGCGGTAGAACGCCTCGGTCAGGTCCGTCCTGAAATACCCGGGCCCCAACGCGTTGACGCGTATCCCCGCGGCGGCCCATTCGGCCGACAGCGCCCGCGTCAGCCCCAGCACACCGGTCTTCGACGCGGTGTAGGGCGCCGCCGTCGGCACGCCCACCGCGGATGTCAGCGACCCCATGTTGATCAGGCTGCCCGGACGGCCCGCCGCGATCAGCTGCCGGGCCCATGCCTGCGCCACGAGGAACGCGCCCCGCAGGTTGGTGTCAAGGATACGGTCCCACAGCCCGGGGCTCACCTCGGTCGAGGGCGTGACCTGCTCGATGCCGGCGTTGTTGACAAGGATATCGGGCATGGCGCCGCTTTCCGCCAGCCGCTCGAAAAGCCGCTCGATGCTCGCGGCATCCGACACGTCCGCCTCGAAGACCCGGCAGGACGCGCCAAGCCGCTCGATCCGGTCCCGCGTGGCGTCCAGCCGCGCCGCGTCACGCCCCACGATCACCAGCGACGCCCCCGCCTCGGCCAGCCC
>JAVLCJ010000131.1:0-6652 GCA_031580875.1 Roseovarius sp.
GTTGCAGGCATACAGACCATAGGCCTCGCGGTAGTTCACCACCATCCAATAGGCATAGAGCTTCGCCGCGGCATAGGGCGAGCGCGGGTGGAATGGCGTGGTCTCGGACTGGGGTGTTTCCTGGACCAGACCATAAAGCTCAGAGGTCGAGGCCTGATAAAAGCGCGTCTTGTCCTCACGGCCCAAAAACCGAATGGCCTCCAACAAGCGCAGCGTACCCAGACCATCGACGTCGGCCGTGTACTCCGGTGCCTCGAAGCTGACCGCCACATGGCTCTGGGCGCCCAGGTTATACACCTCGTCGGGTTCGACCTCACAGAGGATGCGGGTGAGGTTAGAGGTATCGGTCAGATCGCCGTAGTGCAGCTTTAGGCGGGGATTTGGCTCGTGCGGGTCCTGGTAGATGTGATCAATGCGCTGGGTGTTGAAATGCGACGCCCGACGCTTGATGCCATGGACTTCGTAGCCCTGCTCGAGCAGGAATTCGGCGAGGTAAGAGCCATCCTGACCCGTGATGCCGGTGATGAGTGCGCGCCTGGTCATGTATATCCCTGTCGTCCTGGGAGAAACTGTCCGAGTTTGCTGAAGTTCTTGGCGGCAAGCGTGCCAATGCCGCCAACGCCATGCCGTCGCATGGCGCGGTAATCCTCCCGGCTCTTGCGCAGCATCCGGCCGAGGGAGCGGTTGCTCTCGCCCCCCACCCGCATCTTGACGAGCACACGCGGGATGTAGGTGAGCCGGATCTGCCCGCGGACGAGCCAGCGCAACATCGCCTCGTAATCCGCCGCGATGCGGAAGTCGGTGTCGTATGTGCCCCAGCGATCGAACACCTCGCGGCGCAGGTAGAGCGTAGGGTGCGGCGGCATCCATCCGCGCCTTAGCTTCTCTGAGGTGTATCCCCCGGTTCGCCACCGCCGGATCACCCGGCTCGTGTCTTCCGCGGCCACGTAGTCGATATCGCCGTAGACGCCGTCGATGGAGGGATCGGCGAGGGCGTCGGCGACGCTCGTGAGCACGTGGCCATCCGCCAGAAAATCGTCCGAGTGCAGCAGCCCGACCACGTCACCCGACGCCCGCGCGATCCCGCGGTTGATGGCGTCGTAGACGCCTCCGTCCGGCGCACTTTCAAGCGCTATGTCCTCGACCGAGGTTGCCTTCAGAACCTCAAGAGTACCGTCCGTTGAACCGCCATCCTGGACCACGTGTTGGACTGACGCATGCGTTTGTCCATGCAAGCTTTCCAGTGCGGCTGGTAGCGTCTCGGCGCGGTTGAATACAGCCGTGATGACGGAGATCATCACTTACCGTTGGCTTCCGCATTTACAGCGTTATCGGCTCTCACGAGGTCCGAGCATTCATCTTTCCGGTCGCCTTTTACTAGTACATGTCGGCCCAGAACCAAAACGTCCATGTCGGTCCGCTGAAAACAAGAAACGGCTTGTTCCGGCGTGTCCACAACTGGTTCATTTTCGTTGAAACTTGTGTTCAATACTATACCGAAACCGGTCCGCCGTTTAACTGACTTAATCAAATCATAGTACAAGGGGTTATTTTCTTTTTCGACAGTTTGCAGGCGACCGGTGCCATCAATGTGTACGACCGCCGGAAACTTATCTCGCCACTCTGGTTTAAATTTGACCACGTGCATCATAAATGGGCTTTCAATATCTTGCTCGAAAAAGCGACCAACTTCCTCTCGGAGAACAGATGGCGCAAAGGGCCGGAAAGATTCCCGTTTCTTGATTTTGCGATTGATTGTGTCCTTCATATTCCTAATCGAAGGGTTTGCAAGTATTGATCGGTTTCCGAGTGCTCGTGGCCCCCATTCGCTACGACCCTGATACCAACCAACCACTGCGCCATCTGCGATGTGGTCCGCCGCAACCTCTACTGCCTCACCAATTTCCTTGCAGGAGTGATAGTGCTGACCAGAAGCTGCGATGGCTTCGCGAATTCGCCAATCGGGGTACTCTGGTCCCCAATAGGAATGCTTCATATGGAAGCGTTCGGTTCCGCCGAGAAGCATGTGCCAGCAATGATATGCTGCACCAATCGCGGTCCCATCGTCGGATGATGCTGATTGAAGGTACATCTGATCGACTGGGAAGTCCCGTAAGATTCTTGCGTTCATCACTCCGTTGAGCGCGCACCCACCAGCCATGGCCAATCGGGTAAGTGGTACATTTCTTGACAGCGTGCTCAGGCAATTCGCTGTAGCCTGCTCGAAGCGGGCCTGAGTTGACTTTGCAATATTCTTTTCGCGCTGGCCGATGCCCGACGCACGTTCGCTGTGGTCTCCAAGCAAGTCCGTCAGCGCCTCAGAATAAATTCGACCCAGCTTCATTTGCCCGTCGTCGGAAAGATCAGCCTCGCTTAGGCCGCGGCTGATATCGAAATACTTTGAATTGAGTGTGTACCAATCTGTATCGTCTGTGCCGACTATTTTCTCCATGATGTCATTGAATTCATCTTCACCATAAGGCGCGAGCCCCATGACCTTGTATTCTTCTCCGAAAAGGTCGAAGCCGATCAGTTGGCACATCGCTGTATAGAAGTGGCCGAGACTGTCCGGCAAAGTAACTTTGTCAATCACATCAATTTTTGTTCCCTCGCATCGCGCTGCCATTGCGCTGGCGAAGTCCCCTGAGCCGTCGAAAGAAAAGCCTGCGGTCGCGCCGTCGAATGGGGAGCAATAATATGTGCTCGCAATGTGGGCTAAATGATGCTCCACGTTATGAATTTTGTAGGAGACCTTCCCAGGATCCTCGTCACATAGCTTCGGTAGGCTGGCCAGCGTGGTCTTGGTTTCATCGGACCGACGCAAGAAACGCTGGACAGACTGCGCGCTCACGTCAGGATTTTTGAGTAGGTATTTCGCTTTCGCAGTGATGTTTGCCGTCGGTGCGCGAGCTATCGCTACATGTGTAACATCGCGCAATCTCAAGCCGGAGTAGTCCAGCAGCCAACGGATAGCGTTTTCGGGAAACGCCATTGTATGCTTGTGCCGTGGGCCGAGCCTTTCTTCGGCTACTGCTCCGACGAGTCGCCCGTCAATCACAATGCAGGCCGACGAGTCGGGGTGAAATGCGTTGAGTCCGAGAATAGCGGTCATCGCGTGAGTTCTCTCGATGTTGTGTGAAGCGTGGTAAGGCAGCCTGCTAAGCCAGCTCAATAAATGTTGGGCGCGTACCCCCGTCACCGACCCACTGGTACACCTTCAGCATTTGCTCTGCGACGCCGTCCCATCCGAAATCCTGTTGCATCCAGGTGCGGCCGCGGGCGCCCATCTCGTGGAGGGCGGCGCGGGGGAGGGCGGTCGCTCCGGCGAGGGCGGCGTGCAGCGGTCGGTCGTCGAGGTCGATCCACCAGCCGCAGTCATGGTCGGGCAGGCCGGGCCACGGGGCGTGGCGCGTCGTGATCACGGGGACCTCGTGGGCCAGCGCCTCGGCGATGACAAGGCCGAAGTTCTCGGCGTGGGTGGGCAGCACGAAGGCGTCGGCACTGCGGTAGAGGGCGGATTTCTCGGCGCTGTGCACGGCGTCGTAGAAGGTTACGCGGTCGAGGTGCAGGCTGCGGGCGAGGCGCTGCATCTTGGCGGTGTGGCCGCCCTCGTCCGGACCGGCGATGACGAGCTCCCAGTCAGGCCGCTCCGCCTCGAGCCGCGCCCAGGCGCGCAGGAGGTGGGGCAGGCCCTTCTTCGGGTGGATGCGGCTTAGGAAGAGCAGGCGGCGGCGGTCGTCGCGCGGGCGTGGCGGCAGGTGCTCGGGCACATCGACGCCGTTCGGCACGATCGCGATTGGGTTCGTCAGGCCGATGCTGCGGAAGTGCTCGGCCTCCATCTCGGCCGTCGCGCGGAGACAGGTGGCATGGACGAGATGCGCGTCCTCGAACCAGAGGCGCACGGCGCGCTTCCTCCAGCGGGAGCGTGCGCGCGCCCAAGGGTCGAGCATGCCGCGGGGCGTGACGACGTAGGGCGTGCCGTGGCGGCGGTGATGGCGCAGGTTGGCGAGGGAGGGGTAGGTCCAGAGGCCCTGAACGTCCACGACACGCGGTGCGAGCCGGTCGAGCGTGCGCCGCATCCCCGGCGCGTAGCCGAACGCCCGCGGGCCGCTGGTCGCGTGCGCGTGCACCTGCGGCCCCCAGGCCTGCGCCGCCTGCGGGTCGTCCGGATCCTCGAGGCCCACCACATGCACCTCGCCCGCACCGGCCCGCGCCAGCCCGTGCGCGAGATGCGGGACGGAGACCGAGAGACCGCCGGCGGCGGGGGAGAGGGTGGTGGTGAGGAGGGCTTTGGTCACCATTCAATTCGAGGCGTGCGGTATGCGGCGAACAAGCTTATCGCGGTAGAGGTCGTTCCGCAGTGCGATAATCAAACCAATAGACAGCCAAGGTAGGAAAGCATTGATGGGTGAGTGTGTAATCTGGCCGAGCGTCAAGGGGACGGTTACATATCCCGCCAAGGGTAGGGCCCAGATGGACTTATGTACAGCCAAGCGAAAAGCGAGGAAAAGCACCCATGCGGTTGTTCCCCACCGTAGCAGCAGGAAACTTCCTCCGAGGAGAACTCCCAGTTCCCGCACATTCCGTTGCGTATCGGCCTCGCCGAGAAAAAGTGCCGGCAGATCAAGCATACGAGCAACTCCCGGGGCGCCCGCCCCAATAGCATACCCAAAGACGCTTGCATCGAATAATGCATCAAGCCACGTAAAGCCGCTGTAGTATATTCGGTCGTAAATGCCACCCTCGCTCCGAGCGGCCCTGTTAAACCGGTCAATCATGGCGTCCAGCATATCCGGGAACGCGAACAGGAGGAGCGCCGCCGCAAACATGGGGAGGCTGATTATGCCGAGCGCCCGGCGGAGGGTTCGGCCGCTCGGCCGTGCGGTAGTCATCCCCAAAAGTGTGATCGCGAATATTCCTGCAGCAAGTAAATATATCAAACGGCTTCCCGTCAGCACGGACATCGCACCCACCGCCGCGCCGCTCGCCACGAGGAACAGGCCGCGCCGCCGCATCTGCACGTCGCCTACGTAGAAGGCGATGAAGACGGCGATCATGAAAGCGGTGAACTGCACGTTCGGGCCGGTGTAGGTGAAGAGCCCGAAGGGCCGCAGGATGCCGTCGCCGACGCCGACAGCCCCGCTCTCGTCCGCGCCGACGCCGAGGTTGATGAAGACGTAGGGCGGCGCGTTGTACTGCGCCGCGACGAGGAAGGCGTAGGGGATCGCGATCCAGAGGCAGAGCCGCAGGAAGCGGTGGATATCCTCCCGCGTGAAAGTCTTCGCCACGACGAAGGCGAGCGGCATGTAGAGCCAGTAGGTGCGCACGCCGAGCATCCAGCCGTAGGCCGGCAGGCCTTGCGCCGCGTACTGCGCGAGGCCGACGATGCTGGTTATAATCGCGAAGCCGAGCCAGAGCTTCGCGATCCCGCGCCGCAGCATCAGTCCGTGGGCGAGGCAATAGGCATAAAGCGCGATGACGAAGGGGTCGCGCAGGATGGTCAGCGGTGTTGCAAGCCCGGGTAGGAACCACTTCCGGAGCGGCCCCTCGACGAGCGAGAGGATGAAGATAAAGAAAACGGCCTTCACCACGAAGCGCCGCCGCGCCTCGCGCTCGGCAGAGGCTGGAGTGGGCCCGGGATAGATGGCAGTGGCCATGCTCATGCCGGGCGGTCCCACGTGGTGACGAGATCGGCGATCTGCGCTTCGTACTGCGCCCAGCTGCGGCGCCTCGCGGTGGAGAGCGCCGCGCGGGCCATCGCGTGCCTATGGTCTTCGTCGTCGGCCAGCCGCGTGATGCGATCGGCGAGCGCCTCAGGGCTCCGGATCGGCACGATGTAGCCGTCGACGCCGTCCGTCAGGATATCCGGCCCCGCCGTATGCGGGGTGGTGATGACCGGCAGGCCGGCCGAGAGCGCCTCGGTGATCACCATGCCGAACCCCTCGACGATGGAGGGAAACACGAAGGCGTGTGACTTTGCCATGTGATCCAGCAGCGTCGCATGCGGAACAGTGCCGAGCCACGTGACGCGCTCGTCGGACAGAAATCGCTCCAGCGCGGGCGGCGCCGCGGCCGGTTTCGGCCCGGCGAGCGTCAGGCGCCAGTCGGCCTCCAGCAAGTCGAGCGCGGCGATCAGATCCGCGATCCCCTTGCGCTGCGCCAGGTGCCCCGCGAACAGGAGTTCGAGCGGAGCGTCCTTCGCCCGCCGCGCTGGTTCGGTAACGATGGGCGGAGGGCAGCCGTAGGTCGTGACGTGCACGGGAATATCGCCGAATGCTGAGGTCAGGCTGTCGCGCGTGAAGCTCGAGGCGACGAGGATGTGGTCGGCCAGTTCGATTTCGCTGTCCTTGCGGGCGTGCTTCTCCGCGCTGTCGCGCAGACCTTCCATCGTGCACGCCCAGTCGGGTACGCGCTCGGCCTCTTCCTGCAATAGCTGTCGGCACCTGCGCCAGTGTGCGATCGGCAGATCGTATAGCCGCGTCACGCCCGTCGTCTCTGCCGCCCGGAAGGTCTCCAGTGCGCCGTCCTCATAGGCATAGACGGTCGACGCCGGGCATTTCGCGGACCGAATTCGCTGCGCCACCGCCCGGTCGAGCGCGTGATACACGCCATCGACGGAGGCCCAGCCGGTTTCATGCCGGGTAAGGGATGT
>JAVLCJ010000132.1:0-6637 GCA_031580875.1 Roseovarius sp.
GTCCGGCCCTCGCGCAGCGGCACGCGGATCATCTGGCGCTTGGCCTGCTCCGTCGCCTTGCGGATCGCCTCGGGGACTTCCTTGGCCTTGCCCTTGCCGAAGCCGACACGGCCCTTCTGGTCGCCGACGACCACGAGCGCGGCAAAGCCGAAGCGCTTGCCACCCTTCACGGTCTTCGACACGCGGTTGATCGCCACGAGACGATCGGCGAATTCCGGCGTTTCGTCGCGGTCGCGGCGATCCCGGCGGTTATCTTCTCTTGCCATTCTCTCGTCTCCTTACAGCTTCAGCCCGGCGTCGCGCGCGGCATCCGCCAGCGCCTTGATGCGGCCGTGATACAGGAACCCGCCGCGATCGAACTGCGCCTCGCTGACGCCCGCCTGCTTGGCGCGCTCCGCGATCGTGCTGCCGACCTTGGTGGCGGCCTCGACCGTGTTCTTGCCGACGAAGCCGAGATCCTTTTCCAGCGTCGACGCCGCGGCCAGCGTCACGCCCTGCGCGTCGTCGATCAGTTGAACACTGATGTTCTTGCCCGACCGATGCACCGAAAGGCGCGGCTGCCCGGCATTGACCTTGCGAAGTTTGCTCCGAACGCGCAGGCGGCGTTTGAGGAACAGTTGTCTTTTGCTGTTTGCCATCTGTCGCGTCCCTTACTTCTTCTTGCCTTCCTTCTGGAAGATGTACTCGCCCTTGTAGCGGATGCCCTTGCCCTTGTAGGGCTCCGGGCGCCGCCAGTCGCGGATATTGGCTGCGACTTGGCCGACGAGCTGCTTGTCGTGCCCCTCGATCACCAGTTCGGTGGGCTTGGCCGCGGTCACGGTCACACCGTCCGGGATCGGGAAATCCACGTCATGGCTCAGCCCGAGGTTCAGCTTCAGCGTGTCGCCCTGAACCTGCGCGCGATAGCCAACACCCTGGATCTCCAGCTCCTGCTTGAACGGCTCCGTCGAACCGTGCACGAGGTTGGCGATGATGGTGCGGCTCATGCCCCATTGCTGACGCGCCCGTTTGGACGGCCCGCGCGGGGTCACCTTGATCTGGTCATCCTCGATGGCGATCGAGACATCGTCCGTGAAGGTGAATGACTTGGTCTGCTTCGGGCCCTTGACCTCGATGGTCTGGCCGCTCAGTGTCGCGGTCACGCCGTCAGGCAATGCCACGGGTTGTTTTCCGATACGAGACATCTGCAAGGCCTCCTTAGAATACGGTGCAAAGCACTTCGCCGCCAACATTGGCCGCGCGCGCATTTGCATCCGACATCACACCTTTGGGGGTGGAGACAATCGACACGCCAAGGCCCTTGCGGACCGACGGAATGTCCTTGACGCCCATGTAGACGCGACGACCGGGCCGCGAGACCCGCTTCATTTCGCGAATGGCGGGGGCGCCCTCGAAGTATTTCAGGCTGACTTCCAGCGCGGGATGCCCGTTCTTGCCCGTGGATTTCTCGTAACCACGGATGTAGCCCTCGTCGGCCATCACGTCGAGCACCCAGGCACGCAGCTTGGAGGCCGGCATCGTGACGGTCGACTTGCCACGCATTCCCGCGTTGCGGATACGGGCCAGCATATCACCGATAGGATCGTTCATATCGCAGCCCTCCTTACCAGCTCGATTTCACAAGGCCGGGGGCCTTGCCGTTGGAACCGAGGTCGCGCAGCGCGATCCGGCTGACTTTCAGCTTGCGGTAATACGCATGCGGCCGGCCCGTGAGCTGGCAGCGGTTGTGCAACCGCGTCGGCGAACTGTTGCGCGGCAATTCGGCAAGCTTCAGCGAGGCGCGGAAACGCTCCTCCATCGGCTTGGATTCATCGTTGATGATCTCTTTCAGCGCAGCCCGCTTGGCGGCGTATTTCGCGACAAGGCGCTGACGCTTCTTCTCGCGTTGGACCATTGCTTTCTTGGCCATATCTCAAATCCTCCGGCTTAGCTGTTGAAGGGCATGTTGAAATGCTTCAACAGCGCCTTGGCTTCAGCGTCGGTCTGCGCCGTGGTTGCGATGATGATGTCGAGCCCCCAGACTTCGTCGACCTTGTCGAAGTTGATTTCAGGGAAGACGATGTGTTCCTTGACGCCCATGGCGTAGTTGCCGCGACCGTCGAAGGACTTGCCCGACACGCCGCGGAAGTCGCGGATGCGTGGCATGGCGACCGTGATCAGGCGATCGAGGAAATCGTACATGCGATCGCCGCGCAGCGTCACCTTGGCACCCAGCGGCATGCCCTCGCGAACGCGGAACCCGGCGATGGAGTTCTTCGCCTTGGTCACGACGGCGTGCTGGCCCGCGATCGCGCTCAGGTCTTCCTGCGCCGCCTTGGCCTTCTTGGAATCCTTCACGGCCTCGGCGCCGCAGCCGATGTTCAGGATGATCTTGTCCAGACGCGGGATCTGCATGTCGTTCTTGTAGCCGAACTCTTCCTTGAGCGCGGCACGCACCTTGTCGCGATACTGCTCGCGCAGGCGCGGGGCATAATTGGCGGAATCAAGCATCGATCACGTCCCCCGTGGTCTTGGCGTAACGCACTTTCTTGCCGTCTTCGACCTTGAAGCCGACACGGGTGGGCTTGCCGTTCTTGTCCAGGATCGCCAGGTTGCTCAGGTCAACGGGCATCGCCTTGGGCAGGCGGCCGCCTTGGCTCTGCTGGCTCTGGCGGGTGTGGCGCACGGCCATGTTGACCCCGTCGACAACGGCCTTGCCGGCCTTCGGGTCAACGCTCGAAATCGTGCCCTCGCGGCCCTTGTCCTTGCCGGCCAGCACGATGACCTTGTCACCTTTTTTCAGTTTGGCAGCCATCTTACAGCACCTCCGGGGCGAGCGAGATGATCTTCATGAATTTCTTGGCGCGCAATTCGCGAACGACCGGCCCGAAGATCCGCGTGCCGATCGGATCGCCCGCGTTGTTCAGGATGACGGCGGCGTTGCGGTCAAAGCGGATGGCGGTTCCGTCCTCGCGACGAACCTCCTTGGCGGTGCGCACGACGACGGCCTTGCGCACGTCGCCCTTCTTCACGCGGCCGCGCGGGATGGCTTCCTTGACCGACACGACAATGATGTCGCCAACGGACGCATACTTGCGCTTGGAACCACCCAGGACCTTGATGCACTGAACTTTCCGGGCCCCGGAATTGTCAGCAACATCCAGATTGGTCTGCATCTGGATCATTTGGTTTCTCCCGACCTTTGGGGTTTCGCCCCCAGGGTTTCGCTCAAACCGGAAGGTGCGTCAGCTTACGCCTCCAGCACCTCCCAGCGTTTCGTCTTGGATTTCGGCGCGCATTCGATGATGCGGACGAAATCGCCGGCCTTGTAGGCATTCTGCGCGTCATGGGCGCGATACCGTTTGGTCCGCTTCACGGTTTTCTGCATGACCGGGTGCTTGAAACGGCGTTCCACCAGCACGGTGACGGTCTGGTCGTTCGCGTCGCTTGTCACGCGGCCCTGAAGAATACGTTTAGGCATGTCTCAAGGCCCCCTTATTCTGCGTCTGCGGCCGCGGCGGCGGCCTTTTCGTTGAGGATGGTCATCACGCGCGCTGAATCGCGACGCACGAGTTTCATCCGCGCGGGGTTCTCCAGCTGCCCGGTGGCAGCCTGAAAGCGCAGGTTGAACTGCTCTTTCTTGAGGGTGGCCAGCTCTTCGCGGAGCTGGTCGGGCGTCTTGTCACGCAACTCTTGGGCGTTCATGGCCACGTCCTTTCTCGCAACACCGGTGAGCCCCTGCCCATTGCTACAGGGTAACCCGAAACCCGATGGATGAATGCCAAACGCGCGAATCCCGGGGGGCCGGGGCCACGCGAATTGCGGCTCTATACGGGAGCGCCGCCGTCACGGCAAGGAAAAGTTTCGCTCCGCTCGTGGACCGCCACCCCGTGGCGGCGGCCCTTGCTGTTTTCGGGGCAGGTACGCTGCCCGAGGATCACCAGTCCTCGCGGGCGATGATCCGTGTCTTGATCGGCAGTTTCATCGCGGCAAGGCGCAGCGCCTCCTTGGCCACCGCGTCGGACACGCCGTCGATCTCGAACATCACACGCCCGGGCTTGACCTTGGCCGCCCAGAAATCGACCGACCCCTTGCCCTTGCCCATCCGGACCTCGGTGGGTTTCGACGTGACCGGCACGTCGGGGAAAACCCGGATCCAGACCCGGCCCTGACGTTTCATGTGCCGGGTCATGGCGCGGCGCGCCGCCTCGATCTGGCGGGCGGTGATGCGCTCGGGCTGTGCCGCCTTCAGGCCGAAGGACCCGAAGTTCAGGTCGGAGCCACCCTTGGCCTCACCGTGGATGCGGCCCTTGTGCTGCTTGCGGAACTTTGTGCGCTTTGGTTGAAGCATCTCTTATCCCTCCTCAGCGGCGGCCGCCGGCGCCACGGGGCGCGGGACCATCCTGAAGCTCCTGGGCCTTGCGGTCACGGGCACTCGGATCGTGCTCCATGATCTCGCCCTTGAAGATCCAGACCTTCACACCGATGATGCCGTAGGGCGTTGACGCCTCCTTGTGGGCATAATCGATATCGGCGCGCAGCGTGTGCAGCGGAACGCTGCCCTCGTGGTAGTGCTCGGTACGCGCGATCTCGGCACCGCCAAGGCGACCCCCGGCATTCACACGGATACCCAACGCCCCCATGCGCATCGCGTTCTGCACGGCACGCTTCATGGCGCGGCGGAAGCTCACGCGGCGTTCGAGCTGCTGCGCGATGCTGTCGGCCACGAGCGCGGCATCAAGCTCGGGCTTGCGAACCTCGACGATGTTCAGGTGCAGCTCGCTGTCGGTCATCTTGGCCAGCTTCTTGCGCAGGACCTCGATGTCGGCGCCTTTCTTGCCGATGATGACGCCGGGACGCGCGGTGTGGATCGTGACCCGGCACTTCTTGTGCGGGCGCTCGATGATCACGCGGCTGACGCCGGCCTGCTTGCACTCGGTCTCGATGAATTCACGGATCGCGACATCCTCGAGCAGAAGATCACCGTAATCCTTGGTGTCGGCATACCAGCGGCTGTCCCAGGTGCGGTTCACCTGCAGGCGCATGCCAATCGGATTGACTTTGTTACCCATTAGGCTTGCTCCTCGATTTCACGCACCTTGATGGTCAGCTCCGAGAACGGCTTGCGCAGCGCGCCGAACCGGCCCCGGGCCCGCGGACGGCCGCGCTTCATGACCAGGTTCTTGCCAACATAGGCTTCGGCCACGATCAGCTCGTCCACATCCAGATTGTGGTTGTTCTCGGCGTTGGCGATCGCGGACTGAAGGCACTTCTTCACGTCCTCGGCGATCCGTTTCTGGCTGAAGGTCAGGTCGTTGAGCGCCTTGTCGACCTTCTTGCCCCGGATCATCGCCGCCACCAGGTTGAGTTTCTGCGGGCTGGTGCGAAGCATGCGCAGCTTGGCCATCGCTTCGTTGTCAGCCACGCGGCGGGGGTTCTTTTCCTTGCCCATGGCTTGTTATCTCCGCTTCGCTTTTTTGTCCGCCGTGTGCCCGTAATAGGTACGGGTCGGGGAATATTCGCCGAACTTCTGGCCGATCATGTCTTCGCTGACATTCACCGGCACATGCTTGCGCCCGTTATAGACGCCAAACGTCAGACCCACGAACTGGGGCAGGATCGTCGAGCGGCGCGACCAGATCTTGATGACTTCGTTGCGCCCCGACTCGCGCGCTGCCTCGGCCTTTTTCAGGACGTAGGCATCGACAAAGGGGCCTTTCCATACAGAACGTGCCATGTGTTAGCGGCCCTTCTTCCGTGCGTGGCGCGAGCGCAGGATAAGTTTCTGCGACGCCTTGTTGGTGTTGCGGGTGCGCTTGCCCTTGGTGGGCTTGCCCCATGGCGTGACCGGGTGGCGCCCACCCGAGGTCCGGCCCTCGCCACCACCGTGCGGGTGGTCGATCGGGTTCATGACCACACCACGGACATTGGGGCGGACGCCCCGATGGCGCGACCGACCGGCCTTGCCGATGTTCTGGTTCGAATTGTCGGGGTTGCTCACCGCGCCCACGGTTGCCCGGCATTCCTGCCGTACCATCCGCAGCTCGCCCGAATTCAGGCGGACCTGGGCGTAACCGCCGTCACGGCCCACGAACTGCGCGTATGCGCCCGCGGCCCGGGCGATCTGGCCGCCCTTGCCGGGCTTGAGCTCGATATTGTGGACGATCGTGCCGATGGGCATGCCCGAGAACGGCATGCTGTTTCCCGGCTTGATGTCGACCTTGTCACCGGCCAGGATCTTGTCGCCCTCGGCAAGGCGCTGCGGCGCAAGGATGTAGCTGCGTTCGCCGTCATCGTATTTGATCAACGCGATGAAGGCGGTCCGGTTCGGGTCGTATTCGATCCGCTCCACGGTGGCCGCCACGTCAGTCTTGTTGCGTTTGAAATCGACGACGCGATAGAGGCGTTTCGCCCCGCCCCCGCGACGACGCGAGGTGATCCGCCCGGTGTTGTTCCGGCCGCCCGACTTGGTCAGACCCTCGGTGAGGGATTTGACCGGACGCCCTTTCCAAAGCTCCGAACGGTCGATCAGCACCAGCCCGCGCTGGCCCGGCGTCGTCGGCTTGTACGACTTGAGTGCCATGCTTTCTGTCTTCCGTTAGCAATGCGGGGTCTTCCCCGCTATGTTTCGGGCAAGAATTTGCCCGGTCTTTTTAGG
>JAVLCJ010000133.1:0-6592 GCA_031580875.1 Roseovarius sp.
CTGTCCGCGGCCACCTCGGCCTGCGGCGCCTCGTGGTCGGCCGTCTCGGGCGCGACCATCTGCTCGGCCGCGGGTTTCAGCGGCTCGGCCAGCGTGCGGCGCGGCACCGGGATGTCGTGTGCCACGTCGCTTGCGTCGATGCCCGTGGCGACGACGCTGACGCGCATCACGCCTTCCATGCCGGTGTCCAGCGTGGACCCCACGATGATGTTGGCATCCGCGTCCACCTCCTCGCGGATACGGTTCGCCGCCTCGTCCAGCTCGAACAGGGTCAGGTCGTGCCCGCCGGTGATGTTGATGAGAACGCCCTTCGCGCCGCGCAGGCTGATCTCGTCCAGCAGCGGGTTCGCGATGGCCTTCTCGGCGGCCTGGATCGCGCGGTCCTCGCCGTCGTCCTCGCCGGTGCCCATCATGGCCTTGCCCATCTCGTCCATCACGGCGCGCACGTCCGCGAAATCGAGGTTGATCAGGCCGGGGCGCACCATCAGGTCCGTGACACCCTTGACGCCCTGGTACAGCACGTCGTCGGCCATGCTGAAGGCCTCGGTGAACGTGGTCTTCTCGTTGGCAAGGCGGAACAGGTTCTGGTTGGGGATGATGATGAGCGTATCCACCATCTTCTGCAGGCTCTCCACCCCGTCCTCGGCCTGCCGCATCCGCTTGGCGCCCTCGAACTGGAACGGCTTGGTGACGACGCCCACGGTCAGGACGCCCAGCTCGCGCGCGGCCTGCGCGATGATCGGCGCGGCCCCCGTGCCGGTGCCGCCGCCCATGCCCGCGGTGATGAAGCACATGTGCGCCCCGGCAAGGTGATCGACGATCTGCTCGATCGACTCCTCGGCCGCCGCGGCGCCGATGCTGGCCTTGGCGCCCGCGCCCAGACCCTCGGTGACCTTCACGCCCAGTTGCACGCGGCTTTCGGCGTTGGACTGGCTCAGCGCCTGCGCGTCGGTGTTGGCGACGACGAAATCGACACCGTCGAGTTCCTTGTCGATCATGTTGTTGACGGCATTGCCGCCGGCCCCGCCAACGCCGAAAACGGTGATCCGGGGCTTGAGTTCTTCATGTCCGGGCATGGTGAGGTTCAATGTCATCGCTCTGTCCGCCTGCTGTTGAGCCTGCTCTGCACAAGCCGTTTTTCCGCCTGTTCACCCCTATCCTTACCGATAGCGGCGTCTGCCGTCATCAAAAAAACACGAATTTGATACCAAATATGGGTACTTTTTCACTGATTTTCGCGGGATTTTGCCGATATCGCCACATGTTGCGGTTACCAGTTGTCCTTGAACCACTTGACCGCGCGCCGCAGCGACCGGGCCGGGTAGCGATCGACCGGCAGGTCGAAATCCCACCACTCGTCCTGCGGGTTGGCGGCGAAAAGGCACATCCCCACCGCGCTGGCAAAGCCCGCGCCGGTCGCCGCCTGCGGCAGGCCGTGCACGCGCATCGGCCGGCCCAGCCGCACCTGTTGGCCGAGGATCCGGCTGGCCAGCCCGTCAAGCCCGGGTATGAGGCTGCCACCGCCCGTCAGGACGATCTGCTGGCTTGGCAGATGGTCGAACCCCGCCGCGTCGAGCCGGGCGCGCACTTCTTCCAGTATCTCCTCCACGCGGGGGCGCATGATCCCGATCAGCTCGGCCCGGCTGACGGTGCGGCGGTCGTGCTCCCAGTCGCCGGTCTCGCCGCCGATCTCGATCATCTCGCGGTCGTCCATGCCCGTGGCCACGACCCCGCCATAGAATGTCTTGATGCGCTCGGCCGTGCTCATGGGCATCTGCAGGCCCTTGGCGATGTCGCCGGTCACATGATCGCCGCCCATGCGCACGCTGTCGGCAAAGATCATGTGCTTTTTCATGAAGATCGACACGCCCGCCGTGCCGCCCCCCAGATCGACGCAGGCCGCGCCCAGCTCCTGCTCGTCCTCCACCAGCGCGGAGACGCCGCTGACATAGGCCGAACTCGCCAGCCCGGCCAGTTCCAGATCGCAGCGCTTGATGCAATGCGCGAGGTTCTGGATCACCTGCGCGTCCACCGTCAGCATGTGCATGTCGGACGACAGGCTCTGCCCGATCTGGCCGCGCGGGTCGGACAGGCCCGAGCGGTGATCGAGCGCGAAATTTACGGGCTGGGCGTGCAGCACCTCGCGCGACTCGCCGAAATCGGGCACGTCGCAGGCGCTGAGCACCCGGCTCACGTCCTGCTCGGAAACGGTCGTCCCCTCGAGCACGACCTGCCCGGCCAGCCCGTAGGATCGCGGCGCGGCCCCCGAGAAACAGGCGATGACGTGATCCACCCGGATCTGCGCCATCTTCTGCGCGGCCTGCAGCGCGGTGCGTATCGCGCGTTCGGTTTCCGCCATCGCCGCGATCTCGCCGAAGCGCACCCCGCGCGAGCGCGTGGTCGCCGCGCCGATCACCCGGAACCCCGCCTGCCCCGCCATGGCGCCGATCCCGTCGGCACCGGCCAGCCGCTCGCCCCCGTCGAAGCGCAGCACCAGGCAAGCGATCTTGGACGTGCCGACATCCAGCACCGCCACGACGCCCCGCTGTATCGCCGCCTTGCGCATGTTGCGCATCGCCCGTTGGGATTCGTATAGCTCGATCATCACTGCCCGGCCCCTGTCGTCGTGTTCTTCACGCGCCACCAGTCTTCCACGGCGCGCTCTCTCATCCGGATCGTCGGCCGCTCGGCCAGCCGCATGTCCACCGCCACCACGTCGCGCTCCAGCATGTCCTGCACCTGGTCGAGGACGATCACCCGTTCCAGCGCGCGGACCGCGTCGCGTTCCGGCAGCATGATGCGCTGGTCGCGGGTCAGCACCACGTCCCAGCGGCGCTCGCCCACCCGGACCAGCCCGCGCAACCGGTCCCGCAGCGGCCTCGCGGCCTGCAAGATCGCCAGCGCCTCGGGGATCGCGGCATCTGCCCCGCCGCCGGCCACCACGGGCAGGCCCGGACGGTCGGCGCGTGCGGCCACCTCGGCGATGAGGACGCCGTCGCGGTCCACCACGCCCAGCCCCTCGCGCCGGCGCCACAGCGCCGCCGGCTCGCGCTCGTCGATCTCGGCCACCAGCACCCCGCCCTGCCGGATGCGCAGGCTGGCCGACACCACGGGCGCCAGCCCGGCCACCGTCTCCTGCAGGGCGTCGAGGTCCATGTCGAAGGAACTCACCGGGAACTCGTAGGGAAATATCTCGCGTATCTCCTCCTCGATCGGTGCGCTCGCGCCCTCGACCTCCAGCAGCCTGACCATGAATTCCGGCCGCGTCTCGACCGTCTGGCGCAATTCCGACACCGCCAGCAGCAACCGCTCCTGTCGCGCCTCGTCGGACAGCCATGCCGCGCCGAGCAGGAAAACGGCGGCGAAAGGCAGCCCCGCGCGCAACAACAGCCGGAACAGCGGCGTCAGCATCAACCGCTCCAACCGGAAACGCAGGCGCGACGGCGCCGGGTCGGCCTTGGGGCCTACCTGTTGCATGACGCGTCCTCCACCATCCACCGGCACAATTCGGGAAATCCGATCCCCGCCTCGGCTGCCTGCTCGGGCGACAGCGACGTGGGCGTCATGCCCGGCTGCGTATTCGTTTCCAGCAGGACCAGCCCGGCAAGGCCGCGCGCCTCGTCCCAACGGAAATCTGTCCGGCTCACGCCGCGGCATCCCAGCACGTCATGCGCCCGACGGGCGTAATCGAGACAGGCGTTGAAGATGTCACCGGGCAGCCGCGCGGGCACGTCATGGCGCGACCCGCCCTCGGTGTATTTCGCATGGTAGTCGTACCAGCCCTCGGTGATGATGTCCGTGACGGTCAGCGCACGGTCCCCCATCACCGTCGTGGTCAATTCCCGGCCCGGGGCAAAGGCCTCGACCATGACGGTCGCCGGCATGTCGTCGTCCAGCCGCGGCGGGCCGTTCGCCGCCTCGTGCACGAGATAGACCCCGACCGACGATCCCTCGTTGTTGGGCTTGGCCACGTAGGGCGGCGCCATGACGTGCTGCGCGCAGACCTCCTCGCGGGTGGCGATGACGCTGTCCACCACCGGCAGACCGGCCGCGCGATAGGCCGCCTTGGTCTTCTGCTTGTCCATCGCGAGGGCCGAGGCAAGAACACCCGAATGCGTGTAGGGCACGCGCATCCATTCCAGCAGTCCCTGAACGCAGCCGTCCTCGCCCCAGCGGCCATGCAACGCGTTGAAGGCGACATCCGGGTTCAACGCGTCCAGACGCGCGGCGAGGTCGTGGCCGGCATCGACCTCGACCACCTCGTAGCCCGCTTCCCTCAATGCCGCGGCGCATTCGCGCCCGGATGAAAGCGACACCTCGCGCTCCGCCGAGGGGCCACCCATCAATACCGCGACAACAGGGGTTCCACTGCTCGTCCGAACCGCCATTTGCCTCAATGTCCCGCGCCGTTTTCCGGCCGCTGTCGTTATCACGCCTGCCTTGGCGTCAGGGGGTCGGTTCGCCGACCCTCATGATTTCCCAATGTAACTCCAATCCGCTGTCTTGGAAAACCTTTTTTCGCACCTCCTCGCCCAGCCCTTCCAGCTCGGCGGCGGTGGCGCCGCCGGTATTGATCAGGAAATTGGGATGTTTCGGGCTCATCCGGGCGCCGCCCTTCGTCGCGCCGCGCATCCCCGCCGCGTCGATCACCTTCCACGCCTTCAGGTCATGGGCGTCATCGGCACCGCCGGTACTGCTGTAGCCGGCCGGGTTGCGGAACGTGCTGCCCGCCGTGCGCTCCTTCGTGGGCTGCGTGGCGTCGCGCTTGGCAAGCTGCGCCGCCATCTTCGCCTCCAGCGCCGCCGGATCGCCCGGCACCCCGTCCAAGACGGCCTCCGTGATCACCCAGCCCTCGGGCAGGTCCGTCTGGCGGTAACGGAAATTCAGGTCTGCCGCGGTTAGCGTGACGACTTCGCCGGCCCGGGTGACGGCCGTCGCCTCGACGAAGGCATCGGCGGTGTAGCTGCCATAGCAGCCCGCGTTCATCCGCACCGCGCCGCCGATCGCGCCGGGGATGGTCCGAAGGAAGGTCAGGTCAACCCCCGCCGCGGCCGCCTGGCGCGCCACGTGCGCATCCAGCGCCGCCGCCCCGGCCGTGACGCGACGGCCCTCGATACGGATATGGTTGAAGCCCCGGCCAAGGCGGATCACCACGGCGCGCACCCCGCCGTCACGCACGATCAGGTTGCTGCCGACCCCCATCGGAAACACCGGCACGGACGGGTCCAGCGCCCGCAAGAAATCGGCAAGGTCCTGCGTGTCGGCGGGCTGGAACAACCAGTCCGCCGGTCCGCCGACACGCAGCCACGTGAGCTCGGAAAGCGGGCGGTTCGGGGTCAGCTTGCCCCTCGGGGCGGGAAGGTCGGTCATGGCAGGCTTGTGCCCTCTGGCGACGGCAAGGTAAAGGGCCGCGTGGACCGCGACCGTCCGCGGCACCGGCACCGTCGCGATCCCGACGCGATGCCGCCGCGATGCCGGGCCTCATCCCCGTAACCGTGTCCTCAACCATCGGCCAAGGTGGATCACCGGCCAGCGCAACACGCTCATCCCGGCCAGCAGCCCGGCCAGCCCGATCCATGGCCCGTTCTGCCACGTCAGGAACCCCAGCAGCGGCACACCGATCACGATCAGGACAACCGCCCGGCGCCAGTGGTTGTCACGCGACGGGATCATCGCCAGCACGTTGGCCCCGATCGCCCAGAGACACGCAAGGATCAAGGACAAGTTCATGAAGTCACGCCAAAATTCACGGCCAGCGCGGCAAGCGCGGCAAGCAGGCCAACAACGGGCACGACCATCGGCACGCGAAACGGCGCCTCGGGCTCGCGGCGCTTCATCCCGATCAGCGCGCCGTTGACCAGCACGAAAACGGACAGCAGGATCGTTGACGTCACTTCGGCCAGATTTGCCACGGGCAAGGCCAGCGCACCGACGATGACCAGGGCCCCGATCAACAGCGTGGCCAGCACGGGGGTTCCGAAACGCGGATGCGCGTGATGGAAAATATTTAATGATTCCGTGCGCTTGCCTATCCCGAACAACACGCGCGAGGCCATGACGATCTGCGCCAGCACACCGTTCAGCGCCGCCGCCACGGCGATCAGGGACAGGAAGGCGGCCGATCCGCCCCGCGCTTCCTGCCAGACAAGCGCGAGCGGTTGTTCGCTGGTTCCCAACCGATCGAGCGGCACCGCCCGAACCGCAGCGAAGGAGACCAGCGCGTAAAGCAGGCTGGTGATGACCAGCGACAGGAGGATGGCCCGCGGCAGGGTCTTGTTTGGCTCGCGCACTTCCTCGGCCATGTTCACGATGTCCTCGAAACCGATGAAGGCAAAGAAGGCAAGGACGGCCCCCGCCGCGACACCGGGCCAGACCACTTCCGCGGGCACATTGAAATCGGGCGCCGCGTCTCCGCTGAAACCGGCAAAGATGACCAGTGCCAGCCCCAGCACCTCGATCGCGGTGAAAACCGCGGCCACCGTCAGGCTTTCCAGTACCCCGATCACCGCGACCGCCAGCAGCGCGAGGCCCATCACCAGCACGGTGGGCGCAAACGGCAGATCGACGGCCGAGATCAGGTAACCGGCACCGC
>JAVLCJ010000134.1:0-6583 GCA_031580875.1 Roseovarius sp.
CCGCACCGCAGGATGCGCAAAGCCCGTGGATCTCGATCACATGCCGTGCGGGCCGGAAGCCGGACCTGCCCGCCACGCTGGACAGGTCTTCGAGCAGATCGGGGGCGACGCTCTCTTCCACCGTTCCGCAATCGTCGCAGATCGACAGGATCGAGGCCTGCATGTGCCGGTCACACTGGCAGGCGATGAAGGCGTTCATCGATTCGAGCCGGTGCACGCGCCCGCGCTCCGTCAGGGCCGCGAGGGCGCGGTAGATCGTGGGCGGCGCGATCTTGGGATGGCTCTCGCGCAGCGCGCCCAGCACCTCGTAAGCAGACAGCGGACCGCCCCGGCGGCGCAGAACCGCCAGCACGTCCGCCTGAATCTTCTCACCGCGCTTGCCCATGACGGCCTCCGATACTTTCTCAGGGACTGTTATCGTATATTATAACGTAACACAATAGATCCGGTCCGGATAGGCGGGGCCAAGGCCGATGGTCTTCAAGCCTCCCAGGGTTTTCGGAACGTGCCTGGCATGGCCCGGCGAAGATCACGGCAGGGCAGCCGGTCGACCTGTCTCGGGCAATCCCTATCGTTGGGTTATGAAGGGGAGCCACGTAGTGCCGGGGCTGAGATGCAGGACGCGATTCCTCGCAAACTTGAGCTGATCTGGGTAATGCCAGCGTCGCGAGGTGACCGTGCTATCGAGGGCACAAGTCTCGGCGTGTGCGATGTCCGACGATTTCGCCGGCATCATCCATGGCGCCCTCAGGGCGCTGGATCCGTCGCATGACCAACTGGCGCCTCTTCCGATACCTACACCCCGGATTTCGACCCCATCGAGATGGCGTTTTCAAAGAACAAAGCACACCTGCGAACGATCAGTGCACGCCCCTTCACCGCCATGTTCAACGCAATCGCCGAGACCTTAGATACCTGCTAATTGGAAGAAGACCGGGACTACTTAACGCCAACCGGACATTTCACAGGTGACACGCGGGGCGTTTTAACCAGTTCGATGTCTGTCGTTGCGTCGATCGCAAGCCGGAGTTAGAGCGCCCGGTGTTGCATCCAGAAAACCGCACGTGCCGCCCTTGACAGCCGCCGGCAATGTCCGGCGCGACAGGGTCAGATCAGACCTTTCTGGCTCGCGATAATCACGGCATGGGCGCGGTTTCTGGCGCCGAGGCGGCTACAAAGCGCTCGCATTTTCATCTTGATGGTGATCTCGGTCTTGCCCGTCTCGATCGCGATTTCCTTGTTCGTCTTGCCCTCGGCCACGGATTTCAGGATCAAGCGGTCCTTTTCCGTGATGTCCGCCGGGTCATCGTCGGCCTGACGCTTGTGCTGCTGCAACTCCAACGGAACGAATTCGTTTCCGTCGGCGATCAGCCGCAGCGTGGTCGGCAGGCTGCGCAACGATTGCGCCTTGGGGATGTAGCCCTTGGCGCCAAGGTCTATCGCCTGCCAGATGAAATCCTGATCGGCGGTGCCGGAAAAAATGACGACGGCTCCCTTTGCCGCGGCCTCGATCACCTGCTTCACCGATTTGAGGCCCGTCATGCCCGGCATGGATATGTCCAGCAGCACCAGGTCGAGGTGACCCGGCCTGTTACGCAGGGTGCTCAACGTCTCTGACAAGTTATAAACAACCTGTACGTCGAAATCGTCCTCGTTCAACAGGTTTGATCGGAGAGATTCACCGATCATCTTGTGGTCATCGGCAATCAGCACCGATATGGATTCGTTCCGGGTCATCTTTCCGTCCGACGTGTCGGCGCCCCCGTTCAAAATGTCCATTTCCAAACTTCCTTCAGTCCTGTTCACGGCGTTCGCTTCATGCGCTGCCCACGTTCGACTCTATACAGACCGCTCGTCAAAAAATACCGATCTGAAGTTGCGCTTATAATGACGATGGGTTCCGACGCCATCGAAAAGGTGGCGCCGGGGCCGCGGCCGGCAACATACTCGTTAGTATCGGCGCGACCCTTAAGTTATCTTTCACAGACCTTCTGATCTGGTAGGGTCGTCCAGCGTTTTTCACGATTTTCAGGAGACATCGATGACATACAGGTTCCTTTTCCGGGTTATTTTTTTCACCCTCGCGTTGACGTTGGTTCTCTTCCGCGTGTCGACGGCTGCGGCCCAAGAAGCGCCCGTGCTGCTGACAATCCATCCTGCCGACGGGTCGGAACCCGTAAAATTGAAAGATGACGATCTTATGGCGATGGAGCAGGAGGCCTTCGTGACCTCGACCCTGTGGACCAAGGGCACCAACGAGTTTTCGGGCCCGTCGCTGCACGATGTTCTGACACAAGCCGGCGCGCGCGAGCCATTCGCGATCAAGTTGGTCGCCGCAAATGATTATTCGGCACCTATCGGGCCTGAGCTCATAGACGAGACATATCCGATCATTGCCAACAGGATCGACGGGAAACGCTTCTCCATACGCGAAAAAGGCCCGCTTTGGATCATGTACCCCTTCGATGCGGGAACCGGGTACAAGCGTGAGGTAAACTACAGCGCGTCCGTCTGGCAGTTGACGGAAATATGGATGACCGGCCCTGATCAGGACATGTCGGACGCCAACTGATACCGGGCGGGACACCATGGCGCGATGGAAGCAGTTTGTCGGGGTCCTGACCCTGTTGCTTGCAGCAGGCATCCTTGTGCTGGTGTTCCAGCAGCTTTCCGAGAAGCTGGAAAACTTTTCCTTCGCGCGCTCGGACAGTGATGCGTGGAATTTCGCCCAGGTCGAAGTCGCTTTCAGCCGCTTTCAGACGGCCTTGCAGGCCGGGCTGATCGACGTTCGGTCCGATGGTCAACAGGACCCGGCAAATGCGGCTGAAATTCGCAAGCAGTTCAACTTGTTCTATGCGCGTGTCGATACCGTGGCCGAGCGGTACGACATGTTCCAGAGCCAGCCGATGACCAACCGACTCCTGCAGCAGGTGCAGGATGCGCGCGACCGTTTGACGCCGGTGATCGACGCGGACGCGTTCATGACCGGGCCGCAATTGCGGGCGATGCTGAAAACTGCCGAGGACATGCGCCCGGAAATACGCGATTTCGCACTTGCCGCCATGCACACGGCCATCGAGAACCAAGAAAGTGAGCGCGTCAAGGTCCATGCTTCCCTGCGGCAATCGATCCTGACCCTGACGGGCCTGGTTCTTGTACTGCTGGTCCTTGGCGGCGTGCTTGCGTACCTGTGGCGTACGCTGGCGAGCAAGAACGCATCGGAAAGAAACCTTGTTGCCTACCTCGCCAAGCTGATCGAGGTGTCCAGCGACGGCATCGTCGTGGTGGACCGAGACCTCAGGATCACCGACCTCAACCGCACGGCCGAGCGCATGTTCGGCGTCGACCACGCGTCACTGCGGGGGGCGAACGTGGTGGATACCCTCGGCCCGAGAAAACATAAGGGCGCGATGAAGAAACGGCTCCAGGCCATCCTGAACGGAAAGCGGGACCCCGAGAATGAAATTCGCCGCGTACCAATCATCGCGTCCCGCAAGGATGGTACGAACTTTCCAGCGGAATTGAGCGTGGTTCGTGTCCGTGACCAGTCGCGCGAGAAGGTTCTGGTCGGTTTCCTGCGCGACCTGTCAGCGGAACGGCACGCGCGGCTGGCTGCGCGGCGCGCACTGGCACAGGCGCGCAACGACGCGGCCGCAAAACAGCGTTTCCTTGCGACAATGAGCCACGAAATGCGTACACCGCTGCACAGTATCGTCGTGGCGACGGAAATGGCGCAGGCTGCCGATCCGTCGTCAACAGCTGCCGGCTACCTGCCCACCGTGAAAGCCGCTGCGCAAACGGCACTGCAGCAGGTCGAGGATGTCCTTGAAATCGCCAAGGACGCGGAAAGGCAGCCCCCGCAGGTGGTCGAGGATCTCGATGCGCGGGCGGTTGTATATCCCGTTTTCCTGCAGATGCAGCCGCTGGCACGGTCGCGGGGCAACCGGCTGATCTTCGATTGGCCCGACCGGGCACTTGTGACCGGGTCTTCGGAATATTTGTCCAAGGTGGTTCACAACCTTGTCTCCAATGCCATCAAGGCCACCGAGGACGGCCTCGTCACCATCCGCGGATCGACCTGCACACGCGAGGGCCGGCCCGTTTTGCAACTGGAAATAGCGGATACCGGGATCGGGATGGGCGAGGCGGAGCAGACAAGAATTTTCGAAGACTTCGTTTCGGGGTTCAGGACGTCGGAAACCACCGGCTCCGGAACGGGGCTCGGGCTGGGTATCGTCAAGCGCGCCCTCGCTTCGCTGAACGGCCGGATCGAGCTGGAAAGCACGCCGGGGCAAGGCACTGTCTTCCGCGTGATCGTACCGCTTTCCGTCCACCAGGATATATTGGGGAGCGACACCCAACATGCTGAGCCCCCTGCATCCGCCGCCAAGGAAGAGCCTGCGCAGATCTCTACCGTCCCTTTGACAGCCGGGAAGGTTCTCGTGGTCGAGGATCATGCCACAAACCGTCACCTGCTCGAAACCATGCTGTCAAAGTCGGGGTACAGCGTCACGACCGCGGCCGACGGGCTCACCGGGCTCGCGATGGCTGTCGATACCGGTTTTGACCTGGTCCTGACAGATATCAACATGCCCAAGTTGTCCGGAGACGGGGTCGCACGATGCCTGCGGCATTCAAGCGTTTCCGGTGACGCCTGCATCATCGCGGTGACAGCCAAGGCGACAATCGCGACAGCGCGAGAGGCATCGATAACCGAGGGCGGGATCGACGCCTTCCTGTTCAAGCCATTCGACAGCGCGCGGCTCAACGATGCGATCCGGGATGCCCTCGACGAACGCGCTCACGGCGTGCCGGGCACCAAGGGCCTGACCACCGGCCCCGCCGCACAAGACGCGCCGTTCCCCGCGGATAGCAACGAGGCGATGCTGACCCCGTCGCTCGTGGCTGGTGCTTTTCACGACATGCAGGCCCTGCTTGAACGCATGCCCGATCCGGCGCGCGCAGAGGAAACGCCAACGGCATTCGACGAACTGGGGAAGTTCGCGCATTACGTTGCCGGGAGCCTGCTTTTCATGGGATACCAAAGGCTCGGGGCTGCGTTGCAGGACCTGGAGCGCATGTGCCACGAGCGCGACCTGCAAGGCCTGTACGGCATGAAGATCGTACTGGACGTGGAAACAGAACGGCTTTTCCAAGGTTTTCGGGCCGAAACCGCCTCGGCCTAACCGCGTGGTAACAGTCGCACGCCAGACAACCAAAGTAGGTTCATACAACTTGTGTTTTGACGAGAGCGCATAAGCGACCGCGCCGTCATCTGGCCTTGGTAGTAAGTCTGAGTGTATCACGGAATGATCACTGGAGAGGACAGATGTTCAGCATTTTCGACGGTCCGGATGCGCAATGCGTCCTGCTCAGCATCCGCCCCGCCTTGGTCCACGCTCTTGGTCAGGTCCTCGAACAGAACGAGGCGACCATGGAACACGTCAAGGATTACACGGCACTGGCGGATGCGCTCGAAACGATCCCGGACCTGAACTACATCCTAATCGATCTCGATGCTCATGAAGGTGTGAACGCCCAGTTCCCCTTCCTGCGCCACATTCGCGATAGCTTCCCGGGCAAGCACATGATCCTGCTGTCGGAAGACTTCCAGACCGACGAATTCGGAACACACCGTCTGACACTGGGGGACATATCCCTGCGGGTGCCGGTCCTGCATGCCTCGCTCGAGCTCGCGCTTCTTCAGGCGCCCGTCAACAATCTCCAATGGCGCGCGCGGCAGGCCGAGCAGCCGCCGCGAACCGCCGCTGTTTCTGCTGGTTAACGATCACCACGGTCGGGATGCCGGTCTGCGCCACCGGGTACCAAGGTTGGCGGCAATTCCCCGGAATGATGGATCGCACGGGTCCCACGCCGGCGGTCCCGGGCCAACAGAGGGCGGCAACCGTGGAACAGTATGTCGGCATCGACGTGTCACTGGCAATGTTGAGCGTCTGCGGGATGGATCGCCGCGATGGGGGCGGGCTTACGCAACGCCTGTGGCTGGGATGGTTCCGACCGCTACAGTCCAATTTGACCTCGGCCCGGGAAGTGCGTGACTTGCGGGTAGCGCGGGAGCAGCTTCAGAAGTGAATGCGTGTCATCGAGCTCGGCCGCAGCGGCATGCCCAGGGGCTTCGGGTTCAGGATCGGCAAAGTCAGCAAGGGGCCGCGTTGCCGAGCGCAAGCATCGAGACCGGTCCGCCGATCAATACCTGTAGTGTTCAGGTTTGTAGGGTCCTTTGGGTTTGACGCCGATATACTCGGCCTGGTCGTCGCGCAGCTTTGTGAGCTTGACGCCGATGCGGTCGAGGTGCAGGGCGGCGACCTTCTCGTCGAGGTGCTTGGGCAGGATGTAGACCTGGTTGTCGTACTGCGCGCCCTTGGTGAAGAGCTCGATCTGCGCCAGCACCTGGTTGGTGAAGCTGGCCGACATCACGAAGGACGGGTGGCCGGTGGCGTTGCCGAGGTTCAGCAGCCGCCCCTCCGACAGCAGGATCATGCGGTTGCCCGAGGGCATCTCGATCATGTCCACCTGTTCCTTGATGTTGGTCCACTTGTGGTTCTTGAGGTTGGCCACCTGG
>JAVLCJ010000135.1:0-6482 GCA_031580875.1 Roseovarius sp.
AGCAGACGCCGGCCCGATAGGCTGGCAAGCGCCGCGGCCGGCACGCCCCCCCCTATCGCAGCGGAGCGCCCCACGCTGCCCGGGCTCGACTCGATCCTCCCACCCGGCCGACGGCTTCGCCGAAGATCGCCCGCCTGGTTTCTGCGAGGCCGGGTGATCGGCGACACTGGGACGGTCTCAGCCACTGAAGCCGATATCGCCGACCCTGCCGAGAAGCCCGAAGCCGCGCAGCAGCCAGAGGACGATCAGGATCACCACCGCCAAGTTCAGGATCTGCTTTATCCTGCGGTCCATCGGGACATAGGTGTTGATCGCCCACAGCCCGACGCCGACGACTACAAGGGTGACGACCAGATTGATGAGAGACATTGACTTGGTTTCCCTGTGAGTGGGTCATGCTGGGCCGATGGCGGCCCGGCGAGCTGGGTCGGCGGCTCAGACCTATGCCCGGGCTCCGCAACACGGATCAGACGCGGGCAAAGCTGCGCAGCAGCAGTGCGCCGCCGACCACGACGCCAATTACGCCGCCGATCAGGTACCACATGGTGTTGCCGGTGAAGCGACCGGTCAGAGCCTCGGACACCTGGTCGACGGGCGCGTTGGAGGCCCGCCAGGCGAAGAAGAGCAGCGCGATACCGACCGCCGAGGCGACGACGCCGATGATGTTCGAAAGTGACATGATGTGGACCCCGTTGATTTCGCCGGCCGATGCCGCCCGGCCCTGGCCCGCGTCGCGCCGCCGGTCTGGAGCGCGGCACGCCGGACCTGAGCCATGAGCCTCGCAGAACCGGGGGCGGCTGCACTTACCTGGATCAGCCTCGCCAAGGGCCGATGCCCCCGAGAGGAAACGCGAGGACGGCTAACCTCGATCAGTGCCGCCCGACCCAGGGTGCGGCAGCGTGAGACTGACAGGCGCCCGTCCCAAGCCCACGATGGCAGGACCGCGTCAGAGCCCGACATGCCCTTCGTGCGGGGTGCGCAAGCGTCGCGTCCTTCGGGTTTCGATCAGGGAATGCGCCGATGTTGGACGACCAGATCGCGATCGCCAATACCCTGGCATCCCTCAAGGCTGCCTGCGACGCGGCGCCGGAAGGGGCCTGGAAACACGCCGCGCTCAAGTATTATCGGGCCGCGGAAAGGGCCCATGTCGCCCGCAACACGGCGCTCACGATCATCGAGATCGAAGCGGCGGCTGCGGCGCTTGGCAACCTCGCATCACTGCCCCAGCTTCGGCGGGACCAACCCGGAGGTGACACGCGCGCGCCTATTTCAGCAGCAGCCCGCTGTGATCGAGATATTCCGGATCGAACCCCGCCAAGTCCGTCAGTCGGTCGAGGTCGCGGAATGTGACATGGCCGTCGCGGACGGTCACCAGCCCCGCCTCGCGCAACTGCCGCAGAACGCGGTTGACATGAACGGCGCTCAGCCCGAGCGCATCGGCCAGATGATATTGCGTCAACGGGCAGGCGAAGCCGGTCCTGTCGCCGAGACCCACAAGAGCCAGCCGCGACCCCAGTTCCAGCAGGAAATGCGCCATGCGGGCGTCCGCGTCGCGCCGCCCGATGCTGACGAGATGCTCGACCACCATCGCCTCGTCCCGTGACGCTGCCCAGAGGATGGCCGTCGCCAGGCGAGGCGTCTCGGCGAGCGCTTCGAGAAGGTCGCTCGCCATCACTTCGGCAGCCTCGATGTCCCCGACGGGCTCGAAGCTGTGGTCCGAGGTGCGCAGGAGAACGCTGCGCAACCCGAGAAAATCTCCAGGGATCTGAAAATCGACGATCTGGCGCGTCCCGTCGGCCTGGATCTTGTAAGAGCAGACCCACCCCGCCGAGAGGATGAAGGCCGCCTGCCCGGACTGCCCCTGATGCACCATGTCCCGCCCGGCGGCGAAGGTCCGGCGGCGCTGGTGCAGCCGCTCTAGCACGGCAAGCTCGACCTCCGACAGGGCGACGAAGGTCGAGAGCTTGCGGGTGAGCGGGCTGTTCAACGTGCTGTTCATCGACCCTGTGACGCGTTGGCGGTCCTCAATGGTTTCAGTACTCGAAATTTCTGGCGCGATGACTGCTGTGGATCAGTCCACCATAGCACATTTTCTGCGACAACCGTGACATCAATCAGGCTTTGATCGGCCCGACGGCCGTTCTGCTCCACGGATCAAGGATTCTCCAAGATGCCCGACCAGACAGATCATGCCGGCATGGCGGCCCTCTCGATCTGCGAGGCGCTGCTGCTTGCCATGAACGATCGTGAGCTGCTGCCCGAGCACGAGATCATGGGGGTGCTCCGCGATGCCGCGGCGACCCACGAGAACACCACAGGCACGGACGCCGAAATGGAGTCGCACCGGGCCGTGGCCAGCATCATCAACCGAATCATCGCTGGCGGCAACTCCGTTCGCAGACCGCCGGAATGACAGGCTCGACCAGAGAGGAGACGACGCACACCATGACATGCGCGACCAGACCAGCTGACACCCCGGCCGCCGGTCGGCCCGACAATCAGGACATGCCGGCTGACGCGGGAAACCATGTCGCCACGCCGCAATCCGGTGCACAGGCCGGGCAGCCCGCCGCGGACAACGACGAGTCCGGGCAGGCACAGACACGCCGGGGCGAGACGCCCGCGTCCTGCGCCGACCCGGCCGCCGGCGGGCAAGGCCCTCAGGGCGACACCGCGTTGCGGCCCTCTGACTGGACCCGGACACTGGCAGCCTACCGCCAGCCCATCCCCTCCCGTAGCGTCTTCGAGCTGACCGTCACGCTGGTGCCCTTCGTCGCGATCTGGGCGGTGGCATGGTGGCTGGTCTCTATCAGTGCGCTGTTGGCCATGGCCCTTGCGCTGGCGAACGCGGCCTTCCTCGTCCGCCTGTTCATGATCCAGCACGATTGCGGGCACGGCTCGCTGTTCCGCGATCGGCGCTTGTGCGACTGGATCGGCCGCGGGCTCGGCGTGCTGACGCTAACGCCCTACGACGTCTGGCGCAAGACGCACGCGATCCACCATTCCACGACTGGCAACCTCGATCGACGCGGTGTCGGAGACGTCCCGACCCTGACGGTCAGGGAGTATCGCGAAAAGGGGTGGCTCGGCCGGGCGCTTTATCGGCTTGTTCGCCATCCGGTTTTCATGTTCGGGGTGGTGCCGTTCTACACCTTCTTCCTGCAGAACCGGCTGCCCGTCCACCTGATGCGCGCAGGCTGGCGCTACTGGCTGAGCGCGATGGGCACGAATGCCGCCATCGGCGCCATCCTCGCCGTCATCGTCTGGCTGGGCGGCTGGGATGTCCTGCTGTTCGTGTTCCTGCCCACGATGCTGCTGGCCGCGATGTCGGGCATGTGGTTCTTCTACGTTCAGCACCAGTTCGAGGAGACCAGCTGGGAGCACGAGGACGACTGGAATATACAGGAGGCGGCCCTGCACGGCAGTTCGCATTACGACCTTCCCGGCATCCTGCGCTGGATCACGGGCAATATCGGCGTCCACCATGTGCACCACCTCGCCAGCCGGATCCCGTTCTACCGTCTTGGCGAGGTGGTCAGGGACCACGACCTGCTGGCGCGCTCCAAGCGCATCACGCTCATGCAAAGCTTTCGCTGCGCGCGGCTGCACCTGTGGGACGAGACGCGCGGCAGGCTCCTGTCCTTCGCCGAGGCCCGGGCAGTTTCCGCCTGAGCCGTGTGCGGTTTTGCCGATCCGCGCCGGGATCGACATTGTGGCCGGCAACGATGTGGTGCTGATTTGGTGCTGCGAAAGGCTGATGCAGGTAAGTGCCCGCTTTGAGCAATCGGCGTAATGCGGGTGGCAGAGCCCGCGGCGGTCGCCGCGGGCGTCTCGGCACAAGGAGAACCCGACATGACGACGCCCAGGCTCAGCTCGCTCACACTCCTAGCGGCGGCCCTGTCCGCATCTTTCGCGCTCCAGGCCTGCAACACCGTGGACGGGCTCGGGGAAGACGTGTCCGCCGGCGCGGATGCCGTGTCGGATTCGGCCACAGACAACAAGGGGTATTGAGAATGAATATCGACCAATTCAAAGCACCGGACAACCGGATGAATGGCGCAACGATGCGCATTTTCGGCAACCTGGATGACGGGCAAGTGGACCAGGCAGGACCCGGCCTTTCCACGCGCAAGATCAACCACGACCTGCGCAACATCCTGACGTACGCGCAGCTTCTGTCGGACCGGCTGGCGCAGGTCGATGACCCGACAGTGCGGCGGCTGGAACCGAAGTTGACCGCGTCGCTGAACCGGGCCATCACTCTGTGCACGACATCGCGGAATGATGACACGGCGGCGAAAGGACGGCCGCAACGGCAGCAGCTCGCCCTTGCGCCGCTGGTGAACGAGGTCGCGAACACGCTCGGTCTCGACCGCGCGGAGATAAGCTGGATCAATAACGTCGCGACCGCCGTCGAGATCGACGCCGATCCGGACGATCTGTTCCGCACGCTCCTGAATCTGTGCGGAAACGCCATTCTGGCACTGGAGGGGCCGGACTTTCGATACAAGGAGATCCGTGTCGATGCCCGGCGCAGTGGGTCCGGCTGCACCATCGACGTGCGCGACACAGGCCTTGGCGTGCCGGAGGATGCGCTGAAGCATCTGTTCCTGTCGTCCCAGGGGTCCACCCGTCCGGACGGCTCCGGCTCCGGCTCCGGCCTCGGACTCGCGATCGCGGCCGATCTGGTCCGCGCCCATGGCGGTGACATCTGTCTCGTCCACGGCCTCGCCGAAGGCGCGTGCTTCCGCGTCACGATCCCCGACAGCCTCGCAGAGCCCGAGGCGGATGCGATGAGCGAAACGCGCACCGCGGTAGGGGCGAGATGACGGAGCGCGCGTGACGGGCACGGGTCCGAGGCCAGGTCCCGCGCCGCCCACCAGAGCCCGCCGGACCGAGAGCCAGTTCCCGCGTTTCCAGGTCAGCGGATGACCGACATCACCGGAATGGGCGTCCGGCGCGGCCGCGCCCGGCTGCACCACGTGGCGCATATCGACGCGCTGGTCGCGGACCTGCCGGTGCGCAGTTTTGTCGCCGGGGGCCAGCGCATCATCGCCGCCATGGCGCTGCCCCGCGGGCGCGTCGTCGAGGACCAGCTCGCCCGCGCGGGCGGCCAGCGCCTCCGGAACCGGAAAAGGTCAACTCCATGACGCAGAAAACGAAACTCGTGAACCTCGCGCTTCAGGGCGGCGGCGCGCATGGCGCCTTCACCTGGGGTGTTCTCGACCGCCTCCTCGAGGATGGACGCCTGCGCATCGCCGGGATCTCGGGCACGTCTGCGGGGGCGATGAACGCGGTGGCGCTGGCCGACGGCTTCACCCGTGAGGGCCCCGAGGGCGCACGCGCGGCGCTCGATCGCTTCTGGCGCGCAATGAGCGACGGCGCGAAGCACAGTCCCCTGAAACGCACACCCTATGACGTGCTGACGGGCAATTGGGGTCTGCAGAACAACCCCATGTACCACGCCATGGACGCGCTGTCGCGGATCGCCTCGCCTTATCAACTCAATCCGATGAACAGCAATCCGTTGCGCGACCTGGTCGAGAAGAGCATTGATTTCGAAACCGTGCGCAAATGCACCGCGTTCAAGCTCTACATCTCGGCCACCAATGTGGAAACCGGCAAGGTCGAGGTCTTCCCGCGCGAGGGGCTCACCGCCGACATGGTGATGGCCTCGGCCTGTCTGCCGCATCTCTACCAGGCGGTCGAGATCGACGGCATCCCCTACTGGGACGGCGGATACATGGGCAACCCGTCGCTGTTTCCGTTCCATGGCGAGACCGGCACCGACGACATCGTCGTGATCCAGGTCAACCCGATCGAGCGCAAGGGCGCGCCCAAGACCCCGATGGACATCCAGAACCGCCTGAACGAGATCAGCTTCAACGGCAGTCTGCTCAAGGAGTTGCGCGCGATAGACTTCGTCGACCGGCTTATCCGCCAGGGCAAGCTCTCGGCCGACGATTACCGTCAGGTGCGCGTGCATGTCGTCGAGAACCAGGCGGAGCTCAAGCCGCTCGGCGCCACCTCGAAAATGAACGTGGAATGGGACTTCCTGAGCATGCTGCGCGACATGGGCCGCGAGACCGCCACGCACTGGCTTGACGCGAGTTTCACCGATATCGGTGAACGCTCGACCGTCGATCTGCGCGCGATGTTCGAGGGGATCGGGGCCCGGCACCAGGGATAGCGGCAGAAAGAAATGGTGGTCACAGTTGACGAAGGGTGCTGTTTCGCCGCCCTCGAACGCTGCATGCGCCAAGACGCACTTCGCGCCGTCCTCCGGTCTCTGGGTTGCCATGGCGCACCTCTCTCAGCCGATCTTGGCGCCCCAGAAGGACGTGTGATCGGCGGCGAAGTAGCCGTCCGCGGCGCGGAAGTTGCCCTGCAGCTCGACGGTGTGACCGGCGGTGAGCGCGACCATCGTGTGCAGCCAGAGCGCCGTCGCCTCGCGGCCGTAGCCCAGAAGCTCGGAGTCGCGC
>JAVLCJ010000136.1:0-6468 GCA_031580875.1 Roseovarius sp.
GCGATGACCGCGCTGTCGCTGCCCGCCCCGCCATCGACCGTGTCGTCCCCGGCACCGCCCGAAAGCGTGTCATCACCATCGCCCCCCGACAGGCTGTCATCGCCGCCCGCCGCGACGATCGTGTCGTCGCCGGCCAGTCCGTGGATGGTGTCGTCCTGCGGTGTGCCGGCGCGGGTTTCGAGGTAGTTGTCCTCGGCCAGGTCATACCCGGTCCAGGCTGCGAGCGTGCTTTCCACGTTCACCGGCGCGTTCGCGAAATCGTAGGTCGCGATCAGGAAACCGCCCTGGTAGAGCGACAGCGCGCTCAGCGTTCCCTTGATATGCTCCGCGCGGGCCGGATCGTTCTTCTGGAAGGTGCCCGTCAGTTCCACGAGGAAATCGCTGCCCGTCGCCTCCTCGAAGAACAGCACGCGGCTGTCGTCGGCCTCGGTCACCGGGCCGTCCAGCTTGACCGCCTCGGGCGTGCTGGTGATCTGCAGGGCCTTGCTTTCGAAGTTCACGTAGCGCATGTCGGCCGTCGAGTCCTCGATTGCCACATCCAGCGCCGCCCTCGGGTCGGCCGCGGCGGGGGCGTCATCGGTCGACGACGCGCTCAACGCGCTCGCGCTGGTGGCCGATGCGAGCGTGAAGTCATCCGCAACCGCGTAGTTTACGCCGTATCCGAGATCCTCGAGCGCCCCGATTGTCAGGCGGCTGAGCGGGTTCGGCGGGGAATCGATGAACCCGGTCATCAATTCGTTGGTGAAGATGCTTTCTTCCCAGTGGCCGCCGGCCGTGCCGCGGCCGCCGTCATCCTCGACCGGGACGGATGTCGCGGAGGGGTCGGCAAGGGTGCGGTATTCGTTCAGCGCGCTGGCGCCCGTGTATCGGAAATTGCCGCTGAGGCCCAGGAACTCCCACAGGGTGCCGATGCCCAGCACATGGCCCATTTCGTGAATGATGACGTCCTGCAGGATCCCGTCTTCCTGCATGCCGGCCAGATCGGCGTCGTCGAATTGCATCATGCCGGCATAGGGCAGTGACGTGGCGGCGCGGAACGCGTCCGGGCCCGCCTGCCCGAGGATGCCGCCGGGGCCGTCGATCGACGTCACCGAGGCATCGATCCGCAGGTCGTCCACCAGCCCGAGCGTCGCGTCCGAGACATCCGGCAAATCCGTGGTTATGGCTTCCTCCCACCGGGCGGCGGCGGTTTCGAAGACGGGCAGGAAGGCGTTGTCGCCCGAGAAATCGACGGTGATGTCGAAGGCGCCCGCCGGCGGCCGGGCGGTCTGCGCTTCGCTCAGCGACAGCTTGTAGGTCCCGGTCGCGCTGCCGAAGCCACCGGCGCTCAGGAAATGCGTGCCGGTCGTGTCCGGCGTGAATTCGAGACGGCTGTTGCGGCCCTCGCCGGCATCGTCGTTGAACGTGCCGTCGATCGCGTTGCCCGCGCCGTCGAAAACACCGCGGATGAACGGATCGCTCAGCGTGCCCGAAGCGGTCGGGCTGCCTTCGAGGTCGATCACGTAGGTCGTGCCCGCCTCGAGCGTGGCCGCGAACCAGTCGGTGTCCTCCGCGATTTCCAGCGCCCCCGTGGCGCTTGCGTTCACCGCGACCCGCCCCGCCGTGGACGTGTCCGCGGCGAAATCGTCGGCCGGGCCCTCCGGCGCCTGCGCGTCGACCGAGATCTTGTAGCTGCCGGTATTGTCCGCGTAGGCGGCAGCGCCGAGGTAGAAGGTACCGGTCTCGGCCGCGGTGAAGTCCACGCGGCTGTTCAGCGTTGTGCCGTTGTCGTCATTGCCGGTGTCGGGGATCAGGTTTCCCGATCCGTCATGGATACCGGTCAGGAGCGGGTCGGACAGGGTGCCGTCGCCGGTCGGCTGTCCCGCGAGGTCGATCGTGTAGGTTGTCCCGGCGATCATGTCGATCGCGAACCAGTCCTCGTCGCCGGCACTTTCGATCTCGCCCGAGTTCGTTCCATTTGGCGCGACGCTGCCCGCCGTCGACGGGTTGGCGGCGAAATCATCCCCGCCCGTGAGGTCCGTCACGGCGAGCTTGTAGGTGCCGGTTGAATCGCCGAAGGCCGCCGCCTCGATGAAATGGGGGCCGTCCTGCGTGGCGGTGAATGTCACGCGACTGTTGAGACCCTCGCCGCCATCATCGTTGAAAATGCCCAACGCGGTCTCGGACGGGTCGTGAATGTCGAGCAGCACGGGGTCGGAGAGCGTGCCCGACGATGTCGGGGCGCCTTCGAGGTCGAACTCGTAGGTGCGTCCTGCCTGCAGGTTGACCGCGAACCAGTCGCTGTCGCCGCCGGTTTCGATCTCGCCGGTCCCGGCGCCCCCGACGGTGACGCTGCCGGCGCTGGCGGCACTTGTGCCGAAATCGTCCGAGGCCGCCGGCCCGTCACCCTGCACGCGCAGCGTGTAGGTGCCGGTATTGCCGCCGAAGGCGGCGGCCGAGATGTAGAACCTGCCGGTCTCGGGTGCCTCGAAGTCGAGGAGGCTGTCGAGGCTCAGGCCGCTGTCGTCATTGAAGGTGTCGGGAATGTAGGCGCCGGTGGCATCGTAGATGCCATCGAGCAGCGGATCGGGCAGGGACCCGCCCCCGCCGCTGTCGCCGTCGAGCGATACCCGGTACGTGTCGCCGCCGGTCAGGTCCACGGCGAACCAGTCACGGTCGCCGGATGTCTCGATCTGGCCGGTGACGGGGGTGTTCAGCGAGGCCACGCCGGTGGTGGCGGTGGTGTCGGTGAAATCGTCGCCCGCAACCGCGCCGAGGTCCTCCACCGCGAGCGCGTAGGTGCCCGTCGCGTCGGCAAAGCCGCTGGCGGCGATGTAGTAGGTGCCCGCGCTGTCGAAGGTGAATTCGAGGTCGCTTTCGAGTATCTCGCCCGAATCGTCGTCGGTGCTGCCCGCCAGCAGGGTGCCGGCAGCATCATGGATGCCGGCCAGCAGGGGGTCGTCCAGCGTGCCGGCATCCGACCACGCGCCCAGCAGGGACACGCGGACGGTCTGCCCCGCGGTCGCGTCAAACGCGAACCAGTCCTCGTCGCCCGGCTGTTCCACCTCGCCGGTGACGGTGGCATCGGGCAGGATCGCGCCGGTGGTCGTGACGTCGCCGGCGAAATCGTCGCGCGGTCCGTTGTCGGTCACGCGCAAGGTGTAGCTGCCCGTGCCCGCGCCGAACGCACCGGCGGCGACGAAGAAGTCACCCGATTGTGACGGCGTGAACGCGACACGGCTGTTCAGGCTGGTGCCGTTGTCATCGTTCGTGGTGTCGGCGACAAGCTGCCCCTCGGCATCGTGGATGCCGCGCAGGAACGGATCGGCAAGGCTGCCGTCCTGCGTGGGCTGGCCTTGCAGGTCGAACGTGTAGGAGCGCCCACCCTCCAGCGTGACCGCGAACCAGTCGGTGTCGTTGCTTTCCTCGATGATGCCGGTTGCCGCGCCGTCGGGCGCGACAGCCCCGTTGGTGAGCGTGCTGTCCGCGAAATCGTCAAGGCTGGCCGTGTCGGTGACGCTCACCCGGTAGGTCCCGGTGGCGTCGTCATAGCCACCCGCGGCGACGTAGACGGTGCCGCTGTACGGCGCGGTGAAATCGAGCCGGCTGTTCAGCCCCTCGCCGCCGTCATCGTCCGAACTGTCGGCGAGAAGATTGCCGGCCTCGGTATGGACGCCGCGCAGGAACGGGTCCGTCAGGCTGCTATCCGTCGTCGCGGCGCCTTCCACGTCGATCGTGTAGCGCGCCCCGGCCACGACCTCGACGCCGAACCAGTCAACGTCGCCCGCGTCCTCCAGCGTGCCGGTGGCGGCGCCGCCAAGCGGCACGACGCCCGTCGTGGCCGGACTTTCGGGAAAATCGTCCGTCTGCCCACCGGACACGACCGCAAGCTCGTAGCTGCCCGTCGCCGTGCCGAAGGCGCCGGCGGAAATGAAGACCGACCCGTCGGCGGACGGGGTGATGGAGGTGAAGCTCTCCAGCCCGTCGAAATCGTCGTTCGCGGTGCCGGCGATCAGCGTGCCCGTCTCGTCAAGGATGCCGTGAATGAACGGGTCGGACAGCGTGCCATCGCCCGACGGCGCGCCTGTCAGGTAGATGTCGTAGGTCGTCCCCGCCGTCACCGGCAGTTCGAACCAGTCGCGGTCGTATTCGAAATCCACGGCGCCGGATACGGTACTGTCGGGCATGACCGTGCCACTGTCACCGGTCGTATCGCCGAAATCGTCGCTGATCTCGGGGGCCGAAACGCTGAGCGTATACGTGCCCGTTTCGCTGGAAAAGGCGCCGGCCGCGATGTAATAAACCCCGGTGGCGGACGGCGTGAACGCGACATAACTGTTCAGGGTTGGGTCGACCGGCGAATCGTCGTTGAGCGTGCCGCTGATGAACGCGCCCGAGCTGTCGTGAACCCCCTCGATATAGGGATCGGACAACGTGCCCATCGCCGTTTCCACGCCCTCGAGGCTGATTTCGTAGGTCAGCCCGCCCTGCAGCTGTATGGCAAACCAGTCGGTGTCGAACGCGTCCTCGATACTGCCGGTCGCGGTCCCCCCGGGCAGGATCGAGCCGAAGGTGGACGGGTCGGCGGAGAAATCATCGGGCATGGCTTGGTCCTTGGTTCCTGGGTGGTTCGATGAACCGCGTAGCTGGCTTGATCACGGGTGGCCCGTTATGCTTGCCTGAAGTGGCTCGGAGAATGGGGTCGGGCTCATCGAAGTCGGAAAAGTGTTTACATGTCGTTTATGACGATCAAGTAAGGCCGATCTTCCTGCGAAAGTCAACGTTCTGATCCCGCTTGCGAGTGCAGGACGAGGAGCAGCATTTTCGCGATGACATGGATGCGGTCCCGCGGCGGGCGTTTCATCCGTTTTGCGCTCGCCGCGACAGCGTAGCAGGTAGTTGGCCACTCGGTCGGTCGCGCTGCGCAGCCTGAGACCCGTAGAGGTCTTGACGACGGCCCGGCAGCGTCGTGCCGGTTCCACCAGCACGGCCCGGGCAAAGGCGTTGTCCTGCTCGAACACACTGCGCACATCCGGCGAGGGCGCGGTGTTTGCCGCGCCGAAGTGTCAGGAGGGACGAGACCTGAACAACCGAAAGGGCGTCAACCGCACCGACCGGTACCTCGCACTGGGGCTGAGAAACTCCACCTGCGGGGTCTGCCTCGCCGTCTGGCCGGTCTTCTGGACCACCGGCGTCAAGATCAGGGGCGAGCTGGGGCTCGGCGACACGAAGCTCGGCCTGCTGGTGGCGACGACGGTGCTGACCGGATCGATCAGCCGGATTTTCCTCGGGGTCTGGACCGAACAGGTCGGCGGGCGTGTGATTTTCCCGCTGCAGATGCTCATCAAGACCGTCTGCGTCTGGGGGCTGACCAGCGTCACCAGCTATCCGGTGTTCGTCGTCGCGGCGCTGTGGCTCGGGCTTGCCGGAGGCTCCGTCATCGTCGGATGGAGTTCCCCCGGCTTGGAGGGCGATTCCGCGTGCGATCGGGCTGTTCTGTGGCGCGCGGCGCGAGGGGTACGCCTCATCGTCAATCGGTCGTGATGTCCGCGCGACGGAAGCGATCCACGAGGATCATGTGCGGCACGGTCAACGCGGCCAGACCGATGAAGATGACGCGGAGGCCTTGTTCGGTCATTCCCGCCAGTGTTCCCGTGATGCCCAGTCGCAACGGTACCAAGGCGACCAGCGTTACGATCAACGACAAGACCAAAGCTATGCCGAGCGCCCGTCGCCCGTGCGGGACAGCCCGCATCGTCGAAGTGAAATGCCGGACGGAATGGAGGGCGCAGAAATAGACCGCGAAATACATCAGCGGTGGCAAGAACGTCGCGGTGGCCCAGAGGACCAACTGCTCCAACACGGCCGACACGGACACGCGTTGAGGGGTCAGCAAGGAAACGGCCAGCACCGCCAGTCCGGCGATGCCCGCCAGCGCCGCGGCATCGGCCGCCAGCACAGCGCCCCTCTGCGCGAGCATCGCGAAGATCGCCTCGACTTCGGCGTGGTGCAGTAGCGCCGGCGCGCCGACGGTCGCAAGGCCCCCGGACCAGCGCAGTGCCGGCAGACCCTCGGCCCAGTCCTCGGAAAAATGCAGCATCGCGTAGGCGAGGAACGCCAGCAGGGCCAACCCGGGCAGAAGCAGCCAGACCGCGACCACGGCGCCCGACAGCCCGAGATAGAGGGCCGCGAACATCGCTTGCCGCGCCGGGCCCTGGAGTGGCCAGAGCGCCTCGGCGATCGGCAGGTCGAGCGCCCCGTGCGGCAGGCCGAGAATGGCCACCAGCGGCGCGAGGATCAGCACCTGAGCCGGCAGCGACGGATCGAAGAGGGCTTGCACCGCCGTGATGCCAATGGCGGCCAGCGCGAACAGGGCCGTCTGCCAGTGCGCCGCGATCATGCCGGGCGCAGGGCGGCACGCAGGAATGGCACCGTGGGAAGCGATGTCATGACCGACAGCCGATCCACCGGATGGATCGACCCGGACAG
>JAVLCJ010000137.1:0-6411 GCA_031580875.1 Roseovarius sp.
CCTCGACTGCGCCGAGCCGGACCACGCCCGGCTGCGCGATGCATTGCTGCAACACGCGGGCGGTGACGACGGGGCCCTGTCCGACGGGATCGGGCCCGAAACCCTTGAAAAGCTGCTGGCATTGCCCCATGTCGCGGTATCGCCGCCCGCGCGGCATCCCGGTGATGTCGATCTGGCCCGCCTGACCATCGCCGAGGAACTGGCCAAGATCGAGGCGCTTCGCGGTCTCGCCGCCGAGCTGGACGAGGCGACCGAGGACATGGCGGGGCGGGCCGACGAGGCATTGACCTGGCGGCTGAGAGAGGCCGCCGAGGCACGCAACCGGGCCCTTTTGAGCCGGCAGGAGGACAAGGTTGAATACGATCTGGGCGAGAACGGAGCGCGAATCAAGCGGGATGAACGCGAAGCGTTCGATGCGCTGCTCGAACGCATTACCTATTCCAAGCCGGGCAGATGACCGATTTGGTGAGGAACAGGTAAAGAAAAAAGGGTACACGGGTGTGCGAATCACCAATTCGCGCTATTGATTCGGTTTGAACGAATCACCCGACGAGCACGACAGTCAGGAGATCTGCATGGCCGCCAAGGATACCGACGACCAGAAACCCGATGATCAGGAGGCCGAAATCTCGCTCGACATGAGCCAGTCCGCGGTCAAGAAGATGATCTCGGAGGCGCGGGAAAAGGGTTTCATCACCTATGACCAACTCAACAAGGTCCTGCCGCCCGATCAGGTATCCTCCGAACAGATCGAGGACGTGATGTCGATGCTGTCGGAAATGGGCATCAACATCATCGAGGCCGAGGAGGCCGAGGAAGAGGACGGCAAGACCACCGCCGTTGCCGAAGTGGGCAAGAAGGGCGAGGTCGCGCTCGGCTCCGGCAAGGACGAGAAGCTCGACCGCACCGACGACCCTGTGCGCATGTACCTGCGCGAGATGGGCAGCGTCGAACTGCTCAGCCGCGAGGGCGAGATCGCGATCGCCAAGCGCATCGAGGCCGGCCGCAACACGATGATCGCCGGTCTGTGCGAAAGCCCGCTGACATTCCAGGCCATCACCATCTGGCGCGACGAGCTGCTGGGCGAGGACATCCTGCTGCGTGACGTGATCGACCTCGAGACGACCTTCGGCAACCAGATGGGCGAGGAGGGGGTCGAGGAACCCGTGGTCGAGGCCGCGAACGTGACCGCGCCGCCCAGCGACAAGAAGGAAGAAAAGGAAGAGGAGCCCGAGCTCGACGCCGACGGCAACCCGATCGCCAAGGAGGACGACACCGACGAGGAGGAGGAACAGGCCAACATGAGCCTTGCGGCGATGGAAGCCGCCCTCAAGCCCAAGGTGCTCGAAACGCTCGACCGTATCGCCGAGGATTTCGCGGAACTCTCCGAGATGCAGGACAGCCGCATCTCGGCCACGCTGAACGAGGACGGCTCCTTCAGCGCCGATCAGGAGGCGAAGTACCAGAAGCTGCGTTCGGAGATCGTCGAGCTGGTCAATTCCCTGCACCTGCACAACAACCGGATCGAGGCGCTGATCGACCAGCTTTACGGCATCAACCGCCGTATCATGCAGATCGACTCGGCGATGGTGAAACTGGCCGACCAGGCGCGCATCAACCGCAAGGAATTCATCCAGGAATACCGCGGGCGCGAGCTTGACCCGACGTGGCTCGACGACATGGCCAAGAAAACCGGGCGCGGCTGGCAGAGCTTCATGGAACGCCATCCCGAAAAGGTGGCCGAGCTGCGCGCCGACATGGCGCAGGTGGGCCAGTATGTCGGCCTGGACATCCAGGAATTCCGGCGCATCGTCAGCCAGGTCCAGAAAGGCGAGAAGGAAGCGCGGGTCGCCAAGAAGGAGATGGTCGAGGCCAACCTGCGCCTCGTGATCTCGATCGCCAAGAAATACACAAACCGCGGCCTGCAATTCCTCGATCTCATCCAGGAGGGCAATATCGGCCTGATGAAGGCCGTCGACAAGTTCGAGTATCGCCGCGGCTACAAGTTCTCGACCTACGCGACATGGTGGATCCGGCAGGCCATCACCCGCTCGATCGCCGACCAGGCACGCACCATCCGCATCCCCGTCCACATGATCGAGACGATCAACAAGCTGGTGCGCACCGGGCGCCAGATGCTGCACGAGATCGGCCGCGAACCCACCCCCGAGGAACTGGCCGAGAAGCTGCAGATGCCGCTGGAAAAGGTTCGCAAGGTGATGAAGATCGCCAAGGAACCGATAAGCCTCGAAACGCCCATCGGCGACGAGGAAGACAGCCAGCTCGGCGATTTCATCGAGGACAAGAACGTCGTCCTGCCGCTGGATTCGGCCATTCAGGACAACCTGAAGGAAACCACCACGCGCGTCCTGTCCAGCCTGACCCCGCGGGAAGAACGCGTGCTGCGGATGCGCTTCGGCATCGGCATGAACACCGACCACACGCTGGAGGAAGTGGGCCAGCAGTTCAGCGTCACCCGCGAACGCATCCGCCAGATCGAGGCCAAGGCGCTGCGCAAGCTCAAGCACCCCAGCCGGAGCCGCAGGCTCAGGAGTTTCCTGGATCAGTGACCGGCGCGCTGTCCTTGCGGGGCAGGGACAAGCCAGTGCGCGATACCCGGCCCGTGGGCGCGGCGCGTGTCGGGCGTGCGGGCATGCTTGACAGGGCAGGGGCCTGCACGCACCTTTGACGACGCTGTCACGGATATCTGTACGGAAAGAACGCATGTCGCTGTTATCACGCCTTTTCGGTGGCGGTCCGGGAAAAGAGCCCGCGGCGCAGCCGGACCCGGACCATTACAACGGGTATGACATCTTCCCCGAGCCGATCCGCGAAGGCCCCCATTGGCGGATCGCCGCGCGGATCGAGCGTGAGGTGGATGGCGAGGTGAAGTCGCATTACCTCGTGAGGGCCGACACGCTGGGCGAACAGGAGGCGGCCGCGGCCGAATCCGTCGTCAAGGCGAGGCGGCTGATCGACGAGCAGGGCGACGGTATCTTCGAGACGTCCTAGGCCGCGCCCTACGGCGCCAGCCACTCCGCGACCATCATCCAGCCCGGCAGGGTGGCCGCGCTCAGCAGCGTGGTCTGCGCGATCAGCGTGGCCGACAGCCGCCGGTCCGCGCCAAAGGCCGAGGCCAGCACATGCGCACCCGAGGCCGTGGGCAGCGCGGCGAAGATCACCAGCACGGGCACCACGGGCGAGGCGCTGCCGATGGCCAGCGCCGTCACCGTGACGGCCAGCGGCAGCGCGATAAGCTTGGTCGCCACCAGCACGCCCGAGAACCGGTCGATCCGCGCCAGCGCCTGCCAGTTCATCGTCGCCCCGATCGAGATGAGCGCCACCGGGATCGCCGCGCCAGCCAGCAGGTCGACCGGCGCGATGACCGGCGCGGGAAAGCTCAGCCCCGACAGGCCCACGGCCACGCCGGCAAGGCTGGCCAGCAGGAAGGGGTTCAGCGCCACCCGGCGCAGCATCGTCGCCACGCGCAGCCCTTCGCCCCGCGACAGCGCCGTGACCGCAAAGACATTCACCACCGGGATCGCCAGCCCGATACAGACCGAGTAGATGCCGATATCGGCCGAGGGCAGGGCCATCACCACGACGAAGCCGAGCGCGGTATTGAACCTGAAGGCCGCTTGCCAGCATCCGGCGAAATCAAGGAACCGCGACGGTCCGAAGGGGCGGGCCAGCCAGCCCAGCCCCAGCCCGAAAGCCGATATCGCCACCACCAGCGGTCCCACCAGCAACAGGCTTGCAGGGTCGATCGGTCGGCTCGTCGCGGCGGTGAAGATGAGCGCGGGAAACAGGATCTCGAAATTCAGCCGGTCCAGCCCGGCCCATGCGGTCTCGCTCAGCCGGGCGCGGACCAGCCCGCCCAGCAGCACCAGCATGAAGCTGGGCAGAAGGCCTGTCAGGATGATTGTCGGCATCTCGGCATGTCCCCGGCCGTTGCGGTCATGACCTCTTGCCCGACGGCCCGGCACTGGTAAAGCCGGAAAGGGCCGCGGTACCCGTCGCGTCAGGCGGACCGGTGCGATGCCGACACGCTGCCGACGCGGTGCCGACCCCGGAAAAACGGCCGCCCGCCCTTGCCCCGTCCGCGCCTTTGCCGCACCTTGCCGGCATGCAGACGACGTTCACCATCGCCACCAATGGCCCCGGCCTCTACGACTTCACGGACGAGGTGGCGTCATGGGTCCGGGGGGACGGGCTGCTCACGCTGCTCATCCGCCATACCTCGGCCAGCCTTCTGGTTCAGGAAAACGCGGACCCGCGCGTGCAGGAAGATTTGCTGGCCTATTTTCAACGGCTTGTGCCGCCTTCCTCGGACCCGTCGATGGGCTATCTTACCCATTTACAAGAAGGCCCCGACGACATGCCGGCGCATATCAAGGCCGCCATGATGCCGGTCAGCCTGCAGGTGCCGGTACAGGCGGGGCGGTTGCGGCTCGGGACATGGCAAGGTCTTTACGTGTTCGAGCACCGGACCGCCCCGCACCGGCGCGAGGTCGCCGCGCATCTCGCCTAGCCGGTCGGCATCACGAACACCTCGCGCACGTCCGCGCGCCGCGGTTGTTCCAGCGCGAAAACGACAGCGTTTGCAACGTCTTGCGCCTGAAGCTTGTCAGGTTTCGGCGTATCGAAGAACGGCGTGTCCACCATCCCCGGCGCGATCACCGTGCAGCGCCCGCCCCAGTCGCGCATCTCCTCGGACATGTTGCCGGCAAAGCCGTGCACGAACCATTTCGACGCGCCGTAGACCGAGCCCTTGATATGCCGTTTGCCCGCGGCTGACCCGGTCAGGATCAGGTGCCCGGCGCTTTCCTGCAGCGCTGCCTGCGTCGCCTTCACGGTCCAGAGCAGGCCCATGACGTTGATCTCCATCATCTCGCGCCATTCCGCGGGGTCGCCTTCGGCAATACCCGCGCTGTCCAACCCCCTGCCGGCATTGGCGAAAACGGCGTTGATGCCGCCGAAGTGGTCACGGGTGCGGGCCACGGCGCGGGTCAGGTCGTCCATGTCCGTCACGTCACCCGCTATCGCCAGCGCGCGCTCCTGTCCGATCTGGTCGACCAACGAGTCGAGCTTGTCTTGTCGGCGGGCGAAAAGCGCCACGCGCCAGCCCGCCCGCGCGGCCGCCAGCGCGGTCTCTGCCCCGATTCCCGACGAGGCCCCGGTGATGAAAAGGGTCTGTTCGGTCATGATATCGTCCTTTCTTGGCTTCAAGCTTTTACGTAGCCCAGTGATCCGACGCATCAAAGTGCCCGCGCCGACACATATCTGGCGGCGCGAAATCCCCTCTACCCAAAACCTTGCGGCTGGCCTATAGTGACTGTGGATAACTGGGCGGCAGACCCATGCGTCCGGAGGCAGAGAAGAAAAAGGGGATTGGCCGATGCGCTGCCCGTTTTGCGGAAATATCGATACCCAGGTCAAGGACTCGCGCCCGGCAGAAGAGCATGTCTCGATCCGTCGTCGCCGGTTCTGCCCGGGCTGCGGTGGACGTTTCACCACCTACGAGCGTGTCCAGCTGCGCGACCTTGTCGTGGTCAAGACGAACGGGCGGCGCGAGGATTTCGACCGCGACAAGCTGGAACGGTCGATCCGCATCGCGCTGCAAAAGCGGCCGGTGGAACCCGAGCGGGTCGAGCAGATGATATCGGGCATCGTCCGACGGCTGGAAAGCATGGGCGATACCGACATCCCGTCCAAGACCGTCGGCGAGATCGTGATGGAGAGCCTCGCCCGGATCGACACCGTGGCCTATGTACGGTTCGCGAGCGTTTACAAGAACTTCCAGGCCGCGGATGATTTCGACCGTTTCGTCAGCGAGCTGCGCCCGGACGAGGCGATCGCGGAAGCCAGGAAAGAAGCCGAGCAAACCCGAGAGTGAGCGACACCGACGCACGTTTCATGGCCCTCGCATTGTCGCTGGGGCGGCGCGGGCTGGGCCGGGTCTGGCCATGGCCGTCGGTGGGGTGTGTCATCGTGCGTGACGGCCGCATCGTCGGGCGCGGGACGAGCGATCGCGACACCTTCCGACATGCCGAGGTGGTGGCGCTGGATCAGGCGGGGCCGCGCGCACGGGGGGCCACCGTCTATGTCACGCTCGAACCCTGTTCGCATCACGGCCGCACGCCGCCCTGCGCAGACGCGCTGATCCGCGCCGGAGTGGCGCGCGTCGTCGTCGCCACCGGGGATCCGAACCCGCAGGTAGCAGGCAACGGGCTGGCACGGTTGCGCGACGCCGGGATCGCGGTGGACACCGGCGTGATGGCGGCGCAGGCGCGCCGTGACAACGCGGGCTTTCTGAAGGTCCACGAGGCAGGGCGCCCCTTCGTGACGTTGAAACTGGCCACGTCGCTGGACGGGCGGATCGCCACGGCGAGCGGTCACAGCCAGTGGATC
>JAVLCJ010000138.1:0-6396 GCA_031580875.1 Roseovarius sp.
CTTCTCGATGGCAAGGCACCACGCGTGTTCCTGGTTCATCGGCGCCACGTAATCCAGCCGGTCGAAATACGGCAGGTTCTGCAGGTACGTGCGGCTCTCCATCAGTTTCTCGGTGCCGCGGTGCAACAGGCCGATATGCGGATCGCAGCGTTCCACGATCTCGCCGTCCAGCTCCAGCACCAGACGCAGCACGCCGTGCGCGGCAGGGTGCTGCGGGCCGAAATTGAGGTTGAAATTGCGTATCTGCTGCTCGCCCGTCAGGGCGTCGTCGAAACCTTTGGAGCCGTCCATCACGCATTCCCTCCGTCAAGCTTGTCCCGGAACGCCATGACCCAGAGAAGGATCAGCGCCCCGAGGGGTATGATCGATACCAGTGCCACCCAGCTCGGAATGCCGAATTTCGGCAGCAACCGCCAGAACGGGATGATCATCAGCGCCGCGAAGACCAGCAGCCACAACAGGCCGCCGCCTCCCATGCCGTATCCACCGCCCGCCATCATGTCGGGCCTCCTTTCCTTTTGGCCACGAAGGCCATTATATAAAGCAGTACCAAGGCCCCGACCGGCAGGATCGCCACGAGCGCCCAGGGGCTGGCGATGCCGTAATCCGGCAGCAACTTCCAGAAGGGCACCACGAAGAGGACCGACAGGACGATCAACCAGATCATGCCGTCCCCTTTCGCGCTGCGTCCCGTCGGATCACTTGGCCGCCTCGTCGTTCTTCTCGTCGCCGGGCAGGATATAATCCGCGCCCTCCCACGGCGACATGAAATCGAATTGCCGGTATTCCTGTACCAGTTTCACCGGCTCGTAGACCACGCGCTTCTGCACCTCGTCATACCGCACCTCGGTATAGCCCGTCGTGGGGAAATCCTTGCGCAGCGGGTACCCGCGGAAGCCGTAATCGGTCAGGATGCGCCGCAGGTCGGGATGGCCGCTGAACAGGATGCCGAACATGTCGAAGACCTCGCGCTCGAACCAGTTGGCACTCGGGTGTACCCCGGTGATCGACGACACCATGTCCTCCTCGCGTACCGCGGTGCGCAGGCGGATGCGCTGGTTCTGGTACATGCTCAGGAAATGGTAGACGACGTCGAACCGCTTGGGGCGTTCGGGATGGTCGACCCCCGTGATGTCAACCAGCGTCGAGAACCTGCATGTCTGGTCCGTCTTCAGGAACTCGACAAGTCCCACGATATTGGCCAGCGCCACGTCGACCGTCAGTTCGCCGTGGCTGATGGTCCAGCCCAGCACGCAATCGGGGCGCTTCATCTCGATATGAGCACCCAGTTCCTTCAGCGCTTTGGTCATCTCACGATCGTCCCTGTCCGGCGGATTTTGCGTTGTAGCTGCATGATGCCGTACATCAGCGCCTCCGCCGTCGGCGGGCAGCCGGGCACGTAGACATCCACGGGCACGATCCGGTCACAACCCCGCACCACGCTGTAGCTGTAATGATAGTACCCGCCGCCGTTGGCGCAGCTGCCCATCGAGATGACGTATCGCGGCTCGGGCATCTGGTCATAGACCTTGCGCAGTGCCGGCGCCATCTTGTTGGTCAGCGTGCCGGCCACGATCATCAGGTCGCTCTGCCGCGGGCTGGCGCGCGGCGCGGTGCCAAACCGCTCCATGTCGTAGCGCGGCATCGAGGTGTGCATCATTTCCACCGCGCAGCAAGCCAGCCCGAAGGTCATCCAGTGCAGGCTGCCCGAACGCGCCCAGTTGACGATGTCCTCGGTCGAGGTGACGAGGAAGCCCTTGTCCTGCAACTCGCGGTTCAGATCCTGCGCGGCGACGTCGCGGTCGAATCCGGCCTTGTACGCCTCGGCCGGCGCTCGGGCGGACGGCCCGCTCTTGACCCGTTCCTCCTGCGACCCCTGACCTTGTGTCTCGGTCACGACGGCGTCGCTGCCGGTCTCGCTTTCTACTCCCATTCCATCGCTCCCTTGCGCCATTCATAGGCAAACCCGGCGGTCAGCACCGCCAGGAAGACCATCATCGACCAGAATGCCACCATCGAGATGTCCTGGAACGCGACCGCCCACGGGAACAGCAACGCGATCTCCAGATCGAAGATGATGAAGAGGATCGACACCAGGTAGAACCGGACGTCGAATTTCATCCGCGCATCGTCGAAGGCGTTGAACCCGCATTCGTAGGCGCTCACTTTTTCGGGGTCCGGATGCCGCACGGCCAGCACGACGGCCGCGAGAACGAGAACAAGGCCAAGACCGATCGCGATGGCCAGCAATACGAGAACGGGAAGGTATTCCCTCAGCATCTCTTCCACGTGGTGGCTCCTTTCACGCGCGTCGCGGCGCGGTCAGATGGCTGTCATGACATTCCATATAGGGTTTAACCCTGCCCCATGGTCGGGTCAACCAAGGCCGGCGATATTCAAATCCCGCAAAACCCTGATTTTCCCGCGTTGCATACTTTCGCATGCGGCAGAAAGCCACCCCGAAAAACCGTTTCCTTGGGGCAGTATAACAAACCTTCCGTCGCGCGCGAAAGGGGCATGTCACTCCACCCAGCCGGGCTTGCGCCGTTCAAAGAACGCGCCGACGCCCTCGACGGCCTCTTCGCCGGTCCAGCAGGCGCTCAGCTCGGCGGCGGTATGCTCGATCGTCGCCGCGTCGATCCGCGGCCCGAGCTCGCGCAACAGCGCCTTGGCGCGCGCCACCGCGCCCGGCGCGCATGACAGGTACGGCGTGACCTCCGCCTCGATGGCTTGGTCCAGCTCCACCGCCGGAACCGCCCGCGCCAGCAAGCCCAGCCGTACAGCCTCGGCCGCGTCGAACCGCCGGCCCGACATGAAGACGCGCCGCGCCCCCGCTTCTCCCATCCGGGCCGCGACGTAAGGCCCGATCGTGGCCGGGACGAGCCCCAGCCGCGTTTCCGTGAAGGCCATCGCGGCATCCGCGGCGCCGATCGCCACGTCACACGCGCAGATCAGCCCGATCCCGCCCCCGAAGGCATTGCCCTGAACCCGCCCGATCAATGGTTTCGGCAACGTGTTGAGCGCCTGCAGCATGTGGGCAAGCGTCGCCGCCTCGCGGCTGCGGGTATCGGGCGCCGCCTCGAACTGGGCGCGCATCCACCCCAGATCGCCCCCCGCGCAGAAGCTTTCGCCGCGCGCGGCAAGGATCACGACCCGCACGGCGTCATCGGCGCCCAATTGCTCGGCCGCCGCGTGCAGGTCGGCGATCATGCGCGCCGACATCGCGTTGTGCTTTTCCGGCCGGTCCAGCCACAGGGTCGCGACGCCGCGTGTATCCCGCTCGATGCTGATCGTCTCGAACATGCCGTTCTCCTTGTCCCTCGCTCGATGGGGTCAGCCCCGAAGACCGCGCGCCATTTGGGCCGCCCGCGACAGCACGTCACGGTCGAGCCCGGTCCCGTATCCAAGCGCCGCCAGCCGGTCGTGAACAGCCTCGGTCGCCACGTTCCCGGCCGCGCCAGGGGCAAACGGACAGCCCCCGAGCCCCGCGATCGCCGCATCGAAGACACGCACCCCCCGCGCCAGCGAGACCTCGATATTCGCCAGCGCCCGCCCGGCAGTGTCGTGGAAATGCCCGGCCAGCGCCGCGGCGGGCACCTCGTCCAGCACGGCCGACAGCATCGCATCCACGGCGTCGGGGCGGCCATGCCCGAGCGTGTCACCAAGGCTGATCTCGTAGCACCCCATGCGGTACAGGCGGCCGGCAAGCCACGCCGCGCGGTCCGGTGCAACCGCACCGTCATACGGACAGTCCACGACGCAGGAAACGTAGCCGCGCACCGGCACGCCGGCCTCTCGCGCCGCCGCGATCACCGGCGCGAACCGCTCAAGGCTCTCGGCCACCGTCGCGTTGATGTTGGCACGCGAAAACCCGTCGGAGGCCGAGCCGAACACCGCGACCTCGTCGGCACGGGCCGCCAGCGCCCCCTCCAGCCCGCGCATGTTGGGCGTGAGCGCGGCATAGCGCACACCCGGCGCGCGCCGGATGCCGGCCAGAACCGCGGCCGACTCCGCCATCTGCGGCACGCGCGCCGGGTTGACGAAACTGGCCACCTCGATCCGGCCGAAACCGGCCCCGCTCAGGCAATCGACCAGCGCGATCTTGTCCGCGGCGGGGATCGGGCGCGGTTCGTTCTGCAGGCCGTCGCGCGGGCCGACCTCGAAAATCTCCACGCGCCCGGTCATCGCGGCGCCCCGGGGCCTGCGCACTCACCCGGACCAACACGTAAAACACGCCGGCACAACGCGCCAGACAGGCGGTCGGCAAGGCAAAGCGGGCAGCGCACGGGTTCAGGCATCGTCGGGCACCGGGTAGAATTCCCTGTCATACAGCAGGGCGCTTTCCGGCCCCGGCAGCGCGGCCCGGAAGCCCGGCCGCGCGGTCAGCCGCGCATACCACGCCGCCGTTTCGGGAAAATCGTCAAGCGCCGCGAAATGCCGCGCCATGTAGACGGCCTGCCCCACGCAGATGTCGCAGGCCGAGAAACCGCTGGTCAGCAGGTGATCACGGTTTTCCACGGGCGTCGAAAGACGCGCCTCGATCGCGGCATAGCATTTCTTGAGGCGCGCGGCCTCCAGCTTCATCACGACGGGGCTGCGCATCGCGTCCTCGTAAAGCATTATGTGCTGCTGCGTCAGCGCGGCGACGTGCTGGCTGATGGTTTCGGCGAAATGCACCCAGACCAGCCACGCCATGCGGTCCATGTCGCCCGGCAGCCGGCCAAGCCCGGCCTCCGGGAACCGCTCGCACAGATACTCGACGATGGCGCCGGATTCGAACATCCGCTCGCCCTCGATCTCCAGAGCCGGCACGCGCCCCGCCGGCGACAGGCTCAGGAAATCCGGCGCGCGAAGCGACTTGTCGAAGGCATGTTCGAGAACCCGGAACTCGACCCCCAGCTCGTTGAGCAACCACAGCACCCGCATGGAGCGGGTCTGCGCGGCGTGGTGCAGCGTGATCATGCCGATCCCTCCGTATCCGCGGGGTCAAGCCGCACCAGCGCGGTGCCCGCCGCCACCGTGCCCCCCTCGGGCACCAGCACCTCGGCCACGACGCCGTCGCGCGCGGCGCACAACGTGTGTTCCATCTTCATCGCCTCCAGAATGGCCAGCCGGTCCCCCTCGGCCACGGCCTGACCCTGCCGCGCCAGAACCGACTTGACCAGCCCCGGCATGGGCGCCTCCACCGTGTCGGTCCCGCCGGAGGCCAGCGCGGCGCGCGCCAGCGGGTCGACGATCTCGATACCCAGCCCGTACCGCGCGAAGACCGTCACCAGATCACCCGTCACCGCGACATGCGGCGCGGCCTGCCCGTCAAGCTGCCAGCGCCCGCCAAGTCGCCGCGCCGCGACCGTGGTGTCCCACACGGTGATGTCATGCGCGTCGGCCGACAGGCTGCGCAAGATCACCGGCACCTCCTCGCCCTGCCAGCGCAGCAACAGCCGGCGCGCCAGCGGCGCCCAGAGCGTGAAACCGGTCTCGGCCCCGCACGTCTCGAACAGCCCCGTTGCCGCCAACGCGGCCAGCGCCATGTCGGCCGGGCGCGGTTCGGGCACCTCGATAAGTGCATCGAGGTCCCGTGCGATCAGCCCCGTGTCCACCTCGCCCCGTGCGAAACCCGCGTGCCGCGCCAACGCCCCGAGAAAGGCGAGGTTCGTCACCGTGCCGGCCACCTCCGTCCTCTCCAGCGCCATCGACAGCCGCCGCAACGCGCCCGACCGGGTTGCCCCGCGGGTGATGACCTTGGCGATCATCGGGTCGTAATGCGGGGAAATCTCGTCGCCCGCGCGCACCCCGCTATCGGCGCGGCACCCGTCCGCGAAGCGCAGATGCCGCACCTGCCCGGTGGCGGGCAGGAAGCCCTTGGGCACGTCCTCGGCGTAAAGCCGTGCCTCGAAGGCGTGACCGTCGATCGCCAGTTCCGACTGGCAAGCCGGCAGACCCTCGCCGGCGGCGATGCGTAGCTGCCACTCCACAAGGTCGACGCCCGTGATCGCCTCGGTCACCGGGTGTTCGACCTGCAACCGCGTGTTCATTTCCATGAACCAGAAGCCGTCAGGACGCAGCCCGGCGGCGCCGTCTACGATGAATTCCACCGTGCCCGCCCCCTTGTAGCCGATGGCCTCGGCGGCGCGCACCGCCGCGCGGCCCGTCGCCTCGCGCATCTCGGTCGTCATGCCGGGGGCCGGCGCCTCCTCGATCACCTTCTGGTGGCGCCGCTGGAGCGAGCAGTCCCGCTCGAACAGGTGCACCGCGCGGGTACCGTCGCCGAACACCTGAACCTCGATATGGCGCGGCGTCTCGATCCATTTCTCGATGAGCACGGAGTCATTGCCAAAGGCGGTCCGCGCCTCGGCCTTGGCGGAGTCCAGCGCCTCGACGAAACGCCCGGGCGAA
>JAVLCJ010000139.1:0-5910 GCA_031580875.1 Roseovarius sp.
CGGTGCTTGCACCGCGATGAGCGCGGCAATCTGGACAACGCAGGCCACCTTGCGCCCCGCCCGGTTCGGCAGCGGCCGGCGCATCCACGGCAGGGCCAAGCCCGCCGCGACGAACGCGTAGCGCGGCACCCCGAGCAGCAGCACCAGCGCCCCGGCGCTCCCGGCCGCGAGGGCGTGAGCGCGAGGATCAGCCCCAAGGCCGCGTCAACCTCCATGTCGAACCGCGCGCCGAACGCCGATACCAGCCCCTGCCGCCGGGCCAGCCAGCCATCCAGCCCGTCCAGCCCCAGCGCCACGGCCGCCACTGCGAAAACGGCCCAGTCCGCCTGCCCCCCGGCCAGCAGGGGCGCCACGAGGCACGTCGCCAGCGCAAGGCGCAACAACGTGACGAGGTTGCACAGGCCCAGCGCGTCATGCGGATACGTGCGCCGCATCAGCAGGCCGATGATCACGGCCACAAGACCGTAAAGCGCCGTCACGGCGGCCACGCGGGCCGCCCCCGCCGCCAACGGCCCCGACGCGACAAGGATCACCAGCAAGGCCCCGGTCACGGACGCGGCCGCGTACCGCGAGCCGACGGGCGTGACGCCCGTCGCGCCCGCCCGCGACGCCCCCGCGGGCTCCGCATTCTGCTGAATCATGCTCATTCCGCTTATCATAGCGCGAACCCGCCGGCGTCAAGGCCCTGCCAGCCAAGGGTTGAACCCGCCCGGCAAAGACCTATGCTCTTCATAGATAATGTTACTTGAGCCAACGCAATACCGAACAGTCGCGCGGCTCCTGCACTGGGGCATGGCCATCCTCGTGCTCGCGATGATCGCCGCGGGCCTGCTCATGGTCCGGGATGGCCTTGACCGGTCCTTGCAGAACGCGCTTTTCATCTTCCACAAGAACACCGGCGTGGCGCTGCTGGTACTCGCGCTCGTGCGGCTTGCTTATCGCTGGCGCCGCCCCCCGCCCCCGCTGCCCGCCCACGTGCCGCGATGGCAGGCGCTTGCGGCCGGGGCCAGCCACGCGACGCTTTATACCCTGATGATCGCCATGCCGATCGCTGGCTACACGCGGGTCAAGGCCGGCGGCTTCCCGATCGAGACGCTGGATGCCGCAGGCTTGCCCGCACTGGTGCCCCGGTCCGAGGCCTTGGCCGGGACCGCCAAGCTGATCCACGGCTATGGCGGCTATGTCATCACGGCGGTGATCGCTGTGCATGTCCTTGCCGCGCTGTTCCACCGTCTCATCCGGCGGGATGGCGTGTTTTCGCGCATCTGGCCGCCCATCGCCCCCGGCACACGCTGACGGGCTTGCCGTTTCACGCGGCGGCGATACCTCCTTGCCAGTCGCCACGACCCAGTGTGGGCGCGGCGGCCAGCCAAGGGAGCAGACAGGACAGCATGTCATCCTCCGAAACCCTTCACCGCCCGGCGCGCAACGCGGCCGCCCCGCGGTTGCGCAGGCCGGAGGCTGGATCGGTGTTCTTCGGCCTGACCATCGCGCTCGGCACCGCGATCACGATGGTCTTCGCCCTGTCCGTCACGCAATGGACAGTCGTCGGCTTGGCGGTGATGCCGCTGCTGGCGCTGAACGCGGCATGGATTTCGGGCGGCGCGGCCACGGCGATCATCGGCCTGTGCCGAAAGTCACCGCATTGCGGGCCGCCCCCAGCCCCGGCGTGGCACCCGACGGGCCGCACGGCGATCCTCTTGACCTTGTGCCGGGAACCGCCCGGACCAGCAGCCGCCTACCTGCGCGATCTGCATGCCCGCCTCGGCCGCGCCGGCCTGTCCGGCGACACGTGCATCTTCGTCCTGTCGGACACGACCGGCAGCGCCGCCATCGCCCGCGAAGAGGCCGCGCTGCGCGACCTCGTCGCGGCTGGAAAGGTGCAGTACCGCCGCCGGAACGCCAATACCGGGCGCAAGCCCGGCAACATCGCCGACTGGCTCCGCCGGCACGGCGACGACTTCGATTACATGCTGGTGCTCGATGCCGACAGCCGCATGTCGGCCGGCCGTATCCGCCGCATGATCCACCAGATCGAAACCCGCCCCCGCACCGGCCTGTTGCAGGCCGGGATGGGCCTCGTGCCCGGACACACCCGGTTCGGCCGCCATCAGCGCGTCGCGGTGCGGCTCATGTCGTCGAACTTCGGACGCGGCATGGCCGCATGGGCCGGGCGCACCGGCAACTACTGGGGGCACAACGCGATCATGCGCGTGGCCGCCTTCCGCGACGCCGTCAACCTGCCCACGCTCGCGGGGCGGCCACCTTTCGGCGGGCCGATCCTGAGCCACGATTTCATCGAGGCCGCGTGGATACGCAAGGCCGGATGGACGGTGGAACTTGACCCCGATCTCGCCGGCAGCGCCGAGGACGCCCCGCAGACACTGGCGGCGTTTCACAAGCGCGACCGCCGCTGGTGTCAGGGCAACCTTCAGCACCTGCGTGTGCTGGTCCGGCGCGGCCTGCACCCGATGAGCCGCTTTCACCTCGCATCCGGCGTGCTCAGCTATCTCGCCGCGCCCGCGTGGCTGCTGCTGGTGATCGCCATCGCGTCGGGTGCCGTCACCGTCGCCGGCGCGCTGCCGTTCGCCACGGTCGCGGCCGTGCTGATGCTGCCGAAACTCTGCGCGCTGGCCGGGCGCATCCGCCGCGACAGGACGATGCGCCGGCGCCTGCTGACCCTGCGGGCCTGGCTGGGGGAACTCACCACATCGAGCCTCGTCGCGCCGATCATGATGATCCGCCAGACGGGCGCCGTGCTGTCGGTGCTGGCCGGACGCGACTGCGGCTGGAAATCGGGCCGCACCGCGCGCTGGCGGATCCCGCGCGGGCTGCCGGAGGCCACCGCCGGGGCCGCCATCACGCTGCTCGCGGTCCTTTCCGGCAGCGGCATGACACCGTGGCTCAGCCCGCTGATCCTGCCGCTTCTCGGGGCGCCCCTTATCACCCGCCTGCTGGATGCCCCCGCCTCATGAGGCGGCGCGCCTTCATCGCCGGGGCCACCGCCCTGCTGGCTTCGCCCGGGCGGCCGGCCAAGGCGCGTGCGGCCGACACGCCGGGTGCCCTGCTCGACGCGGCGCGCGAGATCGCCGGCCGCCCCTTCCGGCCCGACACGACACCGCTGCCCCCGCCCTTCGCCGGGCTGGACTACGACGCCTATCGCGGTATCCGGCCGCGCGCGGGCCGGGCGGCCAACCTGGACGTGGGGCCGGGATACCAGGCGGACCTGCTGCCGCCGGGGCTGTATTTCCCCGATCCCGTCCGCATCGAGATCCCCGATGGCGCCGGCCACCGCGAAATCCCTTTCTCCACCGATCTCTTCCGCTTCGCGCCGCGCTACTTCGCGGACGTGCCAAGCACCGCCACCGGGGCCGGCTTCTCGGGCCTGCGGCTGCGCCACCCGCTCAACGCGCCGGACGTCATGGACGAGGTGATGGTCCTTCAGGGCGCCAGCTATTTCCGCGCCATCGGCCGCGCGATGGCCTACGGGCTGTCGGCGCGGGCCATCGCGCTCGGCACCGGCGGCCCGACCCCCGAGGAATTTCCGCGCTTCACCCGCCTGCGCCTGCACAGGCCGCATGACGGCACGCTCCGTCTCGAAGGGATCATCGACAGCCCGTCGCTTGCCGGGCACCTCGACCTGACCCTTGCCCCGGGGGATACGACGCGCACGCGCATTGCCGTCACCATCCTGCCCCGCCGCGACATCGACGATATCGGCGTGGCGCCGCTGACCTCCATGTTTCTCAAGGGGCCGATGCGATCGGCAGTGTCCGACGATTACCGCCCGCGCGTCCATGACAGCGACGTGCTTTTCATCCGCAACGGCGCGGGCGAAGGGCTGTGGCGCCCCATCGCCAACCCCGCGCGGCTGCAGACATCCGCCTTCGTCGATGACGGGCCGGCCAGCTTCGGCCTCTACCAGACGCCGCGGCGCTACGCGGATTTCGAGGACACCGAGGCCCGCTATCACGCGCGTCCCTCGGCGGTTGTCCGTCCCGCCGGCGACTGGGGAAAGGGCGCGGTGATGCTGGTGGAAATCCCGACAGGGACCGAGTTCATGGACAATGTCGTCGCCTTCTGGCGGCCCGACAGGCCCTTGGCCGCGGGCAGCGAACACCGGTTCGCCTACGACATCGACTGGACAGTGTCACCGCCGGAAACCGGGCCGGGCGCGCATGTCGTCCAAAGCCGCAGCGGCCGCGAGCACGACCGCCCCGGAACGCGGCGTTTCGTGATCGACCTGACCGGGCCGACCGACGGGCTCACGCCGGACATCCGCGCCGACAAAGGCGCCGACAAAGGCGCCCGGATCGGCGGGACCGGCTTTTTCCCGCTGCCCGACGGAAGCGGTGCGCGCGTTACCTTCCTGATGACACCGGGCGATGCCGACGCGGTGGAACTCAGGATGGTCCTGCGCGATGCCGCCGGCCGCGCCGCCAGCCCGGTCTGGCTCCACCGCTGGAGCCGCGCCCGCGACGGCGGCGTCTGACACGGCGCGCGGGCCGCTCCAAGACCCGCAAGACAGGGCCGACAACCGCACGAGGGGCCTGATTGACGGACGTTCGGCCGTGTCGGAAGGCCGGCGATGCGCGGGTAGCGGGGGGCAAAGTTGGGTCAATCCCCGACAGCGGCCCATCTTGTCGAGCCAACTTGCGCCGGGCCCACTGCATCGCCAACTGCGCGCGCGAATAGAGCCAATGGCGCCGCCGCTAAGGCACGGACCTGGTTGAGAACGGGTAACCGGCGAGCCATGGGTCTTGTGTCGAGTATAACGCGAAACGCTTTAGATTTTCTAATCCATGCTGCGAGAAAGCCTCGTTTGTCGTCAAGGCCGCCGTGCCGGTAATGTGTCTGCCAAGGGCGCCCTCACACCCACCGATCCGAAGGAGGCCACCATGACACGGCATCTCTATCATCACACGCCGACAGGCGACGATCTGCTGCTTTACACCCGCTACCCGGCGATGCGGGCGCTGCACCCGGTGCATGACCGCGCCCCCGCGCGCCGCCCGGCCTCGAACGACCGGCGCCCGCGCCGCAACGGCCCGAGGAGGGCGTGACAATGACCGTGCAAGAGCCGCAACACGCCCTCTACTACACCGACGCGCTGCTGGAGAACCTGCAACTGCGCTGGGGCGCGGGGTTCCTCTCGCCCGGCGGCGCGCCGGAGCTGGCGCGCATGCTGGACGGGCTCGACGTGGCCGGGCGCACGGTGCTCGATCTCGGCTGCGGCATCGGCGGCTACGACGTGCTGCTGGTGGAAGAGCACGGCGCCGCCCATCTCACCGGCGTTGACATCGACGCGGCCTCGCTGGCGCAGGCCGAGGCGACGGCCCGCCGGCGCGGGCTGCAGGACAGGCTGCGCTTCCGGCATGTAGCCCCTGGCCCCCTGCCCTTCGCAGATGCCAGTTTCGGGATGGTGTTCAGCAAGGATTCCATCGTCGACCTGCCGGACAAGGCCCAAACCTTCGCCGAGCTCCACCGGGTGGCCGCGCCCGGCGCCCCGATCGTGGTGAGCGACTGGTTCCGCAGCGCCGACCCCTTCACGCCGGAGATGCGCGACTGGGCCACCGAGGGCGAGGAGACCTACGAGATGGACACGCTGGACAGCGCCGCGGCGTACGTGCGCGCGGCGGGCTTCACCGAGGTGGCGCTGGACGACCGCAACGCCTGGTTCCGCGACTATGCCCGGGACGAGTACGCGCGCCTGAAGGGCCCGCTCTTCGACACCTATGTCGACCGCTTCGGCAAGGCGCAGGCGGAGCAGTCGGTCGAGAACGCCCGCATCCGCGCGCTGCTCGCCGAGCAGGGCCAGCTGCGCCCCGGCCATATCCGCGCGCGCAAGCCGGCGGCCGCGTAGTGTTCGGCGCCTGACACGGAGTCCCGTGTGACAGCGGACCCGAGGTC
>JAVLCJ010000139.1:5918-6256 GCA_031580875.1 Roseovarius sp.
TGGATGACGCCATGCAGCCCCTGAGCGGACAGGAATGAAGTCGGTCGACACCGTCAGCTAGTGCCGTAGGATCTGTCATGCACCTGTAAATCTGGGTTTCTCAATCCCCAGAATATCTGGAAGTAACATTTCATATGCATAATCGGCGGCATCCGGAAACTCTTTGTCTAAAATTGGCACTCTGAACCCATGAGATTTCTCGACCAGTTCCAGCATCGAAATGAAAACCTGTGGAATGTATGTGACTATATCCACTATTGGGTCGTCCGCCAAAACAAGGCTTTGAATTGTACCTTCATTGCCAACTCCGCACTCATCCACCAAAAATTTTGAAGACT
>JAVLCJ010000013.1:0-50229 GCA_031580875.1 Roseovarius sp.
CGGGTCGCCGATGTCGTATTCCACGTCGCCCGCAAACGTGCCGTTGCCGGCGATGGGCGTTGCCAGCAGCACGACCGACGGCAATTCCTGTGCCGTCTCGACCAGCTGCCGGTCAAAGATATTGCCCTCGACGCTGTTGTCGGCGAAATCCGCGTTGACGAAGATGTTGCCCGTGATCGTCAGCGCCTGCGGCACGCGCAGCTCGTCCGCCACGTCGACATCCGCCGGGATCTCCTTGAGGTCCGGGCCGTTGATGTCGCCGATATTCGTCACCGCGACGTAATCCCCGGCATAGCTGACCATCCCGCTGTCCGGCGATATCTCGGGCCTGTCGAAGCCGCCGTCGCGGTCGAAATGCCCACCTTCGAAGAAACGGTTCCGCGGCCCCGGGCTGCCGACCGTCGTCGCTCGTACAGAGCCGCTGTTGTTCGATTGCGCCGCATAGGCGGTATAATGGCGATCCAGCGGATCCTCCTGCACGGTGAAGGCCATGTAGCCCTCCCGGTCCAGTCCGGGCCGCCGGTTGTAGACGGCGGTGAAGGGCACCTCGTCAAGGTTCAGCCCCTCGACCACCAGCGTTTCCGCCGCGGCGTCGAAGGTCACGTTGCTGACGTTGCCCGCCAGCCCGTCGGGCACGCTGACCGAGGTGTCGATGGTGACGGTGCCGTCGCCGCCATCGTCGCCGTTGTCCTGCTCGCCGCCGTCACCGCCGTCACCGCCGTCTTGCTGGGCGTCCTCGGCCGGGTCTTCCTCGAACGGGTTCGACCCGCCGCCACAGCCGCCCAGAAGGGCGGCGGCCATCAGGCCTGCCACGAAGTGTTTCATGATGAGACTGCCCTCAATATGTGCTCTTTTCGTTCGTATTTTCTGCCCAAAATCCTTGTTTTCAATGCGAAAGTCAATCATCCATCGGGCGTGAGCACCGGAAAGCCATGCGCTGTTGCAGCCATGCCGGCGCCGGTGGTATCAACCCGCATTCCGCACGAAAGGCCCCGCCCATGCCCCTTACATCCGACCAGCAGGCCGAAATCGACACGCTCCGCAGCCAGCCGGGGGAAACCCTGCGCGCCGTGGCCCCGGGGATGGAGCGGCACCTCTACACCGCCCATTCGGTGCTCGACCACGGCTTCGTGCGGGTGGTGGACTACATGGGCGACGATGCCGCCATCTGTCAGGCGGCGCGGGTCAGTTATGGCAAGGGCACCAAGTCCGTCAGCAATGACGAGGGGCTCATCCGCTATCTCATGCGCCACTGGCACTCCACCCCGTTCGAGATGTGCGAGATCAAGCTGCACGTGAAGCTGCCCGTTTTCGTCGCACGGCAGTGGATCCGCCACCGCACGGCCAACGTCAACGAATATTCCGCGCGCTACTCCATCCTTGACCGCGAATTCTACATCCCCGCGCCCGATCACCTCGCCGCGCAGTCCACCACCAACAACCAGGGCCGCGGCACGGCGCTGCAGGGTGAAGAGGCCGAGCGCGTGCTGCGCACGCTGCGCGACGACGCGATGCGCTGCTACGACCATTACGAGGCGATGATCGCGCAGGACGGTCAGCAGGGCCTCGCGCGGGAACTGGCGCGCATGAACCTGCCCGCCAACATCTATACCCAGTGGTACTGGAAGACCGACCTGCACAACCTGCTGCACTTCTTGCGCCTGCGCGCCGATACCCACGCCCAGTACGAGATCCGCGTCTATGCCGAGGCGATCTGCAGCATCGTCGCGGACTGGGTGCCGGCGGCCTACCGCGCGTTCGAGGATTACCGCATGGGCGGCGCGACCCTGTCGGCCACGGCCCTTGATTGCATCCGGCGGATGCTGAAAGGTGAGGAGGTGACGCAGGAAACCTCCGGCATGTCCAAGGGCGAATGGCGGGAATTCATGGCGGCCATCGACGGGTAGGGCGCAATGCCCCCGCGCGGCCGAATGATTGCGGGCCACGGAGTCTTCGGCTGATCCGCGGGTCGCGGGCATCCGTGTTTCGATGGGATACAATCTTCAAAGGCCCCTCCATGTTCCAGATCCTCGTGCTCTACCTCGTCACGGCCGGGGTGTTCCTCGCCCTTGACGCGGTCATGCTGTCGACCGTCATGAAGCCCTTGTTCGAGGCGCATGTCGCTGACCTGATGGCCGATCGGCTGCGCCTTGGGCCGGCAGCGGTGTTCTACCTTTTCTACGTCGCGGGGCTGTTGTGGCTCGTCTCCGTCCCCGCGCTGCGCGACGGCGCGCCGCTGCGGGCGCTGCTGGGCGGCGCGGTGCTGGGCGCGGTTGCCTATGGCACCTACGAGGTCACGAACCTCGCCACCCTGCGCGGCTGGTCATGGCGGATGGTCGCGGCGGACGTGGCGTGGGGCACGCTGCTGACCGCGATCTCGGCATGGGCCGGGGTGGTGGCTGCGCGGGCGATGGGCGGGCAACCGTAGGCGCAGGCGCACCGACGCGATACGGATGCGATGCGTATGCGGCGCCGACCCCCCCGAAAACGGCCTGTTTCCGGGACGCGGAATTGACAGCCGGGCGGGTTTGCGTACGCTGAGGATTGCGAATTCGCCGATTTTCATCTTTGCTAAGAGGGTTCCCATGCGCATCGTCAAACCAGCCGCCGCCAGCCTGATGGCCGCGCTGATCGCCGCCCCGGCCTTTGCCGGCGGCCCCCGCATCTACGCCGTCGAGGCCGACCGCAATTTCTGCCCCGACGGCTTGCAGCCGGTATCGCTCAACGGCGTGATCTGCTGCGGCACCCCGAACCAGAGCCAGACATACCAGCAGGTCATGCGCCACCCGGTCCAGACGCGCGTGCATCGCGTCAACGTATCGGAACGCCGCGCGCGCACCTGCGCCGAAGGTCAGAAGGGCTGCTACTGACGCGGGCGCACGGCCGGGGCGACGCAGGAGGGTGTTCCGGCCCGTTGGGGCCGGAGAATCATTTTATTGTAATGATTCGTGGCGTCAGAGCAGTTTGAGGTCGCCGGCCATCTGGCGCCCGTCGCGCCCGTCCTGCAACTCGTATCCGACCTTCTGGTTGTCCGCCAGCCCGGTCAGCCCCGACCGTTCAACGGCCGAGATGTGAACGAACACGTCCTTGCCGCCCTCGTCGGGGGCGATGAATCCATAGCCTTTGGTTGTATTGAACCACTTCACGGTGCCCGTCGGCATGCCGCTTCTCCTTCTCTTTCGTCACTTCCCCGGAAAATGCCGGGCCATGCCACGCCAGATCCGCCAGCGATGACTGAAAGATCAGGGTCACGACTCGATGATTGCATTGCGTATGTAAAAAGCAAGCAAAACCGCGTGATCTTTTCCACGACTGCCGCTATTCAAGGCAGACGAACAGCGAGGGTGCCATGATCCTGTACGGTTTGAAAACCTGCGACACCTGCCGCAAGGCATTGAAATCCCTGCCCAATGCGGTGTTCCGCGACGTCCGCGCCGACGGCGTGCCGCCCGACGTTCTGCAAGCCGCGCATGCGCGGTTCGGCCCGCGGCTGCTCAATACGCGGTCCACCACGTGGCGCGGGTTGGATGCGGCGGAACGAGAGCGCAACCCCTTGGAGTTGCTTGCGGAATATCCCGGCTTGATGAAACGCCCGCTGATCGACGACGACGGCACGCTCCATCTGGGCTGGGACAAGGACGTGCAGGAAAAGCTCCTTGGATAGGGCGCCCGGCTGATTATGTCGCGCCTGCGGATTGACAGGAGATAAACGATGCGGAACGCGGCGCTTGTGCTTGGCGTAATCGGCGGTGTCATCGGTCTGATGGTCGGGTTCTTCAGCTACGGCTACACCGAAGTCGTCGCGCGGTTCGGCGAGGTCGAGGGGCTGGCCCGGCAGGTCGAGAATGTCGGCCTGATCCGCGTCGCGAGTTTCCTGTCGCCCCTGTTGGCCATCGCGGGCGGGGCAATGGCCCGGGCCCGCGCGCTGTGGGGCGGGCTGATGATGTTGGCTTCTGCCGGGCTGATGTATTACGCTTTTGGGTTCAACGTGTTCACCATGTTCCCGATCGGTTTCACGGCCTGTGCGGGGCTGCTGGCGCTGGCTGCGGGGAAGCGGGATGAGCCGACGGCGCATTTCTGACAAGGACACCGTCCAGCGAAAGCGCCCCGGCGCCCTTGACCACGAGGGTGACCAGAAGGAACAGCCATAGCGCCCGTTGATCGAGGATCACCGCGTCCGGAACCTTGTCGAACCAGGCGCCCACTGTGCCGGCCTCCTCAATGGCGCCGTGACCGTAAAGATCGGTCGCCGTCTGCAGGATGACGAACCCGATCATGCCAAGGGCCGCGAGCCGCGTGAAAAGCCCGATCACGATGAGCAGGGGCAGGATGAACTCGGCCCATGTGCCCGCGAGGACGACGAGCGTGTGGAACATGCTCAACTGCCCCGTGTCATACCCCGCGGCTTCCATGGCGCGCGGGAAGATCTGGGCATACGCGCCCATGGACGGGCTGAAAACACCGAGGATACCATCACCCAGCTTTGTCAGGCCCGAGATCCAGAAATACATCAGAAGGATGGCCGCGAAAAGCAGGCGTGCCAGCACAGGCAGGATCCAGTCCATCCGTTCAATACGGCGGAAGACGGCATCATGCAGGAAAATCAGGAGTGTCATGGTCTAATCCTCGGGAGTGATGTGGGTGATGGCCCGACCGTTCAGAAGCAGGACGAGCGCTTGCGAGAGGTCGAATTCGGCCGCAACCTTCATCGCGGCCTCGTTCGCGGTCGCCATCGGTTGCCCTGCCGCAAGGGCCGCCATGAAATCGGCCACGCCGTCGGGCAGAACAGTGATCTGCGGATCATATTCCGGCCGGGTGATCAGCACATCCTGCGCCACCGCGCGGGGCTTCGGCGCATCGGGCATGGTAGCATAGCAATAGATGTCGTGGACGGGCCAAGGGGACCTGAGAAGGCGCAATGCCGGGGCCAGCCCGAGCCGGGCGGCGGCCAGCTTGTCAGGGGGCAGTGCCTCAAGCGCTGCCGGCGCAACGGGCGTGGCGTCAGCGGCATGGTAGGATGTGATCTGCGCATGTTCCAACCGGGCGACATCGCCGATATACCGGATATGCGAGACCGGTTCGAACCCGTCGAGGAAATCCGGCAATGCGGCGCCGTACTGCATCATCAACGGTGTTTTCGGCGGGTGCTGCCTGAGAAAGACGCCGGCAACCTTGCGAAAGTTGTCGGCGCCGATCAGGTTGGCAATCGCGGGAAATCCCGTCTCCAGGGCCTCGGTCAGGCTGACGGCCACGTTGTTGCGATAAACGGCGAAGCGTTGCCCTGCCGGGCGGCCGTGCCCGTCGCTGAGCCCCGCAGGAACGGGGCCGCCGCTGTCGAGCAACGCGTCGTGAAAATAGGTCTGTGAGATACTCATGCCGCGACCTGCTCCAACGCGTTTGACGCGCGGCGCGCTTCGGCGGCCAATGTCGCCCAGTCGGGCACATCCGCATCCCATTCGATCAGCAGGGGCCGCGCGCCCGCGCGGTCGAGCGCATGGGCAAGAAGGGCCCAGACCGGGTCGGCCACCTCGCCATCGTGGCTGTCGATCAACAGCGGCGCGCCGTGGTCGTCCGTGTCCTCGTCATGGCCGCCAAGATGCAGTTCGCCGACATGGCCGAGCGGGAAGGAATCGATATAGGCGCGCGCATCCAGCCCGAGATTGGTGGCCGATATGAAGACGTTGTTCACGTCCAGAAGCAGCCCGCAGCCGGTGCGCCGTGCCAGTTCGCGCAGGAAGTCGGTTTCGGCCCATGTGCTTTCGTCGAAGGTGAGATAACTCGACGGGTTTTCCAGCAACATCCGGCGGCCCAGCACGTTCTGCACTTCGTCGATGTGGTCGGCGATGCGGGTCAGGGTGGCATTGGTATAGGGCAGCGGCAGAAGATCGTTGAGGAAATGACTGTCATGGGTCGACCATGCGAGGTGTTCCGAGAAACTGGCCGGTTGCAGCCAGTCGCACAGGTGCTTCAGGCGTGCGAGGTGGTCAGGATCAAGCCGACCCTCACCGCCGATCGACAAGCCGACGCCATGGACGGAAATCGGAAAGTGTTCGGCGAGGTGGCGAAGCTGCGCAAGCGGGCGTCCGCCGTCGCCCATGTAATTCTCGGCATGAACCTCCAGCCATTCCACCGGGCGCGCATCGGTCGAGATATCGCCGAAATGCTGCGGCTTGTAGCCAACGCCCGGGGCGGGCGGCAGGGTGGTGAAACGGGATGTCGTGTCAAGCATGGTGGCCTCGCGTGGCGCTGTGCGGGGAAGGGGCGCCCGCCATGGCGCGCGCCCCGAGCTCGGGTGTCAGGACGTCAGGACGGCAGGTCGCGCTTGAGCGCTTCGAGGCTGCCTTGGCGCGGCGTGCCGTCGGCCATGTCGGGCAGGTCGATCTCGGTGCAGGTGCCCTCGTCCACGAGGGTCCAGGCATTGCCCTGGTAATCGACGGTCGAGGTGCCCGCGCAGGTGGTGCCGGCCCCGGCCTTGCAATCATTTTCGCCTGCCAGCGACACGCCGTAGCATTTTTCCTGGCCGCCTTCGGCGGCTGCCGGGGTGCTGTGGGCGGTGAGGGCTGCTGTCATGGCGCCGGCAATGGCGACTGTCTTCATGGTGTTGGACATCGGGTTACTCCGTTGCAGAATTCAAGTTTCATCGCTGTGGTCCACGTGGATCTTTTCAACCACGTCGCGGCGATGACACCGGAAGTCTAGGCGGAGACAGCGACAGCTTGCCAGTAACGAGACCGTTAGACACGGACGCGTTAACGCGTGTGACCGTGATGCGAGCGGCCAATCGCTGATATGACCGGATTTTTACCCGATTCCGGTGCCGCGCGGTCGGTATTGTTACACGCGGCACCGGGTTATGCCGGGGCAATGTTACAGCAGGTCGGGTGGGGTCGCCTCGCGCGCAAGGGCGCCGATCACGTCATCGAGCGCTTCGACGCTTGTCCGTTTCTCCCCGAGCCGCCGCACCGAAACGGTGCTTTCCTCGACCTCGCGCATCCCGCAGGCAAGGATGACAGGCACCTTGCCCACCGAATGTTCGCGGACCTTGTAATTGATCTTTTCATTGCGAATGTCGGCCTCGGCCCGGACACCGGCCGCGCGCAGCTTCTGCACGACCTCGTGCACGTAATCGTCGGCCTCGGACACGATCGAGGCGACGACGACCTGCCGCGGCGCCAGCCAGAACGGCATTCGGCCCGCGTGTTCCTCGATCAGGATGCCGATGAACCGCTCGAAGCTGCCAAGGGCGGCACGGTGCAGCATCACGGGGCGGTGTTTCGCGCCGTCCTCGCCGATATAGGTTGCGTCCAGCCGTTCGGGCAGGACGAAATCCACCTGCAGGGTGCCGCATTGCCAGTCGCGCCCGATGGCGTCGGTCAGGACGAACTCCAGCTTCGGACCGTAGAACGCGCCCTCGCCGGGGTTCAGCGTGAAGCTGCTGCCGGCGGCTTCGGTCGCGGATTTGAGCGCGATCTCGGACTTGTCCCAGACATCGTCGCTGCCCGCGCGCTTTTCGGGACGGTCCGAGAATTTCACCGCGAACTTCTCGAAGCCCAGATGCCGATAGACCTCTGACAGGAAGTTGATGAATTTCTTGGTTTCGGCCTCGATCTGGTCCTCGCGGCAGAAGATGTGCGCATCATCCTGCGTGAACCCGCGGACCCGCATGATCCCGTGCAGCGCGCCCGACGGCTCGTAGCGGTTGCATGACCCGAATTCGGCCATGCGCAACGGCAGGTCGCGGTAAGACTTGAGCCCCTGGTTGAAGATCTGCACGTGGCAGGGGCAGTTCATCGGCTTGAGCGCGTTGATGGATTTCTCGCGCGCGTGCTCCTCGTCGACCTCGACGATGAACATGTGGTCCTGGTACTTGTCCCAGTGTCCCGAGGCCTCCCACAGCTTGCGGTCGACCACCTGCGGGGTGTTCACCTCGACGTAGCCGTCCTTTTGCTGCTGGCGGCGCATGTAGTCCTGCAGCGTGGTGAAGATCGTCCAGCCGTTGGGGTGCCAGAAGATCTGGCCCGGCGCTTCTTCCTGCATGTGGAACAGGTCCATCTCGCGGCCCAGCTTGCGATGGTCGCGCTTCTCGGCCTCCTCGAGGAAGGTCAGGTATTCCTTCAGCTTCTCACGGTTCGCGAAGGCGACGCCGTAGATGCGCTGCAGCATCTGGCGGTCGGAATCGCCACGCCAGTAGGCGCCGGCGACGCTCATCAGCTTGAAGGCGTCGGCGGGCAGTTGCCCGGTATGCTGCAGGTGCGGGCCGCGGCACAGGTCCTGCCAGTGGCCGTGCCAGTACATGCGCACCGGCCCGTCGCCCGGTATCGCCTCGACCAGCTCGACCTTGTAGGGTTCATTGTTGGCCTTGTAGTACTTGATCGCACGCTCACGCTCCCAGAGTTCGGTCGTGACCGGGTCGCGCCGATTGATGATTTCCTTCATCTTCTGTTCAATCGCGCCCAGATCCTCGGGCGTGAACGGGGCATCGCGGTCGAAATCGTAATACCAGCCATTCTCGATCACGGGGCCGATCGTGACCTTGACGTCGGGCCAGATCTCCTGAACGGCGCGCGCCATGACGTGGGCAAGGTCATGCCTGATGAGTTCAAGCGCCGGCGCCTCGTCCTTCATCGTGTTGATCGCGATTTCCGCGTCATCCTCGATCGGCCATTGCAAGTCCCAGTGTTGCCCGTTGACCTGCGCGGATACGGCCTTCTTGTGCAGCGATGTCGCGATGCCGGCCGCCACGTCCGCCGGTGTCACGCCCTTGGGAAAGGAACGCACGTTGCCATCGGGTAAGGTCAGGGAAATATCGGCCATAGGCCCATGCTCCTCGTCGGTTTGGCGCCCACGGAACGCCCGGTTGCGGGTAATTGGTTGCGCTGCCTTTTCGCGGTTCGCGCCTGGCAAGTCAAGGCTGGCTTCAAGAAGGTGCGCGCGTGGGCGGTGATGGTTAGGATTGCGAAATTCCGGGGGGCTGCGGCGTTGACAGCTTGGCGTTGGAAAGTGTGCGACTGTACGCCGATGGTTGTGTGCAGCCGTATGCGGCGCGTTGCGTAACATATTGACGCAGTTTCGAAAATCTGGTTGGCGTTGGCGGGGTCCGAGCATATCATGTCATATGTTCACTATCGGAAACACGACATGACACCGCATCAGGGAGCGATTCATGCCTAAATACAACGCGACGTTCGAGCTTTCGCTCGAGGACATGGAACTCATCGAGAACGCCTTGCACCGGAAAAAGCAGGACCTTGCGCAACAATTGACCGAGGACGCCGGCGGAACGCCCGAGGTCAAGCCCGATGACGACATGCGCCAGATCCACGACCTGCTGGGCCGGCTGCACAATCAGAAGGTTTTCTACAGGCCGCGCCGCGGCGCCTATGTCGGCGGCTGAGCCCGTCCCGGCGCCGGGCAGGTCGTAAAACCGGTTTGCCCGCGCCGCCGCGCCCGTGCCATTCTTGCCGCGTTATCAAAACGGAGGCACGTCGTGGCAGAGCCGACTTACCTGACGACAGATACGGGCCGCAGGCTGGCCTATCACCGCACCGCGGGGCAGGGGCCCGGTGTCGTGTTCCTTGGCGGGTTCAAATCCGACATGGAGGGCACCAAGGCGCTCCACCTCGAAAACTGGGCCCGGTCCGAACGGCGCGCATTCCTGAGGTTCGACTATTCCGGTCACGGCCAGTCCTCCGAAACGTTCACGGACGGCTGCATCGGTGATTGGGCCGCCGACGCGATGGCCGTGATCGCGCAGTTGACGGAGGGGCCGCAAATCCTTGTCGGCTCGTCCATGGGCGGTTGGATCACGTTGCTGGCGGCACGGGACATGCCCGAGAAAGTGGCAGGGATCGTCACCATTGCCGCCGCGCCCGATTTCACCGAGGACGCGATGTGGGCCGGTTTTGACGCGGCGCAACGCGAGACGCTGATGGCCAAGGGGCGGCTCGCCCTGCCGAGCGACTATGGTGAGCCTTACATCATCACCCGCCGCCTGATCGAGGACGGGCGCGACCATCTCGTGCTGCGCGCGCCGCTCGACCTGCCGTTCCCGGTGCGTTTCTTGCAGGGCACGGCGGATGCGGATGTCGACACTGCCGTTGCGCTGCGGCTGCTCGACCACGCGACGGGGGCGGACATGCACCTCACGCTGGTCAAGGGTGCCGATCACCGCTTTTCGACGCCCGATTGTCTTGCCTTGATCGAGGCGTCCGTGGCCGAGGTAACGGTCCGTGCCCAAGCGGTGTAAGGTGGCGCCGTCCCGCTTGACCTCGGGGCCGCCTGTGGCACTGTGATGGTCATGATGGGTTACCCGCACAAAAGGCGCGAAAGGGGGTCACATGCGTGATCCGGTGGTGTTCCTGCCGGGCATGATGTGCGACACGCGCCTGTTCGGTCCGCAGGTGACCGCGCTTGGCCGGTCGATGGCCGTCATGACCGCCCCGATCATCCATGGTGAAAAGATCGAGGAGATCGCCTCGGTCCTGCTGGACGTTCTGCCGCGCCGTTTCGCGGTCGCCGGCCACGCGATGGGCGGGATCGTCGCGATGGAGCTACTACGGCGCGCGCCGGACCGGGTGTCGCGTATTGCCCTGCTGGATACCAGCCCGCTTGCCGAGACACCGCAATCCGCCGCCGATTACGAACCGCCGCTGATCAAGCTCAGGGCGGGGCGGCTGCCCGAGGCCGTGGCGGGTTTCGTGCCGGTCGAAAGCCTCGCCCTTGGTACGGAACGGGCGCGGGTGCATTCCCTGCTCACGGAAATGGCCGAAAGCGTCGGGCCCGATGCGATCACCCGACAGGCCCGGGCGCTGCAACGGCGGCGTGATTACCAAGCCGTGCTGCGGCGGTGCAAGGTTCCAACCCTCGTCTTGTGCGGACGGCACGACACGCTTTTCCCGCTCAAGCGGCACAGCTTTCTGGCCGATCTGATTCCCGATGCCGACCTCGCGGTCGTCGACGATGCCGGCCATCTTCCCACGCTCGAAGCGCCGGCGGAGACAACGCGCGCGCTGTCTGATTGGCTGGCCCAACCCACCTCCACGCCGAACCGGACGGATGCCTGAGCCACGCAAGCCCTCGGCAAAGGGGCGGCTCAGGCGGCTGAGGCGGCGCGTGCAGGTCTGGGGCAAGCGCAACCTGCCGCCGGGGCTGCGCTTGCTGGCCGGCATACTGTTGATCATCGGCGGAGTTCTGGGGTTTCTGCCGGTGGTCGGGTTCTGGATGCTTCCACTGGGGCTGGCGCTGGCCGCTCTGGATATCGTGCCGATACTGCGTTGGTGCAGGCGGCGCCGCTCCTGATACGCCGCCCACACAGCCGTTGTCGCCGGGTCAGGCGGCCTTGGCCTTCTTCTTGCGCGGCGAGGTGCGGTTACGCTTGGCCGGCGCCTCGGAATTCGCGTCGATGAAATCCAGCACGAGGGGCCGGATGTTGTTGCGCCACGACCGGCCCGCGAAAATCCCGTAATGGCCGGCTTCGGGTTCGATGTAGCTGGCCTTTTTCCGGTCGGGCAGGCCCGTCAGCAGGTCGAGCGCTGCCACGCATTGTCCGGGTGCCGAAATGTCGTCCTTGCCGCCTTCGACCGTCTTCACGGCGACATTCGTGACCGCCCCGAAATCCACCTTGTGCCCGTCCACGACAAATTCGTTCCGCGCGATCTCGAGGCCCTTGAAGACACGCTCGACCGTGGAGAGGTAGAACTCTGCGGGCATGTCCATGACGGCAAGATACTCGTCGTAGAACTTGTTGTGGGGGTCATGGTCGCTTGCCTCGCCGCGGCTTACCCGCAGTATCTGGTCGGTGAAGGCCTTGGCATGGCGCTCGCCGTTCATCGACATGAAGGATTGCAACTGCAATAGGCCGGGATAAACCATCCGACCGACGCCCTTGTACTTGAACCCGACCCGCTGGATCATGGTTTCCTCGAGCTGGCCCATCGTCACCCGGCGGCCGAAATCTGTCACGTCCGTCGGCGTCGCATCCGGGTCGATCGGTCCGCCGATGAGCGTGAGCGTCCGCGGCTGCGCGTCCGGTTCAAGCTCAGCAAGGTAGGCCGCGGCGGCAAGAGTCAGCGGTGCAGGCTGGCACACCGCGATCACGTGCAGATCGCTGCCCAGTTCGCGCATGAAATCCATCAGGTAAAGGGTGTAATCCTCGATATCGAACTTCCCGGCGCTCACCGGGATGTCCCGCGCGTTGTGCCAGTCGGTGACGTAGACCTCGCAGTCGGGCAGCAACGACCGGACCGTCGAGCGCAACAGCGTTGCATAATGGCCCGACATCGGCGCGACCAGTAGCACGCGGCGGTCCATTTCCTCGCGCCCGGTCACGTCGAAATGAATCAGGTCGCCGAAGGGGTGTTCGACAACCGTTTCGATGTTGATCAGGTGATCGCGTCCGTCCTCGCCCGTGATCGAATCGATTCCCCAGTCCGGTTTGCACACCATGCGCTGAAACGTGCGCTCCGTCACTTCGCCCCATGCGGCCATCCACTGGATCGCCGGGTTTGGCGTGAGGCTGAAAATTGGATAGGATGCCAGCGAAAGGGCGGACGCGCCCAGCCACTGATTGGTGTTGCGGAGGGTCTCCATCAGGTCATACGTCATCATGTAGCGCATCGTCGTCTCCTTCTTGGTCCGCCGCGCGGTTGCATTCGCCGCACTGCCCCTCCAGCTTGGCGACGGTATGCTGCAAAGCAGAAACTACGAGGGATTCGTTAAAATGGCAACGCAAGAGGACGCCGCGGGTGAAAATCTCGAGAAATTCAACGAGAACCTGGCGCGCGTCGAGGAGCTGTCGCAGCGGTTGATCACGGCGCTTTCGGCGCGCAACCCGGCAAACCCGACACTGAACGGCCCCTCGCAGGAGCTGTTTGCCAAGGCGGCCACGGCCTATTGGGCCGAGATGCTGGAAAATCCCGGCAAGTTGTATGAGCAGCAGTTAGAATACTGGGGCAAGTCGGTGCAGCATTTCATGCAGGCACAACAGCAGATGCTGCAAGGCCATGTGACCGCGGACGGGCAAGACGACGATCCGCTCGCCGGGGACAAGCGTTTCGCCAACCCGCTCTGGCAGACGCATCCGTATTTCAATTATGTCAAGCAGCAATACGCGCTCAACAAGCAGGCGGTCGAACACGCCGTCCAGGAGATCGACGACCTTGATCCCACGGAAAAACGGCGGCTGGAATATTTCTCGCGCCAGATCCTGGACATGATGGCGCCGACCAACTTCCTCGGGACGAATCCGGACGCGCTGGAAAAAGCCGTCGAGACGGAGGGTGAAAGCCTCGTGCTCGGGCTGGAGAACCTCGTCGCGGACCTGGAGGCCAATCACGGCGAGATGGTGGTCCGGCTGGTCGATGAAACCGCGTTCGAGCTGGGGGGCAACATCGCCACGAGCCCGGGCCAGGTCGTTTATCGCAACGACATGATGGAACTGATCCAGTACAGCCCTTCCACCGACGAGGTGCACGAAGTGCCGCTGGTCATCTTCCCGCCGTGGATCAACAAGTTCTACATCCTCGACCTCAAGGAAAAGAACAGCCTGATCAAGTGGATCGTGGATCAGGGCTATACGCTGTTCGTGGTAAGCTGGGTCAACCCCGATTCTTCCTACGCCGATGTCGGGATGGATGATTACATCGAGGACGGCTTTCTCACCGCGATCCGCGAGGTCAAGGCGATCACCGGCCGGAAACAGGTGAACGCGGTTGGCTACTGCATCGCCGGCACGACGCTGCACCTTGCCCTCGCGCTCATGGCCAAGCGCAAGGACCGCAGCGTGAAATCCGCCACGTTCTTCACCGCGCTGACTGATTTCTCGGAACAGGGCGAATTCACGCCATTCCTGCAGGACGATTTCATCGACGGCATCGAGGAAGAGGTCGCCGAGCAGGGCGTGCTGCGCTCGTTCATCATGTCGCGCACAATGTCCTTCCTGCGGTCCAACGACCTGATCTACCAGCCGGCGGTGAAAAGCTACATGATGGGCGAAACGCCGCCCGCCTTCGACCTGCTGTACTGGAACGGGGACGGCGCCAACCTGCCTGGCAGGATGACGATGGAATACCTGCGCGGCCTGTGTCAGCGCAACGAGTTCACGACCGACGGGTTCGACCTGTGCGGCGAGAAGCTGCATGTCAGCGACGTGACCGTGCCGATCATGGCTGTCACCTGCGAGACCGACCATATTGCCGCCTGGAAGGATTGCTATCGCGGGTTCCGCATGACCTGCGCCAAGGAACGTAGCTTCATCGTTTCCGAGTCGGGCCACATCGCCGGCATCGTTAACCCGCCCGCGAAGAAGAAATACGGCCATTTCACGAATGACGACCTGAGCGGGGATGCCGATGCGTGGATGGCGGGGGCCACTTATAACGAAGGTTCCTGGTGGCCCCGATGGGAGGCGTGGCTGAGAAAGCGGTCGGGCAAGAAGGTCCCGGCGCGCAGTCCCGGCGATTCGGCGCATCCGCCGCTTGCTCCGGCCCCCGGAGCCTATGTCCGCCAGAAGGCAAGTTTCTGACTACCAAGGGAAAATCGGACAACCCCGTGTATTTTGCTGCAGTGCAGAAAAAAGGTTGAAATTCTGCGCTGCAGCATCTATGTTTTTTGCAGTTGCAGAAACGGCGGATGATCCGCCGGAACATGAAAAGGAGCCGTAGACATGGCAAAAGCGCAAGACTTCAACACGATGATGAAAGACATGATGGGTGCGTTCCCCGTCGACACCAAGGCGATGGAAGACGCGTTTCAGAACCAGGCGTCGCTGAACGAGAAGCTGTCGGGCGTTGCGCTCGAAGCGGCCGAGAAATCGGCCGAGATTTCCAACAAGTGGACAAAGGAAACGCTGGCCAAGCTCAACGAGATGTCCAAGGCCAAGTCGGAGCCTGCCGACTACGCCAAGGCGATGACCGATTTCGCATCTGCGAACTCCGAGGTCGCCGCCGAGAACATGGCCGCCTTCGCCGAGGTCGCCAAGAAGATCCAGACCGACACGGTCGAGCTTCTGATGGCTGCCGGCAAGGACATGCAGGAAGACACCGCCAAGGTGATGAAGCAGGCCAGCGACGACATGACGGCAGCCGCCAAGAAGGCCGGCACCGCCGCCAAGTAAGACGGCACGCGCAGGCGGGCGTCTCTCCCTTCCTCCCTGACGGCGTCCACTGTCCCGGGCGAGCCCTCGAGGCTCGCCCTTTCTTTTTGTGCTGCACTGGCATAAGCTGCAGCGCAGCGCCTAATTCATGGGAGGACGACCCTTGGCTGACACCAATAAACCGCTGCTGATCAAACGCTATGCCAGCCGGCGCCTCTACAATACCGAGACGTCGGATTACGTGACGCTGGAAGACATCGCCGAATTCATCCGCGATGGGCGCGAAGTGCAGATCATCGACCTGAAATCGGGCGACGACCTCACACGGCAGTACCTCCTGCAGATCATCGCCGAGCACGAGAGCCGGGGCGAACATGTCCTGCCGATCAACGTGCTGACCGACCTCGTGCGCAGCTACACCACGCAGGCCACCTCGCTCGTGCCCGATTTCCTTCAGGCAAGTTTCGAGATGCTGCGCGACGGGCAATCGCAGATGATGGAGAACATGACCAAGGCCAACCCGTTGGCCGGGATGCCGGGCATGGAGGCGATGCGCGCCCAGCAGGAAGCCTTCGTGAAGGCGATGACCGGGGGGATGCCCGGTATGCAGACAGGGCCGGCCAAGGATCAGGGCGAGTCCGCCCGCAGCGAGACGACCGAGGACCTTGACGAGATCAAGAAACAACTCGCGGACTTGCAGCAGAAACTGTCCAGGATGGACAAGTAGCCGCGAATGGTCGACAGCCCCGGCCGGATAACCCTGTGGGGGATCGAGGTGTTCATGGCCGCGGCCGACGAGCGGTCGATTTCCGCGGCCGCGCGTCGTCTGGGCGCCAGCCCGTCGGCGGTCAGCCAGCAATTGACCAATCTCGAAGGCGCGGTCGGTGCCACCCTGTTGCAGCGCAACGCGCGGCCGATCCGGCTCACCCCGGCTGGCGAGATCATGCACCGCCGGGCGCAGGCCATCCTGAACGAGGCCGCGCAAGCCCGCGCCGAGCTTGCAATGTCCGACCTGTCGATGATGACGCGGTTCCGGCTGGGCATGATCGAGGATTTCGAGGCCGACGTGACGCCCCAATTGCTCAGCCACATGGCGGGCGAGTTGAAGTCATGCCAGTTCCTGCTGGAAACCGGGGCCAGCCATTACCTGCACGATCTGCTGGATGCGCGCGCGCTCGACGTCATCGTTGCTGCCGAGCTGGGCGCGGACGACTGGGCCGAGGTGCATCCCCTGCTGCGCGAGGGGTTCGTCGTGGCCGCTCCCCGGGGTGCTATCGACCCCGGCGGCAACGTGCTGCGCCAGCTAAGGCGGCTGCCTTTGGTGCAATATACGCAGCGCCACTACATGGGCCGGTTGCTGACCGCGCACCTCGCACGGCAAAACCTGACGGTGCCCCACCGGTTCGAACTCGACAGTTACCATGCCATCCTGGCTCTCGTGGGGCAGGGCGCGGGCTGGACGATCCTGACGCCCCTTGCCCTGATGCGGGCCCGGCGCTTCGCGGCGCAGATCGACGTGATGGAACTGCCCTTCGAGCCGCTGGCGCGGACGATCACGCTGACCGCGCGCAAGGATATCCTGCAGCAGATGCCGGCCCATGTCGCGGAGGTGCTGCGCCCGATCCTGCGCAGCACGGTGGTAGAGCCTGCTATCGCCGAGTATCCTTTCCTCGCGGACACCCTGACGCTGCTTTGATCCCCGCTCAGAGCTCGATCGGGTTCATGACCTCGGGTTCGATCACGTCGACACCCGGCAGGCCCGCGGCAAGCGCCTCGGCCGTTTGTTCCAGCAAGGGAAACGTCCTGTAATGGCAGGGAATCACCGTCTTGAAATCGAAGAAGGTTTTGGCCGCGTAGGCCGCGCGTTTCATGTCCATCGTGAAATGCCCGCCCGCGGCGAGGATGCCGATATCGGGCTGGTGCAGGTCGTTGAACACTTTCATGTCGGCCATCACGTCGGTATCGCCGGACACGTAGATCGTGTGACCGTCCCCCGAGATCATGAAGCCGCATTCAGTGCCCGGCACCTGCGGGCCGCCCTCGCCGCCGAAGCTGGAAGAATGGGTGGCATGGACCATCGTCACGGCGACGCCGTTCAGGTCGACGGTGCCGCCCTTGTTGAACCCGACGACGTCGAGCCCCTCGTTTTCCTCCCACCATGACATCAGGTCGAATTGCCCCACGACCGGCACGCCGAGTTTCTTGGCCAGGCCGGGCAGGTCCGAGGCGTGGTCGAAATGCGCGTGGGTCAGCAGGATATGCGTGGCCTCCCGCGTCGCGTTGTCCTGGCTGTCTTCCGGCAGCATCGGGTTGCCGGTGAGCCACGGATCGATCAAGAGAACCTGCCCGCCGATCTCGATGCGGAACGAGGCATGTCCGAGCCATGTGATTTTCATGTGTCTCTCCCTATGTTTTTCGTCACACTACCAATCACGAAGCCGGAGAAAACCCCTTGGACTGGACGCGCGCCGTTGACGGCTATTGCGAGCGGCTGGATGCCACTTACTGGGCCGAGCCCGTCAATGCCTTGACGAACGTGGCTTTCCTGTTGGCGGCACTCGTCGTCTGGCGCCGGCTCGGGTCCGCGTCGCTGCCGCTGGCCCGGGCGCTGGTTATGGTGCTGGCCGCGATCGGGGTCGGCTCATTCCTGTTTCACACGCATGCGCGGGCATGGGCGGCGCTGGCCGACGTCGTGCCGATCCTTGGCTTCGTGCTGATTTACATTTACGCCGCGAACCGCGGCTTCTGGGGCATGGGGCGCGTGGCGGCGCTTGTCGGTGTCGTCGTCGCGGTCGGCCTGTCAGCCGCGTCGGTGCCTTTGTTTGCGACAATTCCCGTGCTGGGGCTTTCCGCGGGGTACCTGCCCCTGCCTGTCCTGATCGCGGGATACGGCCTGGCGCTGCGGCGGCGCGCGCCCGAGACGGGGCGCAATCTTCTGATCGCGGCCATGCTTCTCCTCCTGTCGCTGATATGCCGCAGCCTCGATCCCGTCATCTGCCCCGTCTTCGCGCCGGGCACGCATTTCGGCTGGCATTTGCTGAACGCGCTGATGCTGGGCTGGATGATCGAGCTTTACCGGCGCCATATGCTTGCGCCGCCCGTGCCCCGGCGCTAAACGCGGTATCGACTGGAAAACGGAGATTGATGCATGTCGATCGACAAGGACACCGCCGCCAAGGTCGCCAAGCTGGCCCGGATACGGGTCGAAGAAGGTGACCTGCCGTCACTGGCGCAGGAATTCAACGACATCCTCGGCTTCATCGAGCAGCTGGAGGAAGTGGACGTCGACGGCGTCGCCCCGATGACGAGCGTGACGCCCATGCGCCTCAAGCGGCGCGACGACGTCGTTACGGATGGCAACATGCCCGACAGGATCCTGTCGAACGCGCCGGATGCGCGCGAAGGCTTCTTTGCGGTGCCGAAGGTGGTCGAGTGATGAGTGAACTGAACGGACTGACGATCGCCGAGGCCCGCGACAAGCTGCGCAAGGGCGAGGTCACCGCGGTGGAACTGACCGAAAGCTGCCTGTCGGCGGCGGACGGGGCGGGTGCGCTGAATGCCTACGTGCACGCCACGCCCGATATCGCCCGCGAACAGGCGCAGGCCGCGGATGCGCGGTTGAAATCCGCCGACGCGCCGGCAATGTGCGGCATCCCGCTGGGCATCAAGGATCTCTTCTGCACGCGCGGCGTGCCGAGCCAGGCGGCAAGCGGCATCCTTGACGGGTTCCGGCCGGAATACGAGTCGACGGTGACGAAAAAACTGTTCGACGCAGGCGCGGTGATGCTGGGCAAGCTCAACATGGACGAGTTCGCCATGGGCAGCAGCAACGAAACCTCCGTCTACGGCAACGCGGTCAACCCATGGCGGCGGGACACCGACGAAACGCCGCTCACCCCGGGCGGATCCTCGGGCGGGTCGGCCTCGGCCGTTTCGGCCGATCTCTGCCTCGGGGCGACGGGCACGGATACCGGCGGCTCGATCCGCCAGCCTGCCGCCTTCACCGGCATCACGGGCATAAAACCCACCTACGGGCGCTGTTCGCGGTGGGGGATCGTGGCTTTCGCCTCCTCGCTCGATCAGGCGGGGCCGATGACCAAGTCGGTGCGCGACGCCGCGATCATGCTCGGCGCGATGTGCGGCCACGACCCCAAGGATTCGACCAGCGCCGACATCCCCGTGCCCGACTTCGAGGCGATGCTGACCGGCGATGTCAGGGGCAAGGTCATCGGGATCCCGCGCGAGTACCGCATGGAGGGAATGCCGGAGGAGATCGAGAAACTGTGGGCGCAGGGCACCGAGATGCTCAGGGATTCCGGCGCAGAACTGCGCGATATCTCTCTGCCGCATACCAAGTACGCGCTGCCCGCGTACTACGTGATCGCGCCGGCCGAGGCGTCATCGAACCTCGCCCGGTATGACGGGGTGCGCTACGGCCATCGCGCGCAGCTCGCGCAGGGCGACGGCATCACCGAGATGTACGAGAAAACCCGCGCCGAAGGCTTCGGCGACGAGGTGAAGCGCCGCGTCATGGTGGGTACCTACGTGCTGTCGGCCGGGTTCTACGATGCCTATTACAACCGCGCCCGCAAGGTCCGCACCCTGATAAAGCGCGATTTCGAGCAGGTCTTCGACGATGGCATCGACGCCATCCTGACGCCCGCGACGCCGTCGGCGGCCTTCGGGCTGGGCGAAATGGCCAAGGCCGATCCGGTCCAGATGTATCTCAACGACGTTTTCACCGTGACGGTCAACCTTGCCGGCCTGCCCGGAATCAGCGTGCCCGCCGGCCGTGACAAGCAAGGGCTGCCGCTGGGGCTGCAACTCATCGGCCGCCCGTGGGAAGAGGGTGATCTGCTGAATTGCGCTCATGCGTTGGAAACGGCCGCGGCCTTCGTGGCCAAACCCGCGAAATGGTGGTAAACAACGCCTCTGAGACAGGTAAAGTCGGGGTTGCCGCACATGCGTGTTACTGTATCGGTCCTTGTCATCGCGGCCGCGTCCGGCTGCGCGCCGTCCATTCCCGACAGCGCGTCGGGTGTCGGCTTCGGTGATTACGACACCTATCAGCAGGACAAGGAGCGCCGCGATGCGCAACTGTCCGGTTCGGCCGTGCCGGCGCCCGGCGCGGTCTCCGAACAGCCGCTGGACGCGGTCGGGTTGAGTGAGCCTGCCATCACGCCCGAGCAGGACGATATCGGCGCGGCGACGCGCGCCGTGCTCGACGCGACAACGGAAAATTCCGCCGACGCGGCCGGGGCGCGCACACCCGGGAGCGGCGATACCGACGACGCCGAACCCGACACGGTTCTGACCCCGGAGGGCATATCGCAGGAAAACGACTTCGAGGCGGTAGGGGCCGAGCGTTCGATCGAGGACGACGCCGAGCTGATTGCGCAGAACAGGGCGCAATACAAGGTGATCGAGCCGTCGGAATTGCCCGAGAGACGGGATTCCGACCGCCCGAACATCGTTGCCTATGCGCTTGAGACCGTCCACCCGCCCGGGACACGGTTGTTCGAACGCTTCGGTTTCAACAAGGAAGCGCGGTATAACAGGAACTGCGCTAAATATGCTTCCCCGGACCGGGCGCAGGAAGATTTCATGGCCCGTGGCGGACCGCAGCGCGACAGGCTTGGCCTTGACCCGGACGGGGATGGATACGCGTGCGGGTGGGATCCGAGGCCGTTCAGGCGTGCCATGCAGCGACAGGATGAAGCTCAGGACCAAGCGCAGGATGACACCTGACGGGCAGGGGGGCAGCAACCAATCGCCGAATCATGGCGTACGCCGCGGCGGTGTCCGGCCCGACATGATCGTGATTCACTATACCGCGATGGCGACGGCGCAAGCCGCGCGTGCGCGGTTGTGTGATCCGGCGTCCGGCGTGTCGGCGCATTACCTGATCGATGGCAGTGGCGGGGCCGAACGGCTGGTCGACGAAGCCGCGCGTGCATGGCACGCGGGCGCCGGCCGGTCGGGGCCGGTCGATGACGTGAACTCGCGCTCCATCGGGATAGAACTTGCCAACGACGGGGCGCAGCCCTTTGCCGAACCGCAGATGGCCGCGCTTGAAGAATTGCTGGGCGCCATCATGCAGCGCTGGCCGGTGACGCCGGACCGCGTGATCGGCCATTCGGACATGGCCCCGGCCCGCAAACAGGATCCGGGGCCGCGCTTTGATTGGCGGCGGTTGGCGCTTGGCGGCCTGTCCGTCTGGCCCTGCCGCGGGTCTGGCGCGGGTGATTTTCTGGCCGATGCCGCGCGCTTCGGCTACCCGGTGGGCGATGTCTCGCAATCGGATATCGTCGCGGCCTTTCGCCAACGTTTCAGGCCATGGGCCGCAGGCCCGCTCGACGCGACCGATCGCGCCCTGATGCACGACCTCGCCTGTCGCTTCCCCGTTGACCGCGTCACGTCCAGTGCTTAACTGACCCATGCGCGGAGGGCCGGATGGCCGCGGGGCGCGCGCGCTGTCGCGGGCCCCGAGGAAAGTCCGGACTCCACAAGGCGACGGTGCCGGGTAACGCCCGGCCGGGGCAACCCGAGGGAAAGCGCCACAGAAAACAGACCGCCCCCTTGCGGGGGTAAGGGTGAAACGGTGGGGTAAGAGCCCACCGCGGGACGGGCAACCGGACCGGCACGGCAAGCCCCACCGGGAGCAATGCCGAATAGGGACCGCGCGCAGGGCAAGGTCGGGCAACCGATATCGCCTGCAGGCCACGCCTTGGCCCGGCGGTCCGGGTTGGCAGCTTGAGGCGCTCCGGCAACGGGGCGTCCAGAGGAATGGTCATCCGAAGGGCAGCCCCCTTCGACAGAATCCGGCTTACAGGCCCTCCGCGCGTTTTTTCGTCGTCCCACCTTTTCGTTTGTGACTGGCGGTTTATTATTGCGCCATGCCTTACCAATGGTCCTCGGAAAACGGCGCCCCGCAAAACGCCCGGCTGGTTCTCTGGCCCTACCGGTCCTTGCCGCGCAAGGGGTTCGCGGCTTTCATCCTCGGGACCTTCACCTTGATCACGATCCCGCTTTACCCGCTTCTGGGCACCGTCGTGCTGTGGGGCATCCTGCCGTTCATGCTGCTGGCCGTGGCGGGCATCTGGTGGGGTTTGGAACGGTCATACCGCAGCGGCGACATGAGCGAGGAACTCTGCATCACCGAGGACGAGGTCCACCTGACGCGGACCGATCCGGGCGGCCGGCAGCAGGAATGGGAATGCAACAGCTACTGGGCCAAGGTCCACATGCACGCCGCGGGCGGCCCCGTGGCGCATTACATCACGCTCAAGGGCCGCGGCCGCGAAGTGGAAATCGGGGCCTTCCTTTCGGAAGACGAGCGCAAGGTGCTCTACGGTGAAATCGCCGAGGCTCTGCGCCGCGCGACGGTTCCGCCGGCCGCACAATAGGGCGTCAGCTTAACCTGTCCTTCACCCGTGGGCCGACGGCGCCGAAGTCCATCTGGCCCGTGTATTTCTCCTTGAGCCGGCCCATGACCTTGCCCATGTCCCGGATCGAGGTCGCGCCGGTTTCGGCGATCACCTCGTCCACGGCCGTCTCCACCTCCGCCGGGTCGAGCTGACGGGGCAGGAACTCCTCTATGACCGCGATCTCGTCGCGCTCGCGCTCGGCAAGGTCCAGCCGGCCGCCCTCTTCGTAGGCGCGGACGCTTTCCTGCCGCTGCTTGGTCATCTTGCCGAGTATCGCCATGATGTCGCTGTCGCTGACACCGTCTTCGCCATCGCCGCCGCGCGCCGCGATGTCCTGGTCCTTGATGGCGGCATTGATCAGGCGCAGCGTTGCCAGCCGCGCCGTGTCCTTGTCCCGCATCGCCTGTTTCAGCGCACCGTTCACGCGGTCCCGTAATCCCATGACATTCATTCCCGACTTGCGTCACAAGACGTGGAGGTTATCCAAACCGTGCGGGGGTGGCAACCGGTCACGCGTTCGGGTCCGTTCACGCTGCGCCTGTCGCGAAACCGGGCGCGGGGCCCTTGACCGCGTGCGGGGCCGGGCATAGTTTCGTGGCACCCTTGCCCCCGGAGATTCACGACCATGACCAACGCGTCACACCGCCGCCCGACCGCATGCCTTGCCCTCGCGGACGGCTCGGTCTTTTACGGCAGGGGCTTCGGTGCGACCGGTGTCCGGGCCGCCGAACTGTGCTTCAACACCGCGATGACCGGGTACCAGGAAATCATGACCGATCCCAGCTATGCCGGGCAGGTGGTGACCTTCACGTTTCCGCATATCGGCAATGTCGGCGTGAATGCCGACGATGACGAAACCGCCGATCCGGTGGCCGAGGGGATGGTCGTCAAGTGGGATCCGACCGAGCCGAGCAACTGGCGCGCGACGGACCGGTTGTCCGACTGGCTGGCGCGCCGGGGGCGCGTGGCGATCGGGGGCGTCGATACCCGTCGGCTGACCCGCGCCATCCGTCAGCAGGGCGCGCCGCATATCACGCTGGCGCACGATCCAGAGGGCAATTTCGACATCGCGGATCTTGTCGCCAAGGCGCGCGCCTTCGCGGGATTGGAAGGCATGGATTTGGCGCGTGACGTGACCTGTGCGCAATCCTACCGCTGGGACGAGATGCGCTGGGTATGGCCGGACGGCTACAAGCGCCAAACGCAGGCCCAGTACAAGGTCGTCGCCGTCGATTATGGGGCCAAGCGGAATATCCTGCGCTGCCTCGCGAGCGCGGGCTGCGAGGTAACGGTGCTGCCGGCCACGTCGACAGCCGAGGATGTGCTGGCGCATCGGCCCGACGGCGTGTTCCTGTCGAACGGCCCCGGCGACCCGGCGGCGACCGGCGAATATGCCGTGCCGATGATCCGTGACATCCTGGACAACGGATTGCCGGTTTTCGGTATCTGCCTAGGCCACCAGATGCTGGCACTGGCACTCGGTGCAAGAACCGTCAAGATGAACCACGGCCACCACGGTGCCAATCATCCCGTCAAGGACATGGAGACGGGCAAGGTCGAAATTACCAGTATGAACCACGGTTTTGCCGTGGACAGCCAAAGCCTGCCGGGGGGCGTTGTGGAAACCCATGTCTCGCTGTTCGACGGCTCGAACTGCGGTATCCGCATGCGGGACAGACCTGTTTTCTCGGTGCAGCATCACCCGGAGGCGAGCCCGGGGCCACAGGACAGTTTTTACCTTTTCGAGCGTTTCGCCACGTCGATGGCCGGCTGAAAACGCCGATCCGCCGGCGCCTGTTTACACTTCATTAATCCCCGCCACGCAAACTGACCCCGAGTAAGCGCAACAGGGGCGTGTCATGGGGATATCGGAACTGCGCGAATTGGACGCGCAGCGCCTTGAGGACGAGGCGCCTGTCAATCTCATGGCGCGCGCGCTCGTGCGCGATGGCCGGATAAGCCGCGACGACGCGGCCCGCGCCCAGATCGTGCTACGGCACTGCGACGCGTCCGTCGGCAGGATCCTCGTCGCCGAACACCTGGTGACCGAGGAGGACCTGCTGCGCACGCAGGCGGATCGTCTATCTGTCCCGGTGCTTGGCGCCGCGCAGGTCAACGCGGCGCGATCGTGGCCCTGTGACGAGTGGCTGCCCATGCTGTTGCGCCACGCCATTCTGCCGGTCGACCTCGGGCAGGGTTACCCGACGCTAGTGACAAATGACGCAGAGGCACCGCGGCGTGTCCGGCAAATCCTTCCGGCCGACCTTGCCGCGGCGCCGGTTGCGCTTGCCCCGCGTGAAACGGTGCAGGCCGCCATCGCGGCGCGGTTCGGCGCGACGCTGGCCGAAAGCGCACGTACCCGTGTCCCCGAAGGCGAAAGCTGCCGCACGTGGGGCGGTCGTCTGCATCGCAGGCTTGGCATCACCGTCGCGGTGCTGGGCGTGCTGACGATGCTGACCCTTTTCTTTCCGACGGCGGTTTTCGGGGTCCTTGTCGCATGGGCCTGCGTGACCCTGCTGGTCTCGGCGTGCCTCAAGGCCGCGGCCTTCGTCGCGGCCATCAGCGCCGGTCCGGACAGCGATCCGCCGGCGCGGGGCGGGGACCGGCCGCTGCCGAAGGTCTCGATCCTCGTGCCGCTCTTCCGCGAAACCGAGATCGCCCATGCTCTGATCGCCCGGCTTAGCAGGCTGACCTATCCGAAATGCCTGCTCGACGTGATTCTCGTGCTCGAGGAGGCGGATGAAACCACCCGCGAAACGCTCGCCGGGATCGACCTGCCGCCATGGATCCGGGCGGTCGTCGTGCCCGACGGGCAGCCGCGCACCAAGCCGCGGGCGATGAATTACGCGCTGGATTTCTGCGACGGCGACATCATCGGCATATTCGATGCCGAGGATGCGCCGGACCCCGACCAGATCACCGCCGTGGCGCGCCGCTTCCAGACCGCGCCGCCCGAGGTCGCCTGTCTTCAAGGCGTGCTCGATTACTACAATCCCCGTCAGAACTGGTTGGCGCGCTGTTTCACGATCGAATACGCGAGCTGGTTCCGGCTGATGCTGCCCGGTATGGCGCGGCTGGGCTTTGCCATCCCGCTGGGCGGCACGACGCTGTATTTCCGGCGCGATTCGCTGGAAGCCCTCGGCGGCTGGGACGCCCACAACGTCACAGAGGACGCCGATCTGGGATTCCGGCTTGCCCGGCATGGCTACCGGACCGAGATGATCGGCACCGTCACCGAGGAAGAGGCGAATTGCCGTCCGTGGGCCTGGATCAAGCAGCGGTCGCGCTGGCTCAAGGGCTACATGACGACATATCTCGTGCATATGCGGCGGCCCTTTCTGCTCTACCGACAGCTCGGCGGGTGGAAGTTCCTCGGCTTCCAAGCCCATTTCGTCTCGGCCCTGTCACAGTTCACGCTGGCGCCGCTGCTCTGGTCTTTCTGGCTGGTCATGTTGGGGCTGCCCCATCCGCTCGATCCGGTCGTGCCGCAGGCCGGCATGATCGCGCTCGGCGCGGCTTTCCTGCTGATCGAGGTGATCAACATCGTGATCTACATGACGGGCGTCTCGGGGGTGCAGCACAGGCACCTCTTGGCTTGGGCGCCCACGATGCATTTCTACGCTCCGCTCGCGGCTCTGGCTTCTTACAAGGCGCTTTACGAGCTGGTTTTCACGCCCTTCTTCTGGGACAAGACGGCGCATGGCCTGTCGCAACGGGCCGGTGGGAAACGGCGCTCAGACGGTGCAGTCGACCTCTCCGGAATCAAGCTTCAGCCGGGTCACGAAGGCTTTTGAGATATGCGCGCGCAATGCGTCGCCCGCGGTTTCGGCATCGCGGGCCTCGATCGCGCTGACGATCGCGTCATGTTCGGCCAACGCGTCTTCGGGGCGGCCGGCGGCCGCTAGCGATGTCGTGGCCATCAGCGCCATCGACCGGTGCACGAGGTCAAGCTGCTGCACGAGGAAACGGTTGTGCGATGCCAGGTGGATCTGCTTGTGGAACCGGCGGTTGGCCCGCGCCATGGCCTGCGGGTCGTTCATCAGTTTCCGGTCCTCGCTAACCATGTCGCGCAGCACGCGCACCTCCTCCTCCGTGGCGTGCCGCGCCGCCAGATTGGCCGCCAGTCCCTCCAGCTCGGCGCGCACGACATAGAGTTCCGCCAGCTGGTTGTGATCCAGTGACGCCACGATCAGGCTGCGGCCGTCGCGCGTCAGCAGGGATTGCGTCTCCAGCCGTTGCAGCGCCTCGCGGATAGGGGTGCGCGACACGCCGAAACGTTCGGCAAGATCGCTTTCCACAAGGCGATCCCCCGGCTTGTAAAGCCCCGTGTCGATCGCTTCGAGTATCAGCGTGTAGGCATCTTTGTGAGGCGCGGCCATTCGAGTATCCTGTCCCTGTCGGATTGTTGTTGTTCGCGAAGCCTACCGCCCGGGCCACGCGTAAACAAGCCACGGCGATTGCGCCGGCTCGCGGGCACAGCTAGAGCATGTCGCGTTTTATCGGTTTGGTATCCGGCGGCGTTGGAAAAGTTGTAGCATTCCGCGTCGCTGAACAGGTCGCAGACATGCCCGACCGCGTGCCACAGTTCACGGTAGGTTCGGGCAGCAGCCTTTCTGATGAGAGTCTTGAGCGTCGAGAAGGCCATTTCGATGGGGTTCAGATCTTGGCTGTATGGCGGTAGGAACCACGCACCGATGTCGCGCACGGCTTTGGCGGCCCCGGGCTCTTGTGGCTCGACAGGTTGTCGAGAATGACCACGTCGCCGGGACGTAGCGTCGGCACCAGCCGGGTCGCGATATAGAGCTCGAACATCTCGCCATTCATTGCTCCGTCGATCACCCAGGGCGCGTCCAGCCGGTCGTGCCGCAGGGCACAGATGAACGTTTGCGTTCGCCAATGTCCGAGCGGTGCGTGATCGACCAGGCGCGTCCCGCGCGGGGCCCATCCGGTGGTCTTTGCCATGTTCGTCTTGACCGAGGTCTCATTGATGAAGGCCAGTCTTTCCCGATGCCTAGCCATGTAAGGCAGGCGTTTCTTGATCCATGGCGCTTAGTAGGGCGGGGAATTGGTTGGTGATGTGCACCCGTGGCGCCGAAGCTGCTCCGCGAATACAGCGGCCCTTCTGCGGGCATGCGTCGCAGTCGCTTCGCCCGGCGCGGTACCAGCGCCCGTTTTTCGTGGGTGATCGCGGCAAGAATGTCTTGCCCGCTGGGCAGCGGACACGATCCTTTCGCGCATCATACTTGAAGCGCTCGACGGGAAAGCCCTGCATATCCTTGCGCCGCAGCGGCTTGCGACTGGGGATCACATTATCGGTCTCGCAGTCCTCGAGGGCGGCGTAGAGCTGTTCCGTTCCATAGGCCTTGTCCGCCGTGATCCACCCGGGCCTTCGGCCCAGCTTGGTCGGCATCGCATCGATCCGCTCCCGGAACCGGCCCGTGTCGTGTTCTTCTCCCGTCACGATCTCGACATCCACCATCGCGCCGGCATGGTCATCGACGGCCGTGTGCTGCTTGTAGCTCGGGCGCAGTGGCGTCCCGGAAGATGTTGCCATCGTGGCCTCCGGATCGCTACCGCAGAGCTTCTTGTATTTGCCGGTCGTTCGCGCCGCGCGTCGGTCATCGTTGGCATCCTGCACGGCGTCCAGGTACTGATCGACGAGCGCATCCATGCTGACATCGGCCCGGATCAGAGAGGCGTCCATATGGACAGTGTCCGCCGTGATCAGTCCGGCCTGCACACAATCCCGCACGATCCGCATGAATATCTTGCGGAACACCGCCTCGCCCCATCGCTGGCGAATACGGGTGAGCGAGGAATGATCGGGGAGCGCCTCATGAAGCCCATACCCGGCGAACCAGCGGATCGCGAGATTGACCTGCGCCTCGCGCATCAGGCGCCTGTCCTGCACGATCCTCAGCAGAAAACCGGCCAGCATCAGCCGCACGGCCACCTCCGGGTCAATCCCCGGACGTCCGTTGTCAGGGCAGTAGAATCCCGCCACCTCACGCGACAGCCAGCTCAGATCGAGCACGCCATCCACTCTAACGAGAACGTGATCTTCAGGGAGCATATCGCGAAGGGACCCGGCAACGAAAAGCTCGAGTTGATCCCGCTCCTTCACACCAAGCATCAAAGCCTCCAACCATCTGCACACGCAGTGAATCGCGTCAGCCCTCCTTTTTCAACAGCCCCCGGGGGATCATTTTCCCGAGGGACGGCCAGGTCGAGCGCATGAACCGCACGATCAAGGACGCAACCGTCAAGCGCTACCATTACGAGGCACAGGCTCAACTCGAAACCCACCTCGGCGACGTCATCGCAGCCTGTAATTATACGCGCCGACTCAAGACGCTGCAGGGCCTGACGCCATTCGGATACATCTGCAAAACTTGGACAAGAGAGACAAAAAGGTCCACTGTCGTTCCAACCCATCACACGCTGGGACTGAACACCTAAGCCGCGGGCACACAATTGTCCGCGGCCGGGTCCACGGACTGGACGGGGTCGCCCGGCGCGCATTCTTCGCCGGAGAGGGGATAGCGTTTATCGTCGGTGCAGCCAGCCAATGCGGCTGTGGCGAAAGCGGCGAGGAGGATGACGAGGGGTCTGGGCATGTGGTGGTCTCCGGTTTTGAGGTCTGCGCGCATGGACGGCGCATCTTGCTCAAGGTTAGCCGCGGATCGCATCGCACGGCCTTGATCGGCGTCAATTCGGGTGGCGCGGTGCTGCTGGTATCGTGAAGGCCGGTTCATGACGGCCGGTTTCCGCCTAAGGGGGCTGCCATGTCCGGCTGCGCCTGTCGGCGAGGCAGGCTGGCTGATAGTATCGAGCCGGAAAAACAGGAGGACCTGATGAGAAAGATTTCCCTGACGGCTGCCGCGCTTGCCACGATGGCGTTGTCGGCCTGCGAGAACATGACACCCGGGCAGCGCGCCCTTGCCGGGGCGACCGGAGGCGCGGCGGCGGGCCTGATCACCGCCGAAGCGCTTGACGCCAATGACAACTGGCGGCTGATCGCCGGTCTGGCCGGTGCCGCGGCGGGCACGGTCGTGGCGCAGAACACGGCGACGGGCACCTGCGCCTATGCGCGCGGCGACGGCACCTATTACCGGGCGCCGTGCCCGTGATGGGACAAGGGCGCGCGCGGTGTCGCGCGCGCCCGGCCTGTTCTGGGCACGATCAGCCGCGCAGGATCGACCGGCCGGCATACCGGGCTGTGTCGCCCAAGGTTTCCTCGATGCGGATGAGCTGGTTGTACTTCGCCAGCCGGTCCGAGCGGGCGAGCGAACCCGTCTTAATCTGGCCGCAATTGGTGGCGACCGCGAGGTCGGCGATGGTGGCGTCCTCGGTTTCGCCCGAACGGTGGCTCATGACGTTCGTCATGCGCGCGCGGTGAGCCATGTCCACCGCCCTGAGCGTTTCGGTCAGGGTGCCGATCTGGTTGACCTTGACCAGCATCGAGTTGCCCGCGCCGCGCGCGATGCCGTCGGCCAGCCGCTCGGGGTTGGTCACGAACAGGTCGTCGCCCACCAGTTGCACCGTGTCTCCGATCGCGTCGGTCAGGAGTTTCCAGCCGTCCCAGTCATCCTCGGACATGCCGTCCTCGATCGAGATGATCGGGTAGTCGGTCACGAGTGCTTGCAGGTAGGCCGCGTTCTCTTGCGGGGTCAGGATTGCGCCTTCGCCTGAAAAGACGTACTTGCCGTCCTTGAAGTACTCGGTCGCGGCGCAATCCAGCGCGAGGAAGATGTCCGCGCCCGGCTTGTAGCCTGCCTTCTCGACGGATTTTAGGATGAAGTCAAGCGCCTCGCGGGTGGAGGACAGGTTGGGGGCGAAGCCGCCCTCGTCGCCGATGCCGGTGGAAAGACCCGCCGCCGAAAGCTCTTTCTTGAGCGTATGGAACACTTCCGCACCCATGCGCACCGCGTCGCGCATGTTGTCCGCGGCGACCGGCATGATCATGAATTCCTGGATGTCGATGGGGTTGTCGGCATGTTCACCGCCGTTGATGATGTTCATCATCGGCACGGGCAGGGTGCGGGCGGAGGTGCCACCGACATAGCGGAACAGCGGCTGCGTGGTGAAATCCGCCGCTGCCTTGGCGCAGGCAAGGCTGACGCCGAGGATGGCATTCGCGCCCAGCCGGCCCTTGTTCGGGGTGCCGTCCAGCTCGATCAGGGCGGTGTCGATTCCCACCTGTTCGGTGGCGTCGAAACCGGCAAGCATGTCGGCGATTTCGCCGTTCACCGCGGCCACGGCCTCGAGCACGCCCTTGCCGCCGTACCGGGATTTGTCGCCGTCGCGCCGCTCGACCGCTTCGTGCGCGCCGGTGGACGCGCCCGAGGGCACGGCCGCGCGGCCCATGGTGCCGTCCTCGAGGATGACGTCGACCTCGACCGTCGGGTTGCCCCGGCTGTCGAGGATTTCGCGAGCGTGGATGTCGATGATGGTGCTCATGGAGATTTCCCTGGAATGAATACGGTCAGCGTGGCTTTACCAAGTTTGGTCCGGAATTGGAACGGGGTTTGGTAGCGCTAACAAGGTGTTTATCGCTAACACAGGCGCAGTACCCTTGGTTTTCTCGATCCGGGGCGCCGGCCGGCGGTTTCAAGGCCGCGAAGACCGGAAGGGCGGGATCACAGGTGGATGCGGCGGCGCAGGCGGGCCTCGCGGATCACCGAGTATAGGCCGGTTGCCACGATCAATGCCGCGCCCGTGAGTGTCCAGCCGTCGGGCCGTTCGGCGAACACGGTGACGCCGATGATCAGGGCGAAGACCAGTCGGGTATAGCGAAAGGGTGTCACGTACGAGACATCGCCCACCCGCATGGCCGCGACGATGGCGTAATAGGCGAAAACGCCGAAAAGAAGTGCGAGCGAAAGGTCGCGCCAGTTCGCGGGCGTCGGCAGTGATACCGTGCTGCCGGGCCAGATAAAGAGCATCAGAACCCCGGCCGGGACCAGCGTGGCGAAAGCGTAGCTGGCCAGTTGCAGCGTGGTGACGGTACGCGGCGTGGCGCGGGTGGCAAGGTCTCGGATGGCAAGCCCCACCACCGCCTGCACGGCGAAAAGCGAGGCGGGCTGGAACCCTTGCAACCCAGGCCGGATGATCATCAGCACGCCGGTGAAGCCGACGATGATGGCGCTCCAACGGCGCCAACCCACCGGCTCGCCAAGGAACAGCGCCGCCCCGAGCGTGACCGCCAGCGGCGTCGCTTGCAGGATGGCCGAGGCGGAGGAGATCGGGGTGAGCGCGAGCGCCGTCACGAAGCCTAGAGTGGCGACGAGCTCCCCGAAATTGCGCAGCAGGACAGGCCGGCTGATCAGGTCGCGCGAGAAAAGCCTGTGCCCGCGGGCCAACGCCATCACGCCGAAGACAAGCGCCCCGCCGGCTCCGAGCAGGATCAGCACCAGCCCCACTGACAGGCTGCCGGTGAGGCGTTTGACGAACATGTCCTCGAGCGCGAATCCGGCCATGGCCAGAATCATCAGCGCGCCGCCACGCAGGTTATCCATGCGAGTCCCGGAGATAGATAAGACGCGCAATCCGTAGCGGGCCTGGGGGACGGGTGCAACAGCACGGGCAGGGGGCCGCTGCCGGCCCGCCGGCCCGCGGCATGTGTGCGGCCGCCGGGCTCGCCCGGCCGGGGCGGCGCGGATCAGGCCTTTTTCAACGGCACGCCGTAGAGTTCCAGCCGATGCCCCTTGAGACGGTAGCCCAGCTTGCGCGCGATCCGTTCCTGAAGTTCCTCGATCTCGGGGTCGACGAATTCGATGACCTCCCCCGAATTGAGGTCGATCAGGTGGTCGTGGTGGTCACGCTCGGCGTCTTCGTACCGTGCCCGGCCGTCCCCGAATTCGAGCTTGTCGATGATGCCCGCTTCCTCGAACAGCTTCACGGTGCGGTAGACCGTGGCGATGGAAATGCGCGGGTCGCGGGCACTTGCGCGGGCGTACAGCTCTTCCACGTCGGGGTGGTCGTCGCTTTCCTCGAGGACACCGGCGATTATCCGGCGCTGGTCGGTCATGCGTAGGCCCTTGGTTTCGCAGCGGTTGATGATGGTGTCGGGCATCGGCCCCTCGTGCAATGGCCGCGGAAGCGTCTCAAGCGGGTTTAGAATATTTGCCCGGCCGAGGAAACCCCGCCTTTGGCGTTGAGACACCCGCGCCGCGCCGGCTCAGCCCAGATCGATCCATACCGGCAAATGATCGGAAGCGACCCGTGCCGGGCGCGCGCGATACGCCGCGGTCGCGCGGGCCAGCAGGCCGGGGCTGAGTGCGAAGCGGTCGAGCCGTGCCACCGGGCGGGGTGCGGGAAAGCTGGGCGGGGTGGCGGCGAACCGCATGTCATGCGCCGTCGCCTCGATCGCGGCGCCGTCCCCCCAGTCGTTGAAGTCCCCGGCAAGGACCGTCGGCAGCGCCGGTAGCCGGCCGAGCACGCGCATCACGGTGGCCACCTGTAGCAGCCGGTAGCGGCGCACCAGCCCGAGGTGCAGCCCCACCACGCGAAGCGCGCCGAGCGGCGTGTCGAGATCGGCGAGGATCGCGCCGCGCGGTTCCAGCCCCGGCAGATCCAGATGCAGGGTGCGCGTGGCGCGGACCCCGCCGCGCACCAGCATCGCGTTGCCGTGCCATCCGAGCGAGCCGCCCGGCGCGCCGAAGGGCAGGATCTGCCAGCCCTCGCTTTCGACCATGTCATGGGGCAGGGCGGCGGGCCGGGGGGGCAGGCGCTTGTCCACCTCCTGAAGCACCGCCACCTGCGCCCCCGTCGCGCCCAGCACGTTGAGCGTGCGGTCGGGCCGGCGCCGCAGGTCGAGCCCTACGCATTTCTGAAGGTTGTAGGTTGCAATCCGCAGGTGCGACGCTTTCATATCAGGGATATCAGCATGTAACGCGGGGGATGTCATCCGGTGTTTGCAGATCAGACATGGCTGGCGCGGCTGATCTGGGTGGCGCTTTGCGGCGTGATGATCTGGGCGGTTTTCGAGCTTCGCTGGGAACTCGCCTTCGTCGCGCTGGCCACGCTTTCGCTGTCACTCGCGCCGGTCTTCGTTGCCAAGTGGGCGAACATCCACGTCCCCCCGGGCATGATCGCCGCCCTGGCGATCTTCGTCGGCGGCACGCTTTTCCTGGGTGAGGTCTTCGATTTCTACGAATGGCTGTGGTGGTGGGACATGGCCATGCACGGCACCTCGGCGGTGGGGTTCGGGCTGATCGGCTTCGTGCTGGTTTTCATGATGTTCCAAGGGGACCGGTTCGCCGCGCCGCACGTGGCGGTGGCGTTCTTCGCATTCTGCTTCGCGCTGACGATCGGCACGGTCTGGGAAATGTTCGAATTCGGGATGGACCAGATTTTCGGCATGAACATGCAGAAATCGGGGCTCATGGACACGATGGGCGACCTGATCGTCGACGCGGTGGGCGCGCTTATCGGCGCGGCCACCGGGTTCGGCTATCTCAAGGGGCAGGCGCGCGGAGGTCCGGCCGCTGTTATTGACGAATTTATCCGAAAAAACCCGCGTTTTTTCAAGCGGTTGCGAAAGTAACCCGGCCGGCCCAGCGGGCCCGGCACCCAAGGGCCAAGGCGCGGGCAGCGCCCCGGGCCGGGGTCATGTGCCGCAAAACGTCTGCTTTACCACTTCGGCAGGAGCGGGCGGCTGGCGCAGGTCCGCGGCATCCGGCTGGTCGTCGCAGGGCGATGCAAGCACCCCGACAAGCCGTTCGAACGGGCCGAAATCGCCGGCCACCGCCGCCGCGATCATTTCCTCAACCCGGTGATTGCGGGGGATGACGGCCGGGTTGGCGGCGCGCATCGTGGCACGGGCGGCGTCCTCGTCGGCCAGCCGCGCGCGCCAGTCGGCCGCCCACGTGTCGAAGGCCGCAGGATCGAGGAACTGGTCGCGCGCGTCGCCATCGGCGAGGGCGCGGAACGTGTTGGTGAAATCGGCGCGATTCTCGGCCATGCGGGCCAGCAGCCCGGTGATCAGCGGCTCGTCCTCGGCGCGGGGCTGGTCAAGGCCGATCTTGCGGCCGAAGACCTGCAGCCATTCGGCGGCGATCTTGCCGGGCATGGCGTGAACGGCACGCGTGAACGTTTCGATCGCCGCGTCCTGATCAGGCATGAGCGGAACCAGCGCGGTGGCCAGTTGGGCCATGTTCCACACGATCACGTTGGGCTGGTTGTCATAGGCGTAACGGCCCTGAACGTCGATCGAACTGAATACCGTTTGCGGATGGTAGGCGTCCATGAAGGCGCACGGCCCGTAATCGATCGTTTCACCGGAAAGGGCCGTGTTGTCCGTGTTCATGACGCCGTGGATGAAACCGACGCCCATCCATTGCGCGACCAGCCGGGCCTGTGCGTCGATCACCGCGGTCAACAGGTCGGTCGGTGTTTCCGCCGCGGGGTAGTGCCTGTCGACCGTGTACTCGAAAAGCGCGCGGAGGCTGTCTACGTCCTGTCGTGCGGCGAAGAACTGGAAGGTGCCCACGCGAATGTGACTGTCGGCCACGCGGGTGAGGACCGCGCCGGGCAGCGCGCCCTGTTCGCGGTAAACCCGCTCGCCCGTCGCCACCGCGGCAAGGGCGCGGCTGGTGGGGATGCCGAGCGCGTGCATGGCTTCGCTCACCACGTATTCGCGCAGAACCGGCCCCATCCACGCCCGGCCGTCGCCCATGCGCGAATAGGGGGTCGGGCCGGAGCCCTTGAGCTGAATGTCACGGCGTTTGCCGTTCCCGACCGCCTCGCCCAGGAGGTTGGCACGCCCGTCGCCCAGTTGCGGCGAGAAGCCGCCGAATTGGTGGCCGGCATAGACCTGCGACAGCGGGTCGGCCCCTTCAGGCGGGCGGTTCCCCGAGAATATCTCGGCCATTTCCGCGTCGTTGCCGCGCGTGATGCCCATTTCGGCGGCCAGCGCATCGTTGAACCTGATGAGCCGCGGTGCCTTGACCGGCACGGGCGTCAGCCGGGTGTAGAACTTGGCGGGCAGCCGGGCGTAAGAATTGTCGAAGGGTATCTGAACGGTCATGGCTTCAAGATAGGGCGCATGTCGCGAAACACCAGACCGCCGCGGCACCCGGCGCGTCAGAAACGCCGGCTCATGCGCAGGCCGTCCGGATGGGGCGCGAAGCGCAGGCGGGAACAGAGCCGCTGTGCCGCCTCGTTGTCGCGTGGCACCTCGACATGCAGGACCTGCAACCCCGCGCCGGCCAGCGCCTTGGGCAGGTTCGTCAGCACTTCCGAGCCGATGCCCCGCCCGCGCACGGCTGGACGTATATAGATTTCGTCTACTGCGCCGGTCATGCCGCCGGCGACGATCGACCAGCCGAAACTCAACACGAGGTACCCGATGGGCGCGCGGCCCGGCCCGATGAGATAGATGGCACCGTGCGGCGAGCCGGCCAACAGCGGTTCCAGTGCCGCACGGCGCGCGTCCTCGGGTTGCGACAGGGCCTGTTCGCCGTGGTGGTCGGCCACGAGCCGCATCAAGCGGTCCAGATCGTCGGGGCGGGCGAGGGTAAGCTGTGTCACAGGCGGGCCAGTCTTTCTGTCAGGAGGCTGAAAAAGCCGTCGGCATCGACATCGCCCATGAAGAGGGCATTCGGCGCGCGGTCGGTCACGCGCCACCAGTCCGCCACCGTCATGCCGACCGTCAGGGGCGAGCCGGTCTCGATCTCGACATTTACGTGCCTGCCGGAAAACAGCCCGGGCCGCAACAGGTAGGCGATGGTGCACGGGTCGTGCAGGGGGGCGCCGTCGGTGCCGTATTTGTCGCGGTCGAAGCGTTCGAAGAAACCGGTCATCGCGGCGACGGCTCGCCCGACGGGCGAGCCGAGCGCGCGGATGGCAGCGTTGCGCGCGGGCGTGACCAGCGCCTTGTGCGTCACGTCGAGGGGCATCACCGTCAGCGGCACGCCCGCGCCAAAGACGATGGCCGCCGCGTCGGCGTCGACATGGATGTTGAACTCCGCCGCGGGGGTGACGTTGCCCACCTCGAAATAGGCGCCGCCCATCATCACGATCTCGGCCACGCGCTCCACGATGTCCGGGGCACGATCAAAAGCCGTGGCGATGTTGGTGAGCGGGCCGATAGGGCAGAGCGTGACCGTGCCCGGCGCCTCGTCGCGCAGGGTGTCGATGATGAAATCCACCGCGTGCCCCTGCGCCATCGGCATCGTGGGCTCGGGCAGGTCGGGGCCGTCGAGCCCCGTGCGGCCGTGCACGTGCTCGGCGGTGACAGGATCGCGGTGCAGCGGCCGATCGCAGCCGGCATGGACCGGGATTTCGCGTCGCCCCGCCAGTTCGCAGACGATCCGCGCGTTGCGCGCGGTCAGCGCGAGCGGCACGTTGCCCGCCACACAGGTCAGCCCTAGCAGTTCGATTTCCGCGGGGCTGGCCAGCGCCAGCAGGATCGCCACGGCGTCATCCTGTCCGGGGTCGGTATCGATGATGATCTTGCGTGCTGTCATGGCCGTCCTGTCCGCGCCCTGCGTGCATCCATGACGCCGCCTCGGGGATTTGTCTACCGGCCTGCGCGGCCCATCGGCGCAGGCCTGCCGGTTCCGGACCCCGGCGGCCATATCGCCGCTGGTTCGGCAAGCGCCGATTGCGGCGGGCCGCGAAAAATCGCCACGAATCCGGCCGCTCCGGCGCATTGGTGCTTCCAACCCGGGCGCAGAAGGCTTAGATACGGTTGACGAAAATCCCGGGGCCGCTCAAAACTGGCCCCGACAGAGGGAGAACATGACATGTTGAACAATATCGGCCTTCCGGGCATTCTTCTCATCGCCGTGGTGGTGCTGGTTCTTTTCGGCCGCGGCAAGATATCGTCCCTCATGGGCGAAGTGGGCAAGGGCATCACATCGTTCAAAAAAGGGGTTTCCGAAGGCACCAAGGAGATCGAGGAAGAGGCCGAAGGGGCCACCGACCCGGCCAAGGACGTGACGCCCGACGAAGAAAAAGACAAGGTCTGACGCCTAGATGTTCGACCTTGGCTGGACCGAGCTTCTGGTGGTCGGCATCGTTGCGCTGATCGTCGTGGGGCCCAAGGATTTGCCCGGCATGTTCCAGGCCGTTGGCAAGTTCATGGGCAAGGCGAAACGCATGGCGCGCGAGTTCAGTCAGGCGATGAACGACGCCGCCGCTGACAGCGGTGCCGATGACATCAAGGACACGCTGCGCAAGGCGACGAACCCGATGAGCTCGGCGATGGACGAGGTGAAGAAATCCACCGAAAGTTTCACGTCTCGCACGATGGCCGGCCCCAAGAGCGGGCAGGCCGAGGACCGGGCGGAAGATCCCGAAGCCGAGGCGCCCGCCGACGAGATCGAGGCGCCCGCGGTGGACCATGACGATCCCGCCCCGGCCGGCGGCACGGACGATCGCAAACGGCCCAACGCGGAGCCGACATCGGCGCCGGAAGAGAGCGCTGAGGACAAGGCATGAGCCCGAGCGACGAAATCGAAGAGTCCAGCGCGCCGCTGATCGAGCATCTGGCGGAGCTCAGGACACGACTGATACATTCGGTCGCCGCCTTCGTGGTGGGCATGGTAATCTGTTTCACCGTCGCGACGCCGATCTTCAACTTCCTGACCGCACCGCTGTGCGATGTACTGGCAAGCCGCGGGCAGGATTGCGACCTGATCTTCATCAGCCCGCAGGAAGGGTTCTTCGTGGCGATCAAGGTGTCGCTGTTGGGCGGTTTCATCCTTGCCTTCCCCTACATCGCGAACCAGATGTGGCGCTTCGTGGCGCCCGGCCTGTACAAGTCGGAAAAGGGGGCGTTTCTCCCGTTCCTGGTCGCGTCGCCATTCATGTTCTTCCTCGGCGCGGCGTTCGCGTTCTACGTCGTGACGCCGCTTGCCTATGATTTCTTCCTCGGCTTCCAGCAATTCGGCGCCGAGGGGCAGGCAGTGCCCGAGGGCGACCCGCAGAATGCCGCGCCGCTCAGCGTGGTTTTCCAGGGGTCGGCGCAGGAATACCTGAACTTGACGATCAAGTTCATCGTCGCCTTCGGCCTGTGTTTCCAGTTGCCCGTGCTGCTGACGCTGATGGGCAAGGCCGGGCTGGTCAGTGCCGAAGGCCTGAAGACGGTGCGCAAATACGCCATGGTCGGCATCCTCGTGCTGGCCGCACTGGTGACGCCACCGGACGTGATCACGCAGGTGATCCTGTTCGTGGTCGTCTACGGGCTGTACGAGATTTCCATCTTCCTGGTGAAGCGCGTCGAGAAGGAACGTGAGCAGCGCTTGCGCGCAGAAGGGCTGTGGTTCGAGGACGACGATGACGAGGCCGAGGACCCGCTGGCGGCAGAGTTCGATGAGGACGACGATGACGCCGATCAAGGCGACGCCCCGGGTGACGGAGACGAGCGGCGTTGAGCAGGACGCTTGAGCGTGTCGCGGCGGCGCTGGAACGCATGAGCCCGGCGCCGCAGGCCGCCCCCGATTTCGGGGCGGCCGACGCGTTTGTCTGGCACGTGGCGCCCGACCGGCTGCAGCCGGTGCCGCGGGTAAATCGCGTGGACATGTCCCTGCTGGTGGGCATTGACCGGTCACGCGACACGTTGCTGGAAAATACCCGCCATTTCGCGCGTGGCCTGCCGGCCAACAACGCGCTTTTGTGGGGCGCGCGGGGTATGGGCAAGTCTAGCCTTGTGAAAGCCGTCCATGCCGCGGTGCTGGCCGAGGCGGAGGTGCCGCTCAAGATCGTGGAGTTGCAGCGCGAGGACCTGACCAGCGTCGGGCGGTTGCTAACCATCCTGCGCGCGAGCAAGTCGCGGTTCGTGCTGTTCTGCGACGATCTGAGCTTCAGCCATGACGACCAGCACTACAAGTCGCTCAAGGCCGTGCTGGACGGCGGGATCGAGGGGCGGCCCGACAACGTGGTATTCTACGCCACGTCGAACCGGCGCCACCTGATGCCGCGGGACATGATCGAGAACGAGCGCGAAAGCGCCATAAGCCCGAGCGAGGCCACCGAGGAGAAGGTTTCCCTGTCGGATCGGTTCGGGCTGTGGCTGGGGTTCCATCCCTGCGATCAGGATGAATACCTTGCGATGATCCGCGGATATTGCGACGCCTACGGTATCAGCATCGACGCGGACAGCCTGCGCGCCGAGGCCATCGAGTGGCAGGCGACCCGTGGCGCGCGGTCGGGCCGCGTGGCGTGGCAGTATTTCACTGACCTCGCCGGGCGGCGGGGCGTTGCCGTCTAAGTAGCCGCTACCCCGACCCTAACAAAGCCAATCGAGCGCGTAGCCGGCCCCGGCCTCATTCGAGATACGGTGTCGGATCGACGCTGTCGAACCCGTCGCGCACCTCGAAATGCAGGGCGGCCGTGCCCTCGGTTCGTATCTCGGCCAGCGTATCGCCGCGCCCGACATTGTCGCCTTTGCTGACGGTCACGTTTCCGATGTTGGAATAGACGGTCAACAGGTCGTCAGGGTGTTTGAGCACGATGATCGGCACGCCGTTGGTGTCCTCGGTGATGGCGGCGACAACACCGTCAGCGGCGGCTTTCACCGGCGTGCCGGGCTCGGCGGCGATATCTATCCCGTCATTGCGCCCCTTCGCGTAGTCGCGGATGATATCACCGCGCACCGGGTAGGCCATGCGCGCGTCCGAGGCGGGGGCGGTCTGGTCTTCGCCCAGATCCGGCGCGGCATCGGTTTCCGGCGCCTCGGCTGCCGGCGCCGTGTCTTCCTCGGGCAGCGGCCGCGTCGAGCTGGGCGGTGGCGGCGTGGGTGAGCCCGAGCCCGGAGGCACGGTTTCCGGCACCTCGGCGGCGTCGAAGGGCCGGGTTTCCTCGCCGGGTTCGGCGATGGGGATTAGCAGGTATTGTCCTTCCCGTACCGTGAAATTCGAATCAAGCCCGTTCCATTCCGCGAGACTGCGGATCGAGACGTCGTAGAGCCGCGCGATGGTAAAGGCCGTTTCCCCGCGTTCGACCTTGTGGCGCACCGGCTCCACCCCGACCTGCGGCTCGGGCTCGGGGGTGGCCGTCTCGGCCGGGTCAGGCTCCGCTGTTTCTGCCGCGTCCGCGTCCGCGTCCGCCTCGTCGATGGCGTTGCCGGCCAGCGTCTGGATGTCCACGCCGGGTGGCTGGAGAGGCCCGCCCTCGGGTTCGCTAACGCGGTCGGGAAGCGCGATGATTTCACCCTCGCGCAACCTGTCATCGGGTTGCAGGCCGTTGAAACGGGCCAGTTCCCGCGCATCGGTCCCGACCCGCTCCGCGAGACTGGACACGCTGTCGTCGCGCCGCGCCACGGCCACTTGGTAGCCCGGATAGGAAATGATGCCGCGCGCATCCGGTTCGGGCCGCTCGGCGGTTGCGTTGCGGGCGGCATCGGCCGTGCTCGGCGCATCGCCGAAAAGGCCGCGCATGTCCATGTCGATCGGGCGGTCGCAGGCGCTGAGCGCCAGGATCGCGCAGCCTGTCAGCAACGGCATGGCGGTGCGGAAGGGGAGGGGCATCTCGATCAGGTCCTCATTCGGGCGACCCCTTGTTGGCCGGGGCCTTTCGGTTTCACTCGTGTCGATACATGCGTCACGCGTCGCGCCCCAGACCTTCGACAAGGGGTACGAAGCGCACCGGGCGGAGTTCGTCGTAATCGAGGCCCGACTCGGTGCGCGTGACGCGTATCAGGCTTTGCACTGTATCCGACTGCCCCACCGGCAGGACCATGATACCGCCGATACGAAGCTGAGCCAAGAGCGGGCCGGGCGGGTCCTCGGCCGCGGCCGTGACGAGGATGCGGTCGAACGGCGCCTGATCGGGCAGGCCGAAGCTGCCGTCGGCGGACAGCGCGGTGATGTTGGTCAGGTCGAGCGCGCGGAAAGTCTCGGTCGCGTCGCGGACCAGTCGCCTGTGCCGGTCCACCGTGTAGACGCGGCGGGCAAGCTGGCTGAGGATCGCCGCCTGATAGCCCGAGCCTGTGCCGACCTCGAGCACCTTGTCGCGGGGCGTGACCTTCAGCGCCTGCGTCATCAGCCCGACGACCGAGGGCTGGCTGATGGTCTGGCCGCAGGCGATGGGCAGGGGCATGTCCTCGTAGGCGCGTTCGGCGAAATAGCCCTTTATGAACTGGGCGCGGTCAACCTTTTCCATCGCGGTCAGCACGCGCTTGTCCGTCACCCCCTTGGAGCGCAGCGCGAAGAGGAATTGCATCTTGCGTTCCGCGATATCGCCGGCGTCGTCCGTCATTCGATGGCTTTCAGCGCCTCCAGCGCATCATGCGCGGTCAGGTCCGCGCGCATCGGCGTGACCGAGATGTAGCCGTTGAGGTTCCAGTCCGCGTCTGACCCCGGGCTGGTGGGCTGCTGCTGCGGCGCGCCGGTCACCCAGAGGAAACGCCGGCCGGAGGGAGAGGTCGTGGGCTGCACCCCGAAGCCCATGTCGCGGCGGAAGCCCTGTCGTGCCGCCCGCAGCCCCTTGACCGCGTCGGCGGCCACCGGGGGGAAATTGATGTTGTAGAAGATGCCGTAATCGTCCTGCGTCCAGACACCCTTGTCCAGAAGGGTACGCAGGGTCTGCATCCCGTGGGCGCGGGCGGCGTCGAACTTGTCTTCGAGGTCGCGGTTCTCGGGGCCGTAATACTGGCTGAGCGCCACGGCCGGCAGCCCCTGAAGCGCGGCCTCCATCGCGCCGCCCACCGTGCCGGAATAGACCGCGTTCTCGGCCGAGTTGTTGCCGCGGTTGACCCCGGAAAGAACGAGGTCGGGGCGCGCGTCCTTCATCACGTCGTGCAACGCGGCCAGCACGCAATCCGCGGGCGAGCCTTGCGCGGCGAAACGCCGGTCGTCCATCTGGCTGATCATCATCGGCGTCGTGAAGGAGATGCAGTGACTGACGCCCGATTGTTCGAAGGCCGGCGCCACCGTCCAGACCTCGCCCTGCGGACCGGCGAGACCGGATGCGATTTCGTGAAGCACCTCAAGCCCTGGGGCGTTGATACCGTCGTCATTGGTGATGAGAATGCGCAATTTTCCGCCTCCGGGCCTGCTCTGACGCCTGTGTAGCCGCGCGCCGCGCGCGGGGCAAGCGTTGTACGCGTGCGCCGTGGACCCGGCCGTGATGCGCATCGGGCATGCGCGGCAGGCAGGGGCGCGCCGTCGCGCGCGTTGACGGCCGGGCCCGGGACCAAGGCGTCAGAGCTGGGCAAGAATCCGGCTTGCTTCCTCCCGCGGGTCTGCCAGCGGCGCGCGATCCTCACCCGGAAAAAAGCGGGCGCGGGTGGCGGTCGGCATCGGGGCAGGGGTCAGGACGTGGATACCTGGCCCGGTACGCGCGGTTTCGGCCTGCCAGCTGCGCGCCAGCGCGATCTGCGCTGCCTTTGTGGCGCCGTACGCCCCGAAGAATTTCTCGCCCGCCTTCGGGTCGTCGAAGAAAAGCGCGGTACTTTCCGCGGTGAGAAGCGGCGCGGCGAACGCGATCAATCGACCGGCCGCCGTCACGTTGATCTCCAGCGATTTGGTCCAGTCCTTGGCGTCGATATGATCTGCCGGGGAAAGCGGCGCCGCGTGGATGGCGGTGTGCGCCCACAGGTCGATCCGGCCCCAGCGATCATGTATGGATCTGCAAAGCTGGGCCATCGCACCCGGGTCGGTCACGTCCATAGGCGCGAGCGTCGCGGTGCCGCCGGCCGCGCGGATGTCGTCGTCAAGCGCCTCGAGGGCGCCGGTGGTGCGGGCCACCGCAACCACGTGATGGCTGGGCGCGAGCGCCACCCCCAAGGCCGCGCCCAGCCCGCGCGACGCGCCGGTGACGAGCGCGATCCGAGGGGCGGGTTCAAGAGGTCTGTTGTCGGTCATGAGCAGTCAAATCCCACCGGATGCGGGTTAAATCAAGGGCATTCGCTTGACTTTCGCGGCGTTGCGGCGAAAAACGGGTGGACAGACGGATAAACAGAAAGGATGCGGAGACGATGCGCGACACAGTTCTTGCCAAGGCCGTGATCGGCCATGAGACCCTGATGCACAAGGCGGCCCTTGTCATCGGCGGCTCGTTTTTCATTGCGCTGGCGGCGCAGGTCAGCGTGCCGATGTTCCCGGTCCCGATGACGTTGCAGACGCTGGCGATCCTGATCGTGGGGCTGACTTTCGGGTCCCGGCTCGGGGCTGTCACGCTGATGGCCTATCTGGCCGAGGGGGCCATGGGCCTGCCGGTTTTCGCCAACGGCGCCAACGGTGTCGCGCTGATGGGGCCGACCGCCGGCTTCCTGTTCGGCTTCGTGGCGATGGCAGGGCTCGCCGGTCTTGCCGCCGAGCGGGGCCTGGCGCGCGGCGTGGTTTCCACGGCACTCTGCGCCCTGTTGATTTCCGCCGCGCTGTACCTGCCGGGCATCGCGTGGCTGTCCACTTTCACCGGGGTGGAAAAGGCCGTGCAACTGGGCGCGCTGCCCTTCCTGCTGGGCGACGTGGTCAAGGCCGTCATCGCGGCGATGGTCGTCTGGGGCGGCTGGAAAGTGATCGCGGCGCGCCGCGGCTGAGCCGGATCAACCAGAACCGACCGACCCTTGCGCCGTCCCATCGGGGGCGGCGTTTGCGTTTGGCGGGGGATGGATTGGCGGCGCGGAACCCGGCGCGTGTCAGCCGGTCGTGCTGCCTGCCGCCTTGGGGGCGGTGTCGGCTGAATGGCTTTCATGCAAGCGCGACAACGCGTTTTCACAATGGCCTAGCTCCAACCATTGGCATCCCTTGCAAAGATCTGACAGCGCGCCGGAAGGCACGTGCCTGACGATGCGCGCCTGTGCCTCGCCCCAGCTCAGTTGCGCCCCGACGAACAGGCCAAGGGCCCGGGCATGGCGCGCGTCCAGCCTGTCGATCTTGCGCTGGCTTTCGCACAGAATACCGCGTCGCTTGGGGCAGGGCGCGCAGATATCATCGGTTGCGCCGACGACCTCGATCACGGTGTCGTCCCCGCCCGGCGCCCGCAGGGTCCCGTCGACGATACGCGCCATGTTGGCCGTGAACCCGGACGAATAGCCCTCGCCCGCGAACCCGAGGCTGCACAGGAAATGATGCGGGCGATATCGAAGCGGTGCGGATGTCATCCTGCAGGCGGGCCGGACGGCGCGGCGATCATTCGGCCGCCTTCAGTTGGAAGCCCTTCTCGATCTGGTCGGAGGGCGTCACCGGGTAATCGCCCGAGAAGCAGGCATCACAATATTGCGGGCAATTCGTGTCGCGCCCCTGCGTTTCCCCGACCGCCCGGTAGAGACCGTCCAGCGAGATGAACTTGAGGCTGTCCACGGCAAGATGGTCGCGCATCTCGTCCTCGCTCATGGTGGCGGCCAGCAGCTTCTCGCGATTCGGGGTGTCCACGCCGTAAAAACAGGGCCATGCCGTCGGCGGGCTGGCGATGCGGAAGTGCACCTCGCTGGCGCCGGCATCAAGGATCATTTCCTTGATCTTGCGGCTCGTCGTGCCGCGAACCACGCTGTCATCAACGAGGATCACGCGCTTGCCCTCGATGAGGGCGCGGTTGACGTTGAGCTTGAGCCGCACGCCCATGTTGCGGATCTGCTCGGTCGGTTCGATGAAGGTGCGGCCCATGTACTGGTTGCGCACGATCCCCATGCCGTAAGGAATGCCGGATTCATGCGCATACCCGATCGCGGCGGGCGTGCCGCTGTCGGGGACGGGACAGACGAGATCGGCCTCGACAGGGGCCTCGCGTGCCAGTTCAACGCCGATCTGGCGGCGCGTCTCGTAAACCGATTGGCCCCCGATGATACTGTCGGGCCGCGAGAAATAGACATGTTCGAAGATGCAGAACCGCGATTTCTGGCGGCGGAAGGGAAAGTGGCTTTCGACGCCGGCATCGGAAATCACGACCATTTCGCCCGGTTCGACCTCGCGCACGAACTTTGCCCCGATGATGTCGAGCGCGCAGGTTTCCGAGCTCAGCACCCAACCGTCCGCGACCTGCCCGAGCACGAGCGGGCGCACGCCGAGCGGATCACGAACACCGATCAGCTTGGTCCGGGTCATGGCCACTACGCTGAAAGCGCCCTCGACGCGGCGCAGCGCGTCCTCCATCCGTTCGGGGATGTTGCGCTGCAAGGACCGCGCCATCAGGTGAATGATGCACTCGCTGTCGGAATTGGACTGGAAGATCGAGCCACGCTCGATAAGCTCGCGGCGCAGGGCGTCCGCATTGGTGAGGTTCCCGTTATGGGCAATGGCCGCGCCGCCCATCGAGAACTCGCCGAAGAACGGCTGCACGTCGCGGATCACCGGGGCCTTGCCGCCGGCCGTCGAATACCGGACATGGCCTATGGCGAGCGGGCCGGGCAGGGTTTCCATCAGGCTCTGGCGGGTGAAGTTGTCGCGCACGTAGCCGAACCGCCGGGCGGAATTGAACCCGTGGTCGGGGTGATGCGCGACGATACCGCCGGCTTCTTGCCCGCGGTGCTGCAGTGCGTGCAGGCCGAGGGCCACGAAATTGGCGGCATCGGTGACGCCGATAACGCCGAATACGCCGCACTCTTCGCGTAGCTTGTCATCGTCGAAGGGGTGGGCGGGGGGCATCTGGTTGGACAAGGGGGTAGCTCCGAATCCCGTTATCGCCTGCGGTCTACATAAGGGCTCAGTCGCGACATGTCACGAAACTATCACAAGAAAAGTCGCGGTTCCTGTCCCCGGACGCCAGGTCAGAAGCGCGAAAGGACCGCGCCCGCCGCGACAAGGACCGCCGCGAGGAGCCGCGACGGCGAGACGTCCCGCGGGGTCAGCCCGAAAGCGCCGAAATGGTCGATCAGGGTCGCGGCCACGATCTGGCCCATGATCAGAAGCGTGGTTGTCGTGAGAACCCCGATGATCGGCACTGCGTAAAGCGATGCCCACACGAAGAACGCGCCGCATGCGCCCCCCAACAGCATCCACGCGGGCACGCCGCCCAGACGCGACAGCAGCCCGGCGCCGTCACCGGATAGCGCGGTGGCGAGGGCCAGAAGGGTGAATCCGACTGCGAAAGACACCGTCGCGGCCGCCAGTGCACTGTCTATTGAACGGCCGAGCGCCGCGTTGAACGGCGCCTGCGCGGCAACCACCGCCCCCGCGACCGCCACGAGGATCATGGCCAGAAGCGGGGAGCCGGTCATGCCCGGCCCCTGTCAGCCATTGGTGTCACATGCGCCCACGAGGTTTTCGTATTGCCGCGTTATCCATCCGAGGGCCTGTTCGGGGTTCCCGTCCTCGACCGAGGTCGTCAGATGGGCGAAGACGCGTGCCGAGCGGCTGTCGTCGATGATCTGGATATCCTGGCCGGTGACGACGGTTTCGTAGACGAAATAGGCAATCGCGACCAGCAGCACGCCACGCGCGACCCCGAAGAGGAAGCCCAGCCCCTGGTCGATCCCGCCGATGGCCGACCGCTGCACCAGCGACGAAAAGAGCGGCGTGATCACGGAGGCCACGATCAGCGCGACGGCGAAGACGATCGTGAAGGCCCCGATCATCGACAATTCGCAACTGTCTGCGATAAAATCCCCCACGACGGGGATCTCCGTTACCAGCGGTTCGACCTGCGGGGCAAAGATGAAAGCTACGGCCCCGGCCACGATCCAGCCCGCGATCGCCAGCGCCTCGCGCACGAAACCGCGTGAATAGGCCAGCAGGGCCGACAGCACGATCACCAGTGCCACGACACCGTCGATGATGGTGAAACCTTCCATGTGCCCGTTCCCGTCCTCTGCCGCGCCTAGCCGGCGCTGAAAATGTCACCCACGAATGCGGTAAGGTCCTCAACGCGGGTCAGGTCGAGGCCGCCGGTCACGCCCGGCTTGCCGCCGGACGGAACGATTGCGGATGTGAAACCAAGTTTTCGGGCCTCTTTCAACCTGTTTTCCGTCTGGCCGACGCCGCGCAGTGCGCCCGACAGGCTGATTTCGCCGAAAACGACCGTGTCGGCGGGAAGGGCTGTATCCTCGCGCGCGGACAACAGCGCCGCGGCCACGGCAAGATCGGCCGCGGGCTCCGAGATGCGCAGCCCGCCCGCCACGTTCAGGTAGACGTCGAGCCCCGCGAACGGGATGCCGCAGCGGGCCTCGAGTACGGCGAGGATCATGGCCAGCCGGCTCCCGTCCCAGCCGACCACGGCGCGGCGCGGCTGCGCCTGCGGGGTGGGCGCCACGAGCGCCTGGAACTCCACCAGGACGGGCCGTGTGCCCTCGATCCCGGCAAAGACGGCCGCGCCGGGGCTCGGGTTGCCGCGCCCGGAAAGAAACAGCTCGGACGGGTTCGCGACCTCGGCCAAACCGCCGCCCGTCATCTCGAAGACGCCGATCTCGTCGGCGGGGCCGAACCTGTTCTTGACGCTCCGCAGGATCCGGAACTGGTGGCCGCGTTCACCTTCGAAATAGAGCACGGTGTCGACCATGTGCTCGACCACGCGGGGGCCGGCGATCTGGCCTTCCTTGGTGACATGGCCCACCATGATCACGCTGGCGCCGCTGCGCTTGGCAAAGCTGGTGAGTTCGTGCGCCGCCGCGCGTACCTGTGCGACGCTGCCCGGCGCGCTTTCGACCGTGTCCGACCAAACGGTCTGGATCGAGTCGATGACAACGAGATCCGGCGCTTCGGCCTCGAGCGTCGTGAGGATGTCGCGCAGGTTGGTGGCGGCTGCAAGTTTCACGGGCGCGGCCGCCAGATCCAGCCGACGGGCGCGCAGGCGCACCTGCGCGGCGGCCTCCTCGCCCGAGACGTAGACGGTGTGCAGCCCGCCTTGGGCGAAACGCGCCGCGGCCTGCAACAGCAGGGTCGATTTGCCGATGCCGGGGTCGCCGCCGACCAGCACCGCGCTCGCCCCGACAAGGCCGCCGCCCAGCACCCGGTCGAGCTCGGCGAGTCCCGAGCCGCTCCGCGGTGGCGGCGTCTCGTCCGCTTCGAGGTCGGCAAGGGGAACGGGCGTGCCGCGATGCGCGCCGAGAGTCCTTGACGCGGGGCCGGCGGACAGCGGCGTTTCCTCGGCGATGCTGTTCCATTCGCCGCAAGCATCGCACCGGCCGGACCACTTGGAGTAGGTGGCGCCGCAGGCCGCGCAACGGTAGGATCTGGGTGATTTCGCCATACCGCGCTCTTGCCTCATGGGCGGGGCGCGGTCAAACGGTATCGCGGCGGGCGTGACCCTGGCCGTCGGTCAGCAGGCCGATGACGAGAGAGGCGACGACACAGCCGGTGAACAGGTACAGCCCCCATGCCGTCTCGATCCGGCCCACGCCGATATCCTTCGCCAGCGCGATGTAGAGCGCGACCAGGAAAATGTCCGCCATCGCGAGGCGCCCCATGAAATGCAGCGCCGGCATTGCCTTGGCATCCATCACGCGGAAATGCACCAGGGCCAGCCCGATTGTCTTGAGCATCGGCGCGAAGAGGGCGAAGAACGTAACGGCAAGCGCGAGGAGGACATCCGACGCCCAGAGACTTTGAATCCCGGTGATGACGGAAATCTCGCTCAGCCCGAACAGGGGCAGCAGCCCGGTGCGCATCAGCGGTGCGAACCAAGCGACCGGAAACAGCAGGAGGAGTGCGAGATTTGCGTATCTGAGCATGGAAATACCGCAAGTTTGACACCATGTCAGTACCCATGCGGGCCGGTCGAGACAAGCCGGGTCACGCCGCGCCGGTTGATCGCCGTTTCGGATGGATGGCATCCGTGGTACGCGTCGTACCGTAATCCGGCGGCCCCCGGTAAAACCGGGTGATGTTTCGACATCATGACGCGGACACGCTTTAACGCAGGCAGGAGATGCAGGTGGAAAAGGGGGGCGATTCAAGGTTGAAACAGCATCCCGCTTGTCCGTTGCACCCATGGTGGGTGGCGGCGGATCTTTCCTGATCTCAGTCGGTCAATCGGGTCCAGGTGCAATTTATGTTCACCTTCGGATCGCGCGGCTTTGTGCCTTGGCTCAGGTTTTCAATCCCACGGGGTGATGGTGTGATCCTTTCGTAGGAATGGACGGCAGCACTATGGCACAAGCTCGTCACGTCAGCGCCACGACCAAGCACGCCGTCAGAGCCCCAAGACGGCCGTGCCCCACGGTATGGCGTAGCAGGATGGGCGCGGAGCCCCCGGCGTAGCGCAGCGCGCGGCCGGGATGGCGGCCACCGCGTTTATTCGTAGTCCGAGGTTGTTCAAAGACCGACGACGACGAAGGAGAGCACGCTACCGAGCGCGAGGCATGGATCGCCACGGGGTCGAGACCCATGCCGAGCGATCAACCTTCCCGAGGCGATCGGCAAGAGCGATGGTAAGACGTGACCGTGGCCGCAGATGCGGCCGCGTAAGCGCGTCGAACGATTTCCTGCGCGAGCTGATCCAGCATGCCGCGCAAAGGCTGATGGAATTCGACCGTGAAGCGATCGGTCTGAGGTGCCCCTAGTTTCCTAGACACCTGCCTCGTTCAGTTTCTGCTGTCTGGTCTCATAGTCAACGGGCGACAGCATGCCGTTGCTCGTGTGCTTGCGCTTCGGGTTGTAGAACAGCTCGATGTATTCGAACACATCTCGCCGCGCGTCGTCGCGGGTCGGATATGTCCATCGCTTGATCCGCTCCCGCTTCAGCAACTGGAAGAAGCTTTCTGCAACGGCATTGTCATGGCAGTTTCCGCGTCGGCTCATGCTCGGTTTGGGGTGCCCCTAGTTTCCTAGACACCTGCCTCGTTCAGTTTCTGCTGTCTGGTCTCATAGTCAACGGGCGACAGCATGC
>JAVLCJ010000140.1:0-6122 GCA_031580875.1 Roseovarius sp.
CTGGTGGACAGCCAGGGCGCGACCGAGGGCACGGTGAAGAACGAGACCGCCGAGGCGATCGCCGATATCACCTCGTCCGGGGACACGTTGCGCGCCAATCACCTGAAGGTTCTGGATGACGGGCTGGTCCTGCGATCGGAGGCGACGCTGTTCAGGGCGCGCGGCGTCGACATGTCGGAGGCGGACCGCGCGACGCTGGGCGAACTGACACGAGTGCTGGGCGTGGATTGAAGGCGGGCGCCGGGGAGATTGGCGCCCACCGGCTGCCGGCGTCCTCTAGAAACGGAACGTGCCGCGCAGCTGTACTGTGGTGGCCTCGACATCCGACCCGAGATTGCCGAAATCGTCGAATTCGTGGTACAGCACTTCGCCACCGATGCTGAACTGATCGGAGACACGGTACTCGTACCCGCCGCCCACGAAGTAGCCATCATCGTCACCGAACGAATTCGTGTCGGCCCAGGCATAGCCCGTGGTCGCGTAAAGCAGGCCCTGACCGATCTTGTAACCGGCGCGGCCCTTGACGCGGAACACCTCCTCGAGGGCGCCACCACTTGCATTGAGGTCGATGTCGGCAAAATCGTAGTCAAGACCGCCGCCAACGACCCACTGGCCGAAATCATGGTCGTACCCGCCCACGATCCCGCCGATCACGTCGTCATCATTGCCGGCAAGGTCGGTGTCGACTTCGGCAAAGCCAAGCTGGACCCCGGTGTAGAAACCTGTCCAGTCCGGGCTGGCGTCGATGACCGGGGCGGCGGGGGATACCGGCGTGTCGGGCGTCGCCGGTTCTGCCGAGCCGGCGAATGCCGGCAGTGCGATGACCGAGGCGGCCGTGGCGGCGGCGGCAAGGCGAAGAGGGCTGAACATGGGTGAATTCCTTCTGTCATTTCGTGCGGTTCAAAAGCCGGGCGTGCCGGCGATGGGAATGTCGCCGGGGGCGCCCTCGGCTTGGGACAGAGGTGTCGATGGCACGGTCTTGATACAACGCGCGGGCCGGTCGCGTTACGTCAACTGGTGGTGATCGGGCGGGAGGTTTTAGCCCGCGCGCGGCCTTGACGCCGTATGTTTTTGCGCCGACGCTGAAGGTGTTGTCATCAGGAGGAGCAGAGCCGATGCGGGCCATGCGATCCGGGCGCCGGTGGGCGCGCACCGCGGCGGCAATAACATTGGCGCTATGCGCCGCCGCGGCGGCGGCGGCGGGACAGCCGGTGACCGGTGACCTTCGCGCGTGGACAGGTGCGGATGGTGTCACGCGGCTGACGGGCCATGTCTGCGCGCCGCCCGACGTGATCGGCGCCGCGTCAAGGCCGCAATTGCAGGTGACCGGACCGGGGGGCGGCGCCGTCACGCAACTTTTCGAACTGTCGCCCGCGGACCGGCAGGCGTATCGCGTCATCGGGCAGGACTGTGCTGCAGACAGCCGGGTTTTCCTTGTCAGCCAGGTCATTGGCGCGCCGGTGCGCGATATCGGGGGCGTCACGCTGGGCGCGCGCGACGGCACGGCGCATCCCCTGCCGCTGCGCCGGGCCGGTGGGGGAACATCGCAGAAATTCGGCATCGTCTATTCGCTGGATCACTGCCTCGTTTCGGGCACGCGCCACAACGTCGCCCCGGGGCAGCCCATCTTCAACACGACGCGGATATCGCGGATGCCCGGTGGCGCGCGTGGCTGGGGCCCGGTGCGCTGGAACCACTGGATCGACAAGCCGCTGGACGGGTACTATTGCCTGACCGGCAACAAGCGGCTGGCGCGCAAGCACGCCTTTCTGCTGTCCGTGATGGGGGTCGATTTCGTCATCCTTGACATGACGAACATGGCGGTGGCCGCGACCCGGGACCGGCCCGACCGGTACAGTGACGAGTTCCGGACCAAGGTGGCCGGGCCGGTGGGCACGCTGATGGCCACGTGGCGCGACCTTGCCGCGCGGCCGCGGCCGGTGGACGTGCCGCGCATCGTGCCCTGGGCCGGGATGTTCCTCGAGACGCGGAAAACGAAGATCGCGCCGGAGCGGTCCATCGTGCGGTATCTGGTGGGGGATTTCCTGCCCGGCCTGCACGAGGCGGGGCTGGGAATGCCGGTGGACGGCAGCGGCAAGCCGCTCTTGCTGGTCAAGATGAATTACACCTATCGTTTCAACCCGAACCGAGCGGTGGAGGTGATCCGGCATTTCGGGCTCAAGCGGCATTTCACGACCCGCGCCATGTGGGCCGACCGCAAGAAGCTGGAGGCGCGCTTCGGCAACCGGCAGGAGCGCAACGCCGGGATGCGCGGCCCCGACAATTTCTGGAGCTTCCTGGAACCCTGCCGGATGTCCGACGGCCGGATCGCGACCGGGTGCCACCAGTCGGCGGGCAGCCCCGAGCAGATCAGCGTGTCGGTGGGCTATCCCAGCGATACCTTCATGAGCATCGAGCGGGAAACCCACCGGCGCCGGGGGCGCACGCTATTCCAGCAGTTCCAGAAGGTGTTTGCCGATGACGGGCGCACGCCCTTCGTCGTGCTGTCGGTCTGGAACCCGTGGACCAATCCCCGGCAATGCCCGCCCGTCAACGGCAACAATCCGAACGGCAAGGGCCCGCCGCTGGTCTGGAACGACTTTGCCAGCCACGCCGCGCGCGACTGCATCGGCGGTCTGTCCTACTATCCGGGCGGCGCGCCGGCCTTCCTTGACAATTACGACCTTGAACGATCCAAGCTGATCGAGCCGGATCGCGACTGGGGCGATTGCTACATGAGCCTCGCGCGGGACCTGATCTTTGCCGCGCGTGCCGGGCGCGATGACCTGTCGGCGGCTCAGAGGAAACGGTTTGCCGCCTGTTCCGACGACGGGTTCGACCTGCGGCGCTGAGCTCAGAGCACGCCGATATCGGCAAGGGCGGCGGACAGGCCGGCCGGCAGGGGGTCTTCGCTCTGGCGGCTGGCGGGCAGGTCGGCGGGGGCATCCTCGGGCTTGAGGTACCGCCAACCCTGGAAGGGCCGTTTGGGGGCCGTGGCCGTGCGCACGACCTCGGGGTCCAGCACGAAAGCGCAGCGACGAATGCCGTCGCTGCCGGTGACCTCGTCGAAGCGCAGCAGGCGCTGGCGGCATTGCACCACGCCCTGCACCACCCAGTAGACGGACCCGCCGTCGAGCAACTCGGCCTCGCGCCGGGGCCACATGCGGGTGATATGCCGGGGCAGGCCATCCGGCCCCTTGGCGCGGGCCGATGCCTGCCATTGAAGGAGGCTTTCGACCGTGTCAGACCCGACGCTGAGCTTCATTATGTGCAAGGCCATGACGAGAATCTCCGCTAATGCAATATAGGGTAGTGGAAATGGCGGCGGCTTCAAGCTATTGTGTCGGTCCGTCCTGCCAGGGAGTCGAAACATGAGCCGCTTTGCCGCCCCGATCGCCGAACAGATCTGGAACATGAAATACCGTTTCAAGGCGGCCGACGGAACGCCGCATGACAAGACCGTGGAGGACAGCTGGCGCCGGGTCGCCCGCGCGTTGGCCACCGTGGAGGCCGCCCCCGAGGAATGGGAGCCGAAGTTCCATGCCGCGCTGGAGGATTTCAAGTTCCTGCCCGCGGGGCGCATCACCGCCGGCGCGGGCACGCAGCGCAAGGTCACGTTGTTCAACTGTTTCGTCATGGGGACGATCCCCGATGACATGGGCGGCATTTTCGACCACCTGCGCGAGGCCGCGCTGACCATGCAGCAGGGCGGCGGGATCGGCTATGATTTCAGCACCATCCGCCCGCGCGGCGCCGACGTGAAGGGCGTGGGCGCGGATGCCAGCGGCCCGCTCAGCTTCATGGACGTGTGGGACGCGATGTGCCGCACGATCATGTCGGCCGGATCGCGCCGCGGCGCGATGATGGCCACGATGCGGTGCGACCACCCCGACATCGAGGATTTCATCGCCGTCAAGGCCGACCCGGCACGCCTGCGGATGTTCAACCTCAGCGTCCTCGTGACGGATGCCTTCATGGAGGCGGTCAAGGCCGACGGGCCGTGGGACCTGATGTTCGACGGCCGGGTGTACCACACCGTGCAGGCCCGCGACCTCTGGAACCGGATCATGCAGGCGACCTACGATTTCGCCGAGCCGGGCGTGATCTTCATCGACCGGATCAACCAGGCCAACAACCTGAACTACGTCGAGGAGATATCGGCGACGAACCCGTGCGGCGAGCAGCCGCTGCCGCCCTACGGCGCCTGCCTTCTGGGCTCGATCAACCTTGCGCGGCTGGTGCGCGACCCGTTCGATGCGGATGCGGCCCTCGACGAGGCGGCGCTCGACGATCTGGTGGCGACGGCGGTGCGGATGATGGACAATGTCGTGGATGCCTCGAACTTCCCGCTGGAAGAGCAGCGGGCCGAGGCGCGGAACAAGCGGCGGATCGGGCTGGGCGTGACCGGGCTGGCCGATGCGCTGATCATGTGCGGGCTGCGCTATGGCAGTGACGAGGCGGCGCTGAAAACGTCGCGCTGGCTGCACCGATTGGCGCGGGCGGCCTACCTCGCCTCCGTCGAGCTGGCCAAGGAGAAGGGCGCCTTCCCGTTGTTCGACGCCGACCCCTATCTGGCCTCGGGCACGATGCGCGGCATGGACGAGGACGTGCGCGGTGCCGTGGCGCGGCACGGCATCCGCAACGCGTTGCTGACCTCGATCGCGCCCACGGGCACGATCAGCCTTTATGCCGGCAATGTCAGCAGCGGGATCGAACCGGTCTTCGCCTATTCCTACACCCGCAAGGTCCTGCAAAAGGACGGCTCGCGCACCGAGGAGGAAGTGGTGGACTATGCCGTGCAGATGTGGCGCGAGAAGATGGGCGACGCGCCGCTGCCCGAGTATTTCGTCAACGCGCAGACTCTGGCCCCGCACGAGCATGTCAAGATGCAGGCGGCGGCCCAGCGGTGGGTGGATTCGAGCATTTCCAAGACGATCAACGTGCCCGCCGACATCTCGTTCGAGGCGTTCAAGAGCGTCTACACCGAAGCATGGGACATGGGGTGCAAGGGATGCACCACCTACCGGCCGAACGAGGTGACGGGCAGCGTGCTCAGCGTCGCCGAAAGCGAGGACAAGGTCCCCGGCGAGACGCCGGATGCCGGTGCGCCCACCGATGGCGGCGAGGTGGTGTACATGTCCGAACCGCTGGACCGCCCCACGGAACTGGAGGGCGCGACCTACAAGCTGAAATGGCCCGACAGCAACCACGCGATCTACGTCACAGTGAACGACATCGTGCTGAACGGGCACCGCCGGCCCTTCGAGGTGTTCATCAACTCCAAGAACATGGAGCATTTCGCCTGGACCGTGGCGCTCACCCGGATGATTTCTGCCGTGTTCCGGCGCGGCGGCGATGTCTCCTTTGTCGTCGAGGAGTTGAAGGCGGTTTTCGACCCGCGCGGCGGGGCGTGGATGAACGGGAAATACATCCCCTCGATCCTCGCCGCGATCGGTGGCGTGCTGGAGCAGCACATGGTCTCGATCGGCTTCCTCAAGGGCGAGGGGCTGGGCCTCAAGACCGACCCGACACAATCCGTCGTCAACCTGGATGCCCCCAAGGGCCCGGCCTGCCCCGCCTGCGGCAGCTACGACATGCGCATGATAGAGGGCTGCATGACCTGCGCAAGCTGCGGCCACAGCAAGTGTTCCGGCTGAGAGGTGTACATGTACCGATGTGTAGGACCCACCAAAAAATGACCATTTATGGGGGTTTTTGTCCACTCTGACACGGCATTCGTGTCCACTCGAGTCTACGAATTTAAGAAAACCTATGTAAAACAACGGCTTGCCGGATCTAGTGTCTGGCGGCCCATGACGTCCCAGGACACACCGTCCCGGCTCGGCGCCTATCTTGACCGGGAGCGCAGTTCCGAACAGGGATATCCCTCAAGACCCGGGTTCTTTTCTTCCAACACGCTTGCCGCGGCCCTTGGCCCCGGCAGGCCGGCGTGGCGGCTTTTGCCGCGCGCCGGTTCCAGAAAAGGACACGATCATGTCAAAGCAGCACTTCCTGCTCACTCGGCTGGATACCGATATCCCGCACCGCTCCGACATATCCTCCCGACTGCGCGAGCACCTCATGCGCCTGCGTGGTCACGAAATCGACGACACGGTCGAGAT
>JAVLCJ010000141.1:0-6070 GCA_031580875.1 Roseovarius sp.
GTGGAGGGCGCGGTGGCGGCGGTGATGGACACGATCCAGATGGGGCTGCCCATGGCCCGGATCGAGTTCGTGGACGAAGACAGCGTGCGCGCGGTCAACGCCTATTCCGGCACCGCGCTGGCCGAGCGGCCGCACCTGCTGCTTGAATTCCACGGGTCCGAGGCGGGGGTGGCCGAACAATCCGAGACATTCGGCGCGATCGCCGCGGAACACGGCGGGACCGGGTTCGACTGGGCCATCCGCCCCGAGGAACGCCGCGCGCTGTGGGCGATGCGCCACAGCGCCTATCACGCCATCCTTGCCGCGCGGCCGGGGGCACGGGCGGTGGTGACCGATATCTGCGTGCCCATCTCGCGGCTTGCCGAAGCGGTCGAGACCGTGCGCGCCGACCTGTCGACGGCGGGGATCGACGGGCCCATCGTGGGCCATGTGGGCGACGGCAATTTCCACGCCGCGCTGCTGTTCGACCCCGACGACCCGGACGAGAAGGCGCGCGTGCTGGCCGCGTCGCGCCGGCTGGCCGAGTTGTCGCTGGATCTGGGCGGCACCGTCACCGGCGAGCACGGGATAGGGCTGGGCAAGATGGGCTACATGGCGGCCGAGCACGGCGGCGGCTGGGGCGTCATGGGCGCGATCAAGCGCGCCCTCGACCCGGACAACATCATGAACCCCGGCAAGCTGGTGCCGCCGGCGGGCGCCCTTCACGGCTGAGGCCGGGCCGGGGCCGACCCCTTGTCAGACCCGTTCGACGGCCAGCAGGTCACCGGGGTGAAAAGCGAGGTGTCCCTTGATGCGGTCCATGCCCTCGATCGGGTCCTCGTAGCTCCACGCCGCGTTTTCCAGTGTCTGGCTCTTGGTCACGATGGAAAAATAACGCGCCTCGCCCTTCTTTTCGCACCGGGTGCGGTGATCGCTCTCGTCGAGGAAGGCCATCGCGACATCCTCGCGCGGGAAATAGATGACGTCGGGGTACCCGTCTTCGCTGAGTTCCAGCGCGTTGCGGCTTTCGGCCAGTACGGCGCCCCCGGCACGTACCGTCCATGTCCCGTCCGCCTTGCGAATCCTGATATCGGCCATGTCGGCTCCTCCTGTCCTTCGTTGTATTTGTTGTGCCTTGCCATGCCCGTCGCATGTGACACGCGCATGTCACAAGGGTTCGGTCGCCTGCGCCAACCATAGCTGAGCCGGCCCCGAAAGCAGAGGGCCGATCTTGTCGCGGCAGGCGGCGTGGTAGGTGTTGAGCCAGTCGCGCTCGGGCGCCGACAGCGCGTCGGCCCGGATCAGCCGCCGGTCGATCGGCGCAAAGCTGATCGTGTCGAAACACAGCTTGCCGGTCACGTCGCCGCCGGGCCGGGTCTGGGCTTCGGTCACGACCAGAAGGTTCTCGATCCGGATGCCGAAAGCGCCTTCGCGATAATAGCCGGGTTCGTTCGACAGGATCATCCCCGGCTCAAGCGGAACATCCGACGTTCTCGACAGCCGTTGCGGCCCCTCGTGCACGCAGGAATAGACGCCGACGCCATGTCCCGTGCCGTGGCCGTAATCCTGATCTGCCAGCCACAGAGGATAGCGCGCCAGCGCGTCGAGGTCGCGCCCGGCCAGCCCGCGGGGCCAGCGCGCCCGGCTCATGGCGATCATGCCTTGCAGGACGCGGGTGAAGGCGGCGCGCTCGTCCGCGCCGGGCGCGCCGACGGGCAGGGTACGGGTGATGTCGGTGGTGCCGTCAAGGTACTGCCCGCCCCCGTCCAGCACCAGCAGGTCCCCGGCCCGAAGTGCCCGGTTCGACTGTTCCGTCACGCGGTAATGCGCCAGCGCCCCGTGCGGGCCACTGCCCGCGATGGTGTCAAAGCTGATGTCGCGCAACTTGCCCGTGGCGCGCCTTGCCTCTTCGAGGCGGGTGACCACGTCGATCTCGGTGATGGTGCCGGGGGCCTGCGCGTCGAACCAGCACAGGAATTCGCAAAGCGCCGCGCCGTCGCGGAGGTGGGCCGCGCGGCTGCCCGCGATCTCGGCCCAGGTCTTGCGCGCCTTGGGCAGGCTGCAGGGGTCGTCCCCCCAGTCATGCGCCACGCCCGCGGCATCGAGTTGCTGAACCACGCGGACGGGCACGCTGGCCTTGTCGAGGCGCACCGGGCCGCGCAGCGTGCCGAGCGCCGGCAGGAACGCGTCGGGACTGTGCACCGTGACGGCCGCGCCCAGATGCGTGCGCAGGCTGTCATCGACCTTGCCCGGATCGGTGAAAAGCGCCACGTCGCCGCTATCGCGCAGGATGGCGAAGGCATGCGGGATCGGGTTGCGCGGGATATCGCTGCCACGGATGTTGAGCAGCCACGCGATCGAATCCGGCAGGGTGAGCACGACGGCCCCGTGCCCGGCATCGCGCAGCGCCGCGCCGAGGCGGGCGCGCTTGTGCGCGTGGCTTTCCCCGGCCAGATCGTCGGGATAGACGGTGATATGCCCGCACGGCGGCCGCGGCTGGTCGGGCCAGATCCGGTCGATCAGGTTGTCGACGGGGGTCAGCGTGATGCCGGTGCCGGTCAGGCCGGCCTCGATCGTGGCGATCTGGTCGGGCGTGAGCAGCCACGGATCGAACCCCACGGTTCCGCCGTGCGGCAGGTTGCGGGCCAGCCATGCGGCGGGCTTGACTTCGGGCCAGTCGACCGGCGTGAAATGCGCGGTGTCCACCTGTCCCCTGACCTGCACGCGGTACCGCCCGTCAACGAACAGGCCGGCGGTTTCCGTCAGCGCGATGCAGAACCCGGCCGAGCCGGTGAAGCCGGTGAGCCATGCAAGACGATCATCGCGCGCGGCCACGTATTCGCCCTGATGCGCGTCGGCGCGCGGCACGAAATACCCGTCGAGTCCGCTATCCGCCATGACCTCGCGCAGGCGGGCCAGCCGCGGTGGCCCCTGTTCGGGGTGGGCCGTCTCGGAAAAGGATTGGAACATGCGCGGTTTCCCGTCTTTGGCTCGCGGTGGTGGGATGTGAACCCGTTTCGGCCCGGGATCGCAATACACGATTTCGGCCCGGCCCCCGGGGCGGGCCGGTCCGCCCCGGCAGCCAACCGCAGCCGACACGCGCGGCCCGGCGACTGGGGCCGCCCGCCCGTGTCAAATGGCCTTCTTGATGCCCATGACGCGCGCCCGGGCGCGCGGATCGTGATCGAACAGCGCGGCAAGCTGCTCGGTCATCGCCCCGGCAAGCTGATCCGCGTCGGTGATCGTGACCGCGCGGTCGTAGTAGCGGGTCACGTCATGGCCGATGCCGATGGCCAGCAGCTCCACCTGCCTGCGGCGTTCGACCATCGCGATGACGTCGCGCAGGTGCTTTTCAAGGTAATTGGCCGGGTTGACCGACAGGGTGGAATCGTCCACCGGCGCGCCGTCCGAGATCACCATCAGGATCTTGCGCGCCTCGCGGCGGCCGGTCAGGCGGCGATGCGCCCATTCCAGCGCCTCGCCGTCGATGTTTTCCTTGAGCAAGCCTTCCTTCATCATCAGGCCGAGGTTGTCGCGCGTCCGCCGCATCGGCGCGTCGGCGGGCTTGTAGATGATGTGGCGCAGATCGTTCAGGCGGCCGGGCAACTGGGGGCGTCCCTCGTGCAGCCATGCCTCGCGGCTTTGCCCGCCTTTCCACGCGCGGGTCGTGAAGCCGAGGATCTCGACCTTGACGGAGCAGCGTTCCAGCGTCCGGGCCAGCACGTCGGCGCAGATCGCGGCGATGGAAATCGGCCGGCCGCGCATGGAGCCCGAATTGTCCAGCAGCAGCGTGACCACCGTATCGCGGAATTCGGTGTCCTTCTCGACCTTGAAGCTGAGCGGCGTGGTCGGATTGGCGACCACGCGGGCCAGCCGGCCCGCGTCAAGAATGCCCTCTTCGCGGTCGAATTCCCACGATCGGTTCTGCTGCGCCTGCAGGCGGCGCTGCAGCTTGTTGGCCAGCCGCCCGACGGCGCCCTTTAGCGGGTCGAGCTGCTGGTCAAGATAGGCGCGCAGGCGCTCGCGTTCGATGGGCTCGGCCAGGTCCTCGGCGCGGATTTCCTCGTCGAAGCGCGAGTCGTAGACGGTATAGGCGGGATCGGCCTCGGAAACGGGCTGCGGCGCCGGCGGCTCCATCGGGGCCTCGCCCTCGGGCAGTTCCGTTTCCTCGCCCATTTCCTCGTCGGCCATGTCCTCGGTGCTGACCTGGGCCTGGGTTTCGTCCTGCTGCTCCTCCTGGCTGCGTTCGGCATCGACATCGGCGTCGCTGTCGTCGCTTTCATCCTGCCCGGCGCTGTCGGGCTGTTCCTCTTCCTCGGCGGTTTCCTGGCTTTCGTCCTCGTCCTGTTCGGGCTCGGCATCGGGGTCGTCGCCAAGCTGGTCGCCGTAGCCCAGATCTTCGATGACCTTGCGGGCGAAGCGGGCGAACGCGCCCTGGTCGGCCAGCGTGTCTTCCAGCCCGTCCAGCGTCCCGCCGGCCTGTTCCTCGATGAAACCGCGCCACAGTTCCATGACGTTGCGCGCCCCCGGCGGCAAGTCGCGCCCCGTGGCGAGGTGCCGGATCATGTAGCCGGCGGCGGTGGGCAGGGGCGCGTCGGCGGGATCGGTGATGCGCTCATAGCCCAGCCGTTCGGCGTCGGCCGCGATCTTGGCGTCGATGTTGCTGGCAGTGCCGGGCATCTCGCGGGCGCCGACGGCTTCGCAGCGGGCGGTTTCCATCGCCTCGTAGAGGTCGCGGGCCATTTCCCCCGACGGGGTATAGCGGGCGTGAAGCCCGGCGTCGTGATACTTGTGGCGCAGGGCCAGCGCATCGGCCGTGCCGCGCGCCTGAAACACCTCGTCGCGTGTCATGCGGCGGCTGATCTGGGGCAGGCGCATCGCTTCCCCCGACAGCCCCGCCGGATCGACGGAATAGCTGACCGTCAGGTCCGAATCGTCGGCCATCACCTTGGTGGCTTCGGCCAGCGCCTTCTTGAACGGATCGGCGGGGTTGTCGACTTTAGTCACGGGCGAACTCGATAGTTTTGATGTGTTTTTCAAGTTCTGGGTTCTTTGCAGCTTCTTCTATTAAAAGGCCGCGGTATTCATCATTTTTAATACCGCTGCCCCATCGAGGTAACAACCCAAGCCCTAGAGCAATAACTACGATACAGAAACCAAGTACTATCCATCCGTAAAATGGTACTTGGGTTAGGCCCACCTCAGCCGTCGCTCCTAAGGAGCTTATCGCTATTAAAGCCGCGCCGGTAAAAAAAAAGCTTTTTGGTATCATTATATACCGTCGCTTCAATTCCAAACATGCTATCCTCAGCAGAAGGTTGCGTTCTTTCTCACTTAGTGTTTCATCGGTGAGAAATGCTGGAATTTCATCCTTCAAGATAGCCATTTCAAATTACCCGAGGCTGACGTTCACCGCGCTTTCGGGCAGCTCCTCGTCAAAGCAGCGCTGGTAGAACTCGGCCACGGTCTGGCGTTCAAGCTCGTCGCACTTGTTGAGGAAGGTCAGGCGGAAGGCGTAGCCCACGTCGCGGAAGATCGTGGCGTTCTGCGCCCACGCGATCACCGTGCGGGGGCTCATCACCGTGGACAGTTCCCCGTTCATGAAGGCAGTGCGCGACAGGTCGGCCACGGTTACCATCTGGCTGACCGTCTGGCGCCCCGCGGCGGTGTTGAAGACGGGGTTCTTGGCCAGCACGATGTTGGTTTCCGCGTCATGGCTGAGGTAGTTGAGCGTCGCCACGAGGCTCCAGCGGTCCATCTGGCCCTGGTTGATCTGCTGGGTGCCGTGATACAGGCCGGTCGTGTCGCCCAGCCCGACGGTGTTGGCCGTCGCGAAGAGGCGGAAACACGGGTTCGGCGTGATCACCTCGTTCTGGTCCAGCAGCGTCAGCTTGCCGTCGGCCTCCAGCACCCGCTGGATCACGAACATCACGTCGGCGCGGCCGGCGTCGTATTCGTCGAAGACGATGGCGGTGGGGTTGCGCAGCGCCCAGGGCAGGATGCCTTCGTGGAATTCCGTCACCTGCTTGCCGTCGCGCAGCTTGATGGCGTCCTTGCCGATCAGGTCGATCCGGCTGATATGGCTGTCGAG
>JAVLCJ010000142.1:0-6068 GCA_031580875.1 Roseovarius sp.
GCCATGGTGAATTCGTCCATGATTCCCGCAACACGAGGTTTGTCGACACCGTCCCTTTGAAGGAAGCGCAGGCGATGTTTTCTCAAGGCGGCCAGCTGTTCCTTGTCGCGCTGCGCTTCATAAAGGGTTTCGAGTTTTTCAAAAGCCGCTGCAGCAGTGGCTTTGTCGTGAACGCGTTCAGCGCTTTTCAAGAGCGCCTCGAACGCCTCGGGCGTCTCGCAACGGTCCGATGCTGCTCGAAGAACCGCTGTTTCCGAGGTGAGTCGGCCCATGTCGCGCAAGACGCGCGCAGCTGCGAGAAATCCGTCATGAATGGGTCGGTTTTCAGTGCTCCCGGAAGCCATCAATAATTACCCCTGAAAATCTGCTTCTCGATTGATGCGGCCTGACGCCAAATGTCCCGCGCGGCACTAATCGTTGCTGTCTTAGCAAGTACCTTCCTGAGGCACAACGCGACAACATTCTCGCTGATGGCAACCCGGGCAACATCACCCGCCCACGACCTCCGAGATCATGGCGTTCATGGTCTGGGCCGTCCGCTGCCAGTTCCGGTGCTCCATGATCCATGCCCGGGCCGCCTCGCCCAGACGGCGGCGCAGGGCGGCATCCCCGAGAAGCCGGCCCAGGACCGTGGCCAGCGCATCCGGGTCGTCCTTGGCGAAGACGAGCCCGGTTTCCCCGTCCTGCACCATGTCCCCCATCCCGGCCACGGAAGAGACGACGACGGCCTTCTGCATGGCCAGCGCCTCGAGCGGCTTGAGCGGGGAGACGAGTTCGGTCACGGGCTGCGACTTGCGGGGGAAAGGGGCGATATCGACCAGGGAATAATGCGCCGCCACCGCCTCGTGCGGCACCCGGCCGGTCAGGATCAGCCAGTCGCCCAACCCGTCCCGCGCGGCGATCCGGCGGATTCGGTCGGTGACGGGGAACGTCCCGGCGGCATCGGGTGGCTCGCTGCCGATGAGCAGCAGGCGAAAGACATGGCCCTGTCGGCGCAGGATCGCGCAGGCGCGCGCCAGGTCGTCCAACCCCTCGTACTGGGTAAAGGACCCCGCATACCCGATCACCGGCACATCGGCCGGCAGGCCGAGCCGCCGCATCAGCCCCTCGTCCCGCGCAAGCGGTCTGAACCGGGCGGGATCGCAGGCATTGGGCACCATCCCGATACGATCAGGGGCGACGCCCCTGGTTTCCAGCTCCGCGCGCATCGGGTCGGTCAGGGTCAGCACCGCCTCGGCCGCGCGGGCCGTCGCGGTCTCCAGGAACCGCTCCTGGCGCCCGGTCACCGTCAGGGCATAGGCCGGGTCGCGGGAGGCATGGGTGATCTCCCAGAACCCGCGCGTTTCGTAGATGAAGGGCAGGCCGGCGCCATGGGCGGCAAGGCAGGCGGGCAGGGCGGTCGTGTGGTTCGAGGCCGCCACCACGCAGGCCGGGCGGTGGTGGCGGATCGCCTCGCCTATACGTTCGGCCGCCTGTTCCAGGTAGTCGACGGAGGCATGGGCCATGTGATCAGTGGGCCGGCGCGGCCAGGCCGTGCGCGACGGCTCGGCAAGGCGATGGTATCGAACGCCGTCGACCTCTTCGACGGGGGGGATCTCCGCACCGGGGTCGTCGCCGGGAAAGAGGTCGAACGGAAACCCCGGCCGGGTCAGGCAGACAAGATCCGTTCCCTGCTCCAGCAGTGCCCGGGCCAACCCGTGGCTGCGGGTGGCATAGCCGTCGCTCGCATGGGGCAGGGATTTGTGCAGCATGTAAAGTATGCGCCCGGGCACGGGCGCGAAATCCCGGGCATGACGTTCGTCCAGGCGCCGGGCCAGTGTCATAGCCCGCCACGGGCCGGCGCGGATATCGGCCACCAGGGCCTGAAGGCCGGGATCATCGCCTCCCTTCGCCTCGGCCAGCGACAGGGCCTCTTCCAGGCTTTCCGGATCGTAAAGGGCAAGGGCGCCCTTGCAATAAGCCCCCAGTGTGCGCGGGTCGGGCCGCAGATCCGCCGCCTCGCGCAGGATACCGAGCGCACTCTCGTGGCCCGCTTCCGCAAGGAAACGCCCGGCCAGGGCCATGCCGCGGGCCACGGGCCCGTTCCGGTCAGGCCCGGACGTCATCGCGCCCCGATGCCCGTGCAGCCCCTTTCGGCACGCGAACCACCGGTCAGCCGTAAAGGGCGACTTTTTCCACGATCCGGTCGACGACCCTTTCCAGCAGCGCCGGATCGAGGCTTTCGCCCATCACGCGGATCAGCGGTTCGGTCCCCGACTTGCGGATCAGAAGCCGCCCGTCCCCGCCCAGCTGTTCCTCGCCTTGAGAAATGGCCTCGCGTACGGCCTCGTGCTCCAGGGGTGTGTTGCCGGCCCCGTAGCGCACGTTCCGCAAAAGCTGGGGCACCGGCTCGAACTGGCGGGTCAGTCTGCTTGCCGTTTCCCCGCTTTCCTTCAACAGGGCCAGGAATTGCAGCCCGGCGACCAGCCCGTCGCCTGTCGTGGCGTGATCGGCCAGCACGATATGGCCTGATTGCTCACCGCCCATGTTGAAGCCGCCCGCGCGCATTTCCTCGACGACGTAGCGGTCGCCCACGGGCGTGCGGCGCAGCGCGACTCCCTGGGCGGCCAGGTGCCGCTCCAGCCCCAGATTGGACATCACCGTGGCAACGAGCGTGTTGTGCCTGAGCCGCCCCGTCCGGGCCCAGTGCCCGGCCAGCAGCGCCATGATCTGGTCGCCGTCCACGACGGCCCCGGTTTCATCCAGCACGATGATCCGGTCAGCATCGCCATCAAGGCAGATCGCCGCGTCGGCCCCCGTCTCGCGCACCGTTCGCGCCGCCTGTGCCGGATCGGTCGAGCCACAACCCGCATTGATGTTGTAGCCGTCGGGCGACACCCCGAGCGGGACAACCTCGGCGCCCAGTTCCCAGAGCAGTTCGGGGGCGGCGGCATAGGCCGCCCCGTTGGCACAGTCGAGCACCACCTTGAGACCGTGGAACCGGGTGCGGTCGGGCACGGTCGTCTTGGCGTATTCCACGTAGCGGCCCGCGGAATCGTTGACCCGTGTCACCCGGCCCAGTTGCTGGTCACACAGGGCCCCGGTGGCCCCTTCGGCCAGGAAGGCCTCGATCTCGGTCTCGGCCGCGTCCGACAGCTTGTACCCGTCGGGACCGAAGAACTTGATACCGTTGTCGTGGTAGGGGTTGTGCGAGGCCGAGATCATCACGCCCAGGTCAGCCCGCATGGAATGGGTGAGAAGGCCGACCGCCGGCGTGGGCAGTGGCCCGAGGGCGAAAACGTCCATGCCGGCGGCGGTGAACCCGGCCGTGAGCGCGTTTTCCAGCATGTAGCAGGAACGGCGCGTATCCTTGCCGATGACGATGCGGTGGGTCTTGGTGTCGGCGTTGAAATACCGCCCGACCGCCTGGGCCAGGTCAACCATGAAACCCGCGGTCATCGGGTGGGTGTTGGCCTTGCCCCGGATGCCGTCGGTTCCGAAGAATTTACGCGTCATGAAATACCGCCCCCGTTGTGATCCACATATCGTCGAACTTAATTGTTTGGCGTTTACAATCTTGGTCGCTGGTTGACAACTTGCGATGCGGGTATGTCGCTCCTCCCGCCGGTCTTACTTTCGCGCCACGCTGTTATTCTATTCGGATTTTCCGGGTTGTAATCGGGTCGCAAATCAGTAATGCAAATGACGAATTTTGATACATGTGAACGAGTTTGGTTTGAAAATTCTCATTGTTTTCGGCACCAGGCCCGAAGCGATCAAGATGGCCCCGGTCATCAAGCGGCTGCAAGCGACGGACGGGCTCGACGTTGATGTCTGCGTGACGGCGCAGCATCGCCAGATGCTCGACCAGGTTCTCGCGCTTTTCGGGATCGAGCCGGACTTCGACCTTGACGTGATGAAGCCCGGACAGGATCTGACCGACATAACCTCCAACATCCTGCTGTCGCTGCGCGATCTGCTGAAGGAAGGCCGGTACGATCGCCTTCTGGTGCATGGCGACACCACCACGACCATGGCCGGTGCCCTCGCCGCGTTCTACGCACAGATCCCCGTCGGCCACGTGGAAGCCGGCCTGCGGACAGGCAATATCTACGCCCCCTGGCCGGAAGAGATGAACCGCATGATCGTGGGGCGCGTCGCCGACATGCATTTCGCCCCCACGGCGACCTCGCGCCAGAGCCTGCTGGCCGAGAACGTGGACGATGCCGACATCTTCGTGACCGGCAACACCGTCATCGACGCCCTGCAGGAAATCGTGGCCCGCTTCGATGGCGACCCGACGCTCGATGCGCAGATGAAGGCAAAATTCCCCTTTCTCGACGACAGCCGGCGCATGATCCTCGTCACAGGGCACCGCCGCGAGAATTTCGGCGACGGGTTCGAGAATATCTGCCGCGCGCTGCGGGAAATCAGCGAGCGGAGCGATGCCCAGATCGTCTATCCGGTGCATCTCAACCCCAATGTGCAGGATCCGGTGAACCGGATCCTGGGCAAGACCGCCGAGGTCTACCTGATCGAGCCGCAGGATTACCTGCCCTTCGTCTGGCTGATGCGCCGGGCCCATCTGATCATCACCGACTCGGGTGGCGTGCAGGAGGAAGCGCCCTCGCTCGGCAAGCCGGTCCTGGTGATGCGGGACACGACCGAGCGCCCCGAGGCGGTCGAGGCCGGGACCGTGAAGCTGGTGGGCACCGATGGCGACAGGATCCGCGATACCGCCCTGACCCTTCTCGATGACGCAATGGCCTACGACGCGATGGCCCGCGCCCTCAACCCCTATGGTGACGGCACCGCCGCCGAACGGATCGCCGACGCCCTGACAGCCCGCGATCAGTCTACGTGAAGGAGATTTCCATGTTCGACCGTATCTCGATGATCGGGCTGGGCTATATCGGCCTGCCCACGGCGGCGCTTTTCGCCGCCCACGGCACGAAGGTGATCGGCGTGGACGTCTCGCCGAACGTGGTGGACACCATCAATGCCGGGAAAATCCATATCGTCGAGCCCGAGCTTGACGGGATCGTGCACAAGGCCGTCTCCGAGGACATGCTGCACGCCACGCTGGACCCGGAACCGGCCGATGCCTTCATCATCGCGGTGCCGACCCCCTTCAAGGAAGGGTACGAACCGAACCTCGACTACATTAAATCCGCGGCGGAAATGATCGCGCCCGTGCTGGCGCCCGGCAATCTCGTGATCCTCGAAAGCACCTCGCCCATCGGGGCCACCGAGCAGATGGCCGATTGGCTGGCCGCGGCGCGCCCGGATCTGAGCTTTCCGCAAACCGCCGGGAACGACGCCGATATCCAGGTCGCCCATTGCCCCGAGCGGGTGCTGCCCGGCCACGTGGTGCGCGAGCTGGTGGAAAACGACCGTATCATCGGCGGCATGACCGAGCGCGCCAGCGAGATGGCCGTGGCCATGTACAGGAAAGTGGTCCAGGGTGAATGCGTGGTCACCAATGCCCGCACCGCCGAGATGTGCAAGCTGACCGAAAACAGCTCGCGCGATGCGCAGATCGCCTTCGCCAACGAACTCAGCATCATCTGCGACAGGTTCGGTATCGATGTCTGGGAGTTGATCAGCTTGGCCAACCGCCATCCGCGGGTCAACATCCTGCAGCCGGGCGCCGGCGTGGGCGGGCACTGCATCGCGGTCGACCCGTGGTTCATCGTCTCTTCCGCCCCCGAGGAGGCACGGCTTGTCCGGCTGGCGCGGGAGATCAATGACGGCAAGCCGGACTGGGTGCTGCAGAAGGGCAAGGATGCGGTGATGGCGGTGATGGCCAGCGATCCCGCGCGCGCCATGGCGGATATCAAGGTCGCCTGCCTGGGGCTGGCCTTCAAGCCCGATATCGACGACCTGCGCGAAAGCCCCGCCCTGCAGATCACCCGCGGCTTCGGCAAACTGGGCTGCCAGGTGCTGGCCGTGGAACCCCATATCGCCGACCTGCCCGCCGACATGGCCGACATGCCGATCACGCTGACCCCGCTGGAGGACGCCATCGCACAGGCCGACGTGGTCTGCGTGCTGGTCCGGCATTCGGCCTTTGCCGGCCTCGCCGCGAA
>JAVLCJ010000143.1:0-6039 GCA_031580875.1 Roseovarius sp.
GCGCACCAAGGGCGGCATGAACACCAAGCTGCATGCCATTTGTGACAGCCAGGGCCGTCCGTTGAACCTTTTCGTTACCGCCGGGCAGGTCAGCGACTACATCGGCGCGCGGGCTTTGCTGAGCAGCCTGCCGGATGTCGACTGGCTGCTCGGGGACCGCGGCTATGACGCCGACTGGTTCAGAGAAGCGTTGGAAGACAAAGGGATACGCGCCTGCATCCCGGGCCGCAAGCAGCGCAAGACAACCGTGAAATACGACAAGCGTCGCTACAAGCGGCGCAACGGGAACAATCATGTTCGGCAGGCTCAAGGACTGGCGGCGTGTCGCAACTCGGTATGACAGGTGCCCCAAGGTCTTCCTCTCGGCGATCGCGCTCGCCGCGACTGTCATCTATTGGTTATGAAGCCTGACCCTGGGCGGCCCGGACGTGATCGAGAAGGTCAAGGAAAAGCAGGCCTGGTTAGCGCGTGACACGGGAGCCGGGGCAGGCCGTCCCGGCACGTGCTCAACACAGCGCGCGGTCGCGGCACCCGAACGGGACAGTCCAGCGCGGAAAGGGCCCGCATGCATGGTGCAGCATGGATGGCTTCATCGACACGGCGGGCGGAAAACCGGCCTTCGCTGCACGATCCTCCGATGCACGCGCATGGCATGCAAAAGCGGCTCTCGCTTCGGTCGGTAAGAGAATCCAAACCCGCAGGGCATGGCCGAATTGGCCCGGGCAAGGATATGTGGCCCATCACCGGGGCCGACCGCGACCGTCTGCTGCTGTTCGGTCCCGACGATACCGCCGCGGCATCCATGATGGCGCGAGCGGGTTTGCGGGGTGCACTTGCTACGCCCGGACGCGACGACCGGGCGATCCGTCCTCAGGGCTGCGGGCGCCTGACCGTTGGGCGTCGGCGTGTCTGTCGACCGAGATGCGGCGGCCGTCCTGAAGCTCGACCGCGCCGGTTTCGAGCAAATGCTTGAGCTTTTCGAGGTTCGCCGCGACGGCGCGCCTGATCCGGCGGACGGCGAAGAGTTCCAGCGCCGCCGGGTATCCGGTTGCGAGGTTCCAGGAGTCGATCATGCGGGTGCCGCGCCGGGTCTGCCGGAATGCGATGTGGCGGCGGACGACCGGCGTGCCGGCCACGGTTTCCACGGTCAGACTCTCTCCGGGCGCCATTTGGGTGATCTCCGTAATTTGGCTGTCGGTCTTTCGCGTTTGGTGATAACGGGCGCCAACCGCGGGGCCGTTGCCGCGCTCCTGTCTCACGTCCACCACGTAGTAGTTCCACAGCGGAATGTTGCGCTGGTCGGCGACGAAGGCGAAGACGTCGTCCCGCGCCACTGACAGGTCGATCTCGTTGGCGAACTTCATGCCACCTCTCCAAGGCCTTCAGTGTGAACCGGGGCCGTGCCGTGCGGCTGGAGGGTAACCCGGTCGGCCAGGCGCCTCGCGGAATCGGGATCGTGGCTGGGCAGGTAGACCGTTGGGCGCTGTGCGGCATGGGCGAGGATCTTGCGATGCGTCTCGATCTCGGCCTCGAGATCGGTGCCGATGCCATCGGCCACCATCCGCACGAGGTGGTCCTCGGTGTAGGAGGTGTCGCCGGCGAACATGATGGTTGTGTCGCCCTCCTCCAGCAGCACGGAGAGGTGTCCGGGCGAATGGCCCGGCGTCGGCACGAGCGCCACGTCGCCCGCACGGGTCAGGCTTGCATGGCGCGGGAAGGGCGCGAGGGGGCCGTCCTCGAAGTCGACGGGCGTGGGCGCGAAACCGCGCGGCCAGCGCTGGTTGAGGTAGCCGTTCATGCGGCCCTTGAGCCCGGTCGCGAAGGTCCACTCCTCCCGCGAGACGAGGACTTCGGCGTTCGGGAAATGATGCAGCCCGCCGTCATGGTCCTGGTGCAGGTGCGTCATGACCACCCAGCGCACGTCCTCCGGCGCAAGGCCACGCGCCCGCATCTGCGGGCCGATCTCCTCTTCCGGCGCGATGTCGAAGACGGCCGCCCGCTGGATGAGCGGCATGAAGGGCGGGAAGTAGCGCGGCCTGTTGGCATCCGCCGGAATGCCGGTATCGACGACGATCAGCCCCTCGGGGTGTTCGATCACCCACACATGGACCGGCAGCCAGTCGGTCATCGCCTTGTCGAACCACGCGTTCAGAAGGCGGCGCATTCCGTCGCCCTCGCCCTCCCGCCAGCGTTCGGTGACGCGGACGCGGCCTGTCTCGATGGCATGAATTTTCATGAGTTTCCTCCTATTGGCTTGGTGTGAAGCCGACCTGGCGAATGAGCGCGTTCACTTCGTGGGCGAAGAGCGCGTCGACATCCCCGATGACCGGCTGGATGAGGTGAAAGAGCTCGAGCATGATGTGCCCGTGCAGCCGCGCCCAGGAAATCGCGGCCAGATAGAGCGCGTGGGGCGGCTGGTCGTGCCCCTCCAACCCGGTCAGCGCGTCGAGCGACCGCGCGATCTCCGGGGGCAGGCGCCGATATTCCTCCGGCAGGTCGATCTCGCCACACTCGATCGCCTGCGCGAAGATGCTGGCGGTGACGAGGAAGCTGCGCCGCGCGGCCGGGTAGGTGGTGTCGGTGGGCTGTTCGTAGGTTGGGATCGGGCTGCCGTAGAGGAGCTGGAAGTCGATCGGATGATCGAGAGCCCACCGCCGCCACGCATGGGCGACGGCCACCAGTCTCTCCGCCCCGCCTCGCGAGGCGACGTCTGCATCCGCTTTCTCGACCGCCTCTGCGAGCTGGGTGAAGGCGTCGAGGATCAGGGCCGTGATCAGGTCGTTGATGCTGCCGAAGTAGTGATAGAGCCCCGGCGCGGTCATGCCCATCCGCTTCGCGATGGCGCGCAGCGACAACCCCGCCGCCCCCTGTTCGGCCAGAAGCGCACGGGCGGTGTCCTTGATCTCTTCGCGGGCCTCGAGGCGCCGGCGGTCGCGTCGGTCCGGTTGCATCACGGCATTCCTGTAACGGCATTCGTTTTATCTAACACTGTTAAAATTACGCGCGCGACCGCATCCTGTCAAGACCGGCCTCCGCGTCAGCAGGGGGGCGAGGGATATGCCACGTTCCAGGGTCGAACCGGCGCCGCATCCCGCGCCGCGTATTCGCGTGTCGCGGGGTCGATGGCCCGACCCGGCGCATGGCAAGATGGATAGGTCAGAAGCGGCTTGCGGCCGGCCGAAGGCGTTCAGACCAAGCCCGCCGCGCGCGTCATGCGGTGACGATGGGTATGACCCGCAAGGAATTGCCCGGCCGCCAGGATGGTGCCTGTTTCATGATCGTCCCGCGCCGGGCTGGCGCGTGCTGTCAGGGCATCCTAGTCGCGCCCGCTGGCCGCGACGATCATGCGCCAGCCACCGACACCGCAAAGCGCACCGCCGCCAAGCGCGAGGCCCAGGCCGACCATCGGCGCATGCAACACCGACAGCGCCGCGCCGCCGCCGGAGGCCATCATGCCGACAACAAGCGCCACCAGCCAGATGTCGGCGCGTCCGGGTGCGCGCCCGGCGGTCTGCCCCTTCTGACGTTGCACCATGCGCACCACCGCAAACACCAGCAGCGTCACCGCCGCCACGAGGACCAAGCCCCCGAGAACGGGCCATGTCGCGCCGAGGGCCGTGCCGATGGCCACGAGTGACGCCCCGACCGCGACAAGCGGCATCAGATCGGTATCGCCGGTGTCCTGTGTCATGGCGGTCGGGTGACATGGGAACGGGCCGATTCGCAATTCCGCCCGGGGGGCACCGGCGGCGCTGCCATGGCAACTCGCCCGCACCGCTGACGTTTCAATCGCGCCACAGGTGGCCCTGCACCACGGGTCCGATCCGGGCGATGATCTCGTCTTGCGTCATCTCGGCCACGGGCGGCAGTTTCAGGATGTAGCGGCACAGCGCCAGCCCGAAAAGCTGGCTGACGATCAGCGCCGCGCGGGTGTCCGCGTCATCGGCACCGGTCAGGCCCGCGACGGTCGGCGCGACCTGCTTTTCGAAGACCGCGCGTATCTTGTCCGACGCGTCCTGGTTGGAGACGGCCGAGCGCAACAGGATCGGCAGGCCGATGGCGCTCCGCTCGCCCTCCCACAGGTTCAGGAAATGCGCGACGAAGGCGGTGCCGGCCCTGTCGCGCGGGATGGCGCCCGGGTCCGGCAGCTTGAGGTCGATCACGACAGCCGCCGAGAACAGCCCCTCCTTTGACCCGAAGTAGCGCATGATCATCGCCGGGTCGATCGGCACCGCGCGGGCGATCCGGCGCACCGATGCGCCATCGTAGCCATTCTCGTAGAACTGCCGTTGCGCGGCCGCGAGGATCGCCTGGCGGGTCGTTTCGGATTTCGGGGTCTTCGTCCGTGTTCTGCTCATGGACAGAATTTGCCAACGCCTGTTGACTTTGGCAAGCGACTCCGTCACGGGTGCGAGAAAGTCAACATGCGTTGACATCCTGATAGCAAGCGGCGGTCCTGCCGATCCGAAAAGGAGCAAACCCATGCCCAAGATCCTTCGCGCCCCCATCGCCGGGCTCGTGGCCTTCACGCTCGCCAATGTCGTGAGCAACCTTCTGTTCTTCCAGCTCGGGGCGCCCATCCTGTTCGACCCGGATATCCAGTCCGCCAAGGTCATCGACGTGCTCTTCGAGATGGCGCCGCGCCCGCTGATGTTCGAAAACGGGCCGCTCTACATGGCCTACGCGGCCGGTATCGGTGCGATACACGGGCTGGTTTTCATGATGATCGAACCGGCCCTGGGCCAGACACGGCTGCAGCGCGGGCTGCGCTTCGCCGTGGTGCTCTGGGCGCTGATGGCGCTCTACTTCGAGTTCCACACGCCCTTCAACATGTTCCGCGAGCCGCTCATGCTCGTGGGGCTGGAGCTTGTCTTCTGGGTCTTCGTGGTGCTCGCGGAAGGGCTCGCCCTCGCGTTCCTCTACGGGCGCAGCCGCCACGCCCCGGCAACCGCCGTGGAATGACGGGCCGGTCACCGCCGCGCGACGGAATGCCCCGGCATCGCCCCGCTGATGTTCGCCGGCGCCTTCACCCTGTTTCCAGGTCGAACGATGCACGCGGTGCTCTTCGGGCGCGAGGGGTGAGCAAGTCACAGGAGGCACCAATGAACACGTCCCTGCTCTTCATCGGCACCGTGCTTATTTGGGGCACGACCTGGATCGCCATCGCGGCGCAGGTCGGCCACGCCCCGGTCGCGGTCTCGATCTTCTATCGCTTCGCGCTTGCCGGGGTGCTGATGCTGGCCGCGCTTTGCGCCCTGGGGCGGCTGAGGCGGCCGCCGGTGTGGCGGTTCGTGGTCATCCAGGCGCTCTGCCTCTTCAGCCTCAACTTCATCGGGCTCTACACCGCCACCGAGACAATCTCCTCCGGTCTGGTCGCGGTGATCTTCTCGCTGGCGTCGATCTTCAACGCGATCAATGCGCAAGTCTTCTTCGGGGACCGGATCCGCCCGCGGACCGTCGCCGCGGGCGGGCTCGGCGTGGCGGGGCTCGTCTGCCTCTTCTGGCACGATCTCGCGGTCTCGTTCGATCCGGCGGCGCTGCGCGGGGTCGGCTGGGCCGTGCTCGGAACCATGGTCTTTTCGTGGGGCAACATGGCGTCGCGGCGCAACGCGATGCTGGGCATCACGCCGGTCACGGCCAACGCATGGGGCATGGGGATAGGCGCGCTCGGCCTTCTCGGCATCCTCGCCGCAGTGGGGCAGCCGCTCGCGATTCCGACCGGCGGGCTCTACTGGGGCGCGCTTCTCTATCTTTCCGTCGTCGGGTCCATCGGCGGCTTCACAGCCTACCTCGTGCTGGCGGGACGGATCGGCGCCGCCGGGGCCGGCTATGCCACCGTGCTTTTCCCGATCGTCGCGCTGACGGCATCGAGCCTGTTCGAGGGATATGAATGGGCCCCGCTGTCCATGCTGGGCGTGGCGCTCGCCGGGCTCGGCAATCTGGTCATGTTCCGCAAGTCCGGCGACTCCGCAGCGAATACCCGTTCCGACGCGCCGGGTTGCGACAGCCGGCGGCCCAGTTGAACGGCCGCTTCGGGCC
>JAVLCJ010000144.1:0-5923 GCA_031580875.1 Roseovarius sp.
ACCGGGGTGATCACCGCGACGGGTACCGGCACGGGAAACGGCGCAAGGCGGCCCTGCCACGCGCCTGCCGGGTCTACCACCATGCCGAACACGGGGCACGCTACGGCTATTCGGGCCGCTGCCTGCGCAAGCACTATGCCGGGTATCGCGGCCTGCCGCGACGCTGCGCGATCGTGGTCGGCGGGCAGTTCGGGACGATCTACCGCGACAAATGCCTTTCGGGCCACGGCTACGGGACCGGGCGCCGCTGACCGTCACCGGCGGGAAGGTTCGGCCTTCCCGTCCGGCTTTGCATCGCCGGGCGATCCGTGCTTTGTGGCGGCATGACGGGACCCGATTACCAACTGGAACGCGCGGCGATTGCCGGAAATACCGGCCCCGTCGCCGGCGTTGACGAGGTGGGCCGCGGGCCGCTGGCCGGGCCGGTCACGGCCGCGGCCGTGATCCTTGATCCGGGCAACATCCCCGAGGGGCTGAACGATTCCAAGAAGCTGACGGCGGCGCGGCGCACGACCCTGCACGACAGCTTGATGGCCGTGGCCGAGGTTTCGGTCGCGCATGCCACCGTCGAGGAGATCGACAGGCTGAACATCCTGCGCGCGTCGCACCTTGCGATGGCGCGCGCGGTGGCGGGTCTGGTGCGCGCGCCGGGGTTCGTGCTGGTGGACGGCAACATGATCCCGCGCGACATGGCCGTGCCGGCCCGGGCGGTGATCAAGGGCGATGGCGTTTCGCTGAGTATCGCGGCGGCGTCGATCGTGGCGAAAACACGGCGTGACAGGCTGATGCGGGATTTGGCGCAACAGTTTCCCGGCTATGGCTGGGAGACCAATGCGGGCTACCCGTCGAAAAGCCATCGGGCGGCGCTCCTAAATCTCGGGGTCACCCCACACCATAGGCGATCGTTCAAACCGGTACACAATATATTGTATCAAGAAAAAAGTATAAGTCCCTGATTTAAAAAGAAATTGACGGCGAATCGCCTTTGACTCATCTTTGTCTTCAATGAACCAGAGCGCAGCAACGCGCCGTGGATAGAGGCAGAGAATGAAAACGATGACCAAGCCCAAGGGCGCGACTGCGCTCCCCCTCAACACGATCATGGACGGCGATTGCATCGAGGTGATGGACAGCCTGCCGGAGGCGTCGGTGGACCTGATCTTTGCCGACCCGCCGTATAACCTGCAATTGCGCGGCGATTTGCACCGCCCCGACAACAGCCAGGTCGATGCGGTGGACGACGATTGGGACAGGTTCGATTCCTTCGCGACCTATGACCGGTTCACGCAGGAATGGTTGCGCGCCGCGCGGCGGTTGCTGAAGCCCAACGGCGCGATCTGGGTGATCGGCAGTTATCACAACATTTTCCGCGTCGGCGCGGCGATGCAGAACGCGGGATACTGGATCCTTAACGACATCGTCTGGCGCAAGTCGAACCCGATGCCGAATTTCCGCGGCAAGCGGCTGACGAACGCGCATGAAACGCTGATCTGGGCCAGCAAGGAGGAAGGCGCGAAATACACGTTCAATTACGAGGCGCTGAAATCGCTCAATGACGGGGTGCAGATGCGCAGCGACTGGGTTCTGCCGATCTGCAGCGGGCAAGAGCGCCTCAAGACCGAGGATGGCGAGAAGGCGCACCCGACGCAGAAACCCGAGAGCCTGCTGCACCGGGTGCTGGTGGGCACGACGAACCCCGGCGACGTGGTGCTGGACCCGTTCTTCGGCACCGGCACCACGGGCGCCGTGGCCAAGATGCTGGGCCGCGACTACATCGGGATCGAGCGCGAAGCGTCCTATCGCGAGGTAGCCGAGCGGCGGCTGGCCACGATCCGCAAGTACGACAGCGCCGCATTGGAGGTTTCGACCAGCAAGCGCGCCGCGCCGCGCGTGCCCTTCGGCCAGCTGATCGAGCGCGGCATGCTGCGCCCGGGCGAGGAGCTGTACTCGATGAACGACCGGCACAAGGCGAAGGTGCGCGCCGACGGGACGCTGGTGGGCGATGACGTCAAGGGGTCGATCCACCAGGTCGGGGCCGCGCTGGAAGGGGCGCCCAGCTGCAACGGCTGGACTTATTGGTGCATCAAGCGGGACGGCAAGCGCGTGCCCATAGACATCTTCCGCCAGCAGATCCGCGCGGAAATGGGCGAGCGCCCGAACTGAGCCCGCATTTCCGCCAACGAGGCGCAAGGCGGACTTTGCGATGCGGTATTCATCGACTAGGCTCGCGACCTGAAAGGGTTTCCGGAGATCGAGGCGCGCGGGATGAAAGGCGGGAACATGGTCAGCCGTGTCGCGGCGCGCGTGCGGCGCAAGGCGCGCGCGGCGCGCAATCGCCGTTCCATCCGGCATCTGCACGGCCCCAAGGGGCCGGGTGATGACCCGCGCGAGGTGGTCGTGGTCGCGTTGGTGCGCGACGGGATGTTCTACCTTGAGGAATTCCTTGCCCATTACCGGGCGCTGGGCGCGGGGCTTTTCGTCTTTTGCGACAACGGGTCGGCCGATGGCACGCTCGACAGGCTCCGGGCCGAGCCCGACACCGTGATCCTGCAATCGCTGGAGCCCTGGGGCCACATGGAATCGGATTTCCGCCGCCATGCCGCCGAACGATACGCGGCAGGCCGGTGGTGCCTTTATGCGGACATGGACGAGATGCTGGATTTCGAGGGCGCGGCCGAGATGGGCCTGCGCGGCCTGACCGCCCGGCTAGAGGCGCGCGGCCACACGGCGCTGGTCGCGCAGATGCTGGACCTGTTTCCCGACCGGCCGCTGAGAGAGGTCGCCAGCCTGCCGTATTCCGACGTGTTGGCGCAATTCGTTCATTACGAACCGGATTACCTGCTGCGGCAGGCGTATCACGACCCCGCCATCGACTTTTCCTATTTCCTGCAGGCCAACGAGGTCACGAACCCGGCGATCAAGGTTCTCTCGGGCGGGGTCCGGGCCCGGGTTTTCGGCGAGATGTGCTGCCTGACGAAACATCCGCTGGTGCACGTGGTGGGTGATGTCGTGCCGGGCGTGCATCCGCATTGCGCCACGAACGTGCGCTGTGCCGATTTTACCGCGGTGATCCGGCATTACAAGTTCGCCAATGATCCGGCGGCGCGCGATGCCGACGTGGCGCGACGGCAGGCGATCCTTCACGGGGACGACCACAAGCGGCTGAGCGTTTTCGACGCCACGCCCGACCTGACGCTTCATACCGCGGATTGCCGGCGCTTGCTCGGGCTGGACCAGCTTTATGACGAGGGGTTCCTGATACGCGCGCCCGGCGGTACCGGGGCCGTGGCCGGCGCGGCGGGCACCGCGACATGAGCGCCGGGGCACGGCCGGGCGTTGCCGTGGTCATCATCGGGCGGAACGAGGGGGCGCGTTTCCTTGCCTGCCTCGCGGCGTTGCCCGACACGGTCGCGCCGGTGGTCTATGTCGACTCGGGATCGACCGATGGCAGCGTGGCCGCGGCGCGAGAGGCCGGCGCGCGCGTTGTGACGCTGGACGCCGACATGCCCTTTACCGCGGCGCGGGCGCGCAATGCGGGGCTGGCCGCGCTGGACGGTGACGCCGCCGTGTTCGTGCAGGTCATCGACGGCGATTGCGCGCTGCGCGACGGATGGGTCCCGCGCGGGCTGGCCGCGTTGCGGGCGGATGACGGTCTGGCGGTCGTCTGCGGGCGGCGCCGGGAACGCCACCCGGAGGCGAGCGTTTTCAACCGGCTTTGCGACGCGGAATGGGATACGCCCGTGGGCCCCGCGAAAGCCTGCGGCGGTGACGCGCTGATGCGCCTCGACGCGGTGCGCGCGGTGGGCGGGTTCCGCGACGACCTGATCGCGGGAGAAGAGCCGGAGCTGTGCGTGCGGCTGCGCAAGGCGGGGTGGCGGATCGAACGGCTGGACGCCGAGATGACATGGCACGACGCGGCGATGACGCGGCTGTCGCAATGGTGGCGCCGCAGCCGTCGCGCCGGCCATGCCTTTGCCGAGGGCGCGGCGCTGCACGGGGCCGCGCCGGAACGTCACTGGGTCGCCGAAACGCGCCGGGCGCTTCTGTGGGGGGCGGGCCTGCCGCTGGCGATCCTCGTGGCGCTGTGGGTCGCGCCGGTGGCCGCGGCGGCCTTGGTGTGCATCTACCCGGCGCAGGTCGTGCGGCTGGCGCTGCGCGACGGCGCCGGCAGCCAAGCATCGTGGGAGCGCGCTTTCTTCACGGTGCTGGGCAAGGTCGCCGAGGCGCAGGGCGCGCTGGGCTACTACCTTGGCCGGCTACGCGGCAAGGCACGCAGCGGGCTCATCGAGTACAAGTAGCGCCATCAGCCCCAACGCTGCCGAAGGGCGTCGGCCACGCGGCCGGGCAGGATGGCGATGCAGCGCGCGTAGCGTGGCCCGAGGCGGCGCGGGCTTGACAGCGCGCGCCACAGCCATTCGAGACCCGCGCGCCGCATCAAGCGGGGCGCGCGTTTCTGCTGGCCGCCGAGGAAATCCAGACCGGCCCCGATGGAGGCGAAGCCGATGCCGGGCGCGGCGTGCCGGCCCCTTGCCGCCATCGTTTCCTGCTTGGGCGCACCGAGCGCGAGCAGGCAGAGCCGCGCGCCGCTGTCGTTCAGCCGGGCGAAGATCGCGTCGGCCTCGGCGCTTTCGGGATCGAACCCCATGGGCGGCGATACCGTCAGGACGATTTCCAGCCCGGGCACCTTGTCCCGCAGCGCTGTCGCGGCGTTATCAAGCGTGGCCCCGGTACTGCCGACAAGGGCGACGCCCGCCCCCGCATCGGCGGCCAAACGGCACAGCGGCAAAACGAGGTCGGAGCCCGGCATCAGCTCGACCGGCTGGCGCGCGAGGTGCGCCAGCGCCACGACCGGCCAGCCGTCGGCCACCACCAGATCCTGCGCGGCATAGGCGCGGGTGAAGGCCGGCGACTCGGTCATTTTCACGAGATGATCGAGGTTGACCGTCGCCAGCGCGAACCCGTCGCCCTGCCGGAACCGCCGGGCGACCTCGGTTTCGAGGGCGGCGTGTCGTGGCATGTTGACCGTTATCGGCGTGTCGTGGAACGTGAAGCGCACTATCGTCTCCGGCCGGCCAGCCCCCTGCAGGGCGGTGATACTCAGGCTTGATCGCCCGGGCCAGACATACCGCGATTCTGCCTTGCTGTCGTTGTTTCCTTGCCATGAAAACCACCAAATTCCGCGCTAGGTGATCATGCGCGGCGGCAAGCGCGTGGACTGCGGACAATCGGCCGGTCGCGCGGAACTGGCGACCGGGCAGGATCTTATCGCGGGTGGTACGGGTAACGCATGTCGAGCATGGTCGGGAATCTGGCGCTGTTGATCTGGCCCGTCGTTTGCGCGGTGCTGTTCAATCGCCTGCGGATCGAACTGGCGCTGATCTGGAGCATTCTCGGCGGGTACCTGCTGTTGCCGCCGCTGGTCGAGTTCGATCTGCCCCTGCTGCCTGCCCTCAACAAGTTTTCCATCCCCAGTTTCAGCGCGTTCCTCATCATCGTATTCGTGCTGGGCCGGCGCGTATCGCTGTTGCCGGAAAACCGTCTGGGCAAGCTGCTGGTGCTGGCGCTGGTGCTGAACGCGGTGCCGACCGTTCTGACCAACGGCGACCCGATGGTGTTCGGCGCGGCGGCGGGCATGACGGGGGCCGATGCGGAAACCACCGTCATACCGGGGTTGAAAATCCGCGACCTGCTGTCGGTTTTCGTGAAACAGATGATCATGCTGCTGCCCTTCCTCATGGGGCGCCAGTTACTGGCCAGCGAACAGGGGATGCGCGACCTGCTGGTGGCGCTGGTGATCGCCGCGCTGGCCTATTCGGTGCTGGCGCTGGCCGAGGTGCGCCTGAGCCCGCAGCTAAACATCTGGGTCTACGGGTTCTTCCAGCACAGCTTTGCCCAGATGATGCGCGGGGACGGGTTCCGGCCC
>JAVLCJ010000145.1:0-5887 GCA_031580875.1 Roseovarius sp.
CGGACGAGCTCTTTGCCGAGCGCGTCAAGAAGAGCGCCGCCATCATGGTTACCCACGGGGTCGGGCAGGTGCGCCGGCTTTGCCACCACGCGGCCGTGCTTGAGAAAGGGCAGCTGCATTACTACACCGATGTCGAGGACGCGATCGCGCATCACCAGTCCCTGATGAAGGCGGGCGCCCGGAAAGCGGGCTGAAATGCCTGTCAGGTGTTGGTGCCCTCGCGCGCGTAGACATCCTCGTACCGCGTGATGTCGTCCTCGCCCAGGTAGCTGCCGGTCTGTACCTCGATCAGCGCCATCGGCACCTTGCCGGGGTTTTCCAGCCGGTGCCGCGCGCCGAGCGGAACATAGACGGACTGGTTCTCGCTCACCAGCTGCTCTGTCCCGTCGATCGTCACCTTCGCCGTGCCCTCGACCACGATCCAGTGCTCGGCGCGGTGCATGTGGCTTTGCAGGCTCAGCACGCCGCCGGGCTTGACGACGATCCGCTTGACCTGGAAACGCGGCCCGAGCGCCAAGGTCTCGAAGCGCCCCCAGGGGCGCTGGTCCCAATGGAACGCCTCGGCCTGCCGCGCCGCCTTGTCGCGCAGCTCGGTCACGGCCGTCTTGACCTGTTGGCTGCGGGCCCGGTCGGCCACCAGCACCGCGTCGCGGGTGGCCACCACCGCGATGTCGGCCAGGCCCAGCCCGACCACCTCCATGCCCGGCTCCTCCGAACGCAGAAGGCTGCCGCGGCAGTCGATGGCGGTGGTCTCGCCCTTGAATGCGTTGCCCTGCGCATCCTGCGCCATGCCGTGGCGCACCGCTTCCCAGTCGCCCAGGTCGGACCACGCCCCGTCATAGGGCACGACGCTGACATTGTCCGCCTTTTCCATGATCGCGTGATCGATCGATATCCCCGTCACGCCCTCCCACGCTGCCGGGTCGAGGCGGTGGAAATCCAGGTCGGCACGCGCGCCCTCGACAGCGGCGTGCACCGGACCCGTCAGGTCGGGGGCATGAGCCTCGAAGGCGGCGAGGACGGTGCGGACCGAGAACAGGAAAATGCCCGCGTTCCACAGGGCTTGCCCCTCCTCGATCAGCGCCTCGGCCCGGCCCGCGTCCGGCTTCTCGATGAAGCGGCGCACCGGCTCTACCTGCCCTTGGGCCGGGGCCGCCTCGGGCAGGATGTAGCCATAGCCGGTTTCGGCGCGGGTCGGGGTGATGCCGAAGGTCACGAGCCGGCCGTCGCGGGCGGCGTCCCGCGCCGCCGCCACGGCCTGCCGGAAATGCGCGGTATCGGGGATGGCGTGATCCGACGGTGTCACCAGCATCAGCGCGTCCGGGTCCTGACGGTCGAGCCACAGCGCGGCGGCCAGCACGGCGGGGGCGGTGTTGCGCCCCCCGGGTTCGATCAGGATGTCGCCGCAGGGCAGATCTGCGCTGGCCAGCTGTTCGGACACGATGAACCGGAAATCGGCCCCCGTCACCACCAGGGGCGGCGCGAAATCCGGCCCGGACAGGCGCCGGGCCGAGGCCTGGAACAGGCTCTCTTCGCCCACGAGGTCGGCGAATTGCTTGGGATAGCTCTTGCGCGAGAGCGGCCAGAGACGGGTGCCGGCACCGCCGGCCAGGAGGACGGGTACGATCGACATGATACGGCGGTCTTTCCTCGGTAACAGCGACTGGTCGCCACGATAGACCGGAAGCGGGAACGGCGAAACCGCTATCGGCTGTCGGCGCCGTCCGCGCGGTTGTCATGGCAGAAGCGGCGCAGGATCTCGGCATTCTCGTCGGCGTAGAGCGCCTCGATCCGGGCGCTGCGGGCCGGGGTCCGGCCCGGGTCGGGCTCGCGGACCTTGTGGAAGGCGGCCTTGAACCGCGCCCTGAGCGTTTCGGGCGGCTCGGCCCCCGCGGCGATGTCGCGGGCCAGCGCCTCGCAATCGGCCACCCGCAGCGACGGGTTGCCCATGTGGTGCGGCAGCTTCCAGTTCACCGCTCCCGGCGCGGCCAGCAGCGCCTCGACCGTGGGGCGCAGCGCGTCATGCGGGGCGAGGGTGAAGCGGCCGGGCGCGGCCATCCCGGCCCAGGACGCCAGTTTCCCGGCCGGGCGGTAGCGCGCGGCCCAGGCCGCGCAGAACGTGTCGAAATCCTGCCCGTCATAGGCCTGCCCGGCCGCCAGCCAGGTTTCGAAATGCTGCTTCATCTGCTGCGAATAGCTGCCGTAGATGAAATCGCGGAACGGCCGCAGGAAGGCCAGCACCTCCAGCGTGATCCCCGCCTCGTGGGCCAGCCGGACCAGCGGCGCGCCGCGCTTGGTGGCGTTGAGCAGGTCCTCGTGGCTGATCACCGCGGTATGGATGCCGGGCGCGAACAGCGCCGCGAGCCGGCCCGCGTCCCAGTCCCTGATATCCGCGCCGTTGCCGGGATGGCCCGTGCCGGGATGCGGGTAGGCGATGCCGGCCGCCGCCAGCGTCTCGCGGCTCTGGAGAAGGCAGCGCTGCAGGTAGGTGGAGCCGCATTTGGGCGCGCCCACGTGCAGGATGATCCGGCGCGCCATGCCCGCTCAGCCCCCGTCCGGGTCGGCCGGGCGGCGGTTGTCGAACCCGAACTCCTCCAGCAGGGCCGCGTTCTGGGGCTCGAACTGTGTCTCCAGCCAGGCGATGCGTTCGGCGCTGCGCCCGGCATCCGGGTCGCCCGTGTTGTGGAAGGCGTCGCGGAACATCTTGCGGATCTCCCGGTCGGTGCGGTCCGGGTCGCGCATGGCGGCGGCGATGCGGTCGCAATCCTCCATCCGCAGCGAGGGGTTGGTGCGGTGGGCCGCCACCTCCCAGTCGAGCCCCTCGGGATGGTCCAGCAGCCGCTCCAGCACGGGGCGGATGTTGCGGGCATTGTCCAGCACGACCGGCCGGTCGGGAAACAGCTTGCCCCAGTTGCGCAGGTAGGCGGCCGGTTTCATGCCGTCGATCCGGCGCTGCGCGAAGGCGGCGAAATCGCGCCCGCCATAGGGTTTCCGCTCGGCCAGGAAGGTCTCGAAATGCTGTTTCATGAATTGCGAGTAATCGCCGAAGACGAAATCGCTGAAGGGCCGCAGGAAGGCCAGCGGCTGCACCGCGATGCCCGCCTCGGCGGCGATGGCGGCCAGCGCCCGGCCGCGCTTGGGCAGCGAATAGAGGTCCTCGTGGCTCAGCACCGCCGTGTGCACGCCGTCCTCGAACATCGCCGCGACCTGCGCGGCGGTGATGTCGGCCAGGTCGGCGGCGTTGCCCGGATGCGTCCCCGGCGCGTCCGGATAGCGGATGCCCTGCGCCAGCAGCCGCCCGGCGTTCTGTTGCATCACGTATTGCAGGTAGGTCGAGCCGCATTTGGGCGAGCCCACGTGCAATATGATCGATCGGGTCATGCCTGGTGTCCTTTCGCGTGCGGCAACCGTCCGGCCAGCCGCGCGGCCAGCCTGTCCATCATGTCCTCGGGCGCGAGCCCGAGCGCGCCAAGGTCGATCTCGCGGTCCGCCCGCGGCACCGGCCCCGCCTCCCAGGAAGCGGCCAGCGCGCGCGCCAGGTCCGGCGCCGTGGCCGGGACCGACCGGATCGCCGGGGTCAGCCGGCCCAGGTCCTTGGGGCCGAACCGGTTGGTGACCACCCGCACCCCGGCGGCGGCCATTTCCAGCGGCGGATGGCTGGGATGGGGCGAATACATCAGCGACAGCCCCAGGTCGACACTGCGCAGGTAGTCGGGATAGTCCTCCCAGGGCAGCTTGCCGAGGCTCTTCAGCGTCAGCCCCCCGGGCAGGGTGACATCGCCATGGCGCTGCCCGACCGAGACCAGCTCGATGTCGCGCGGGCCCAGCCCGGCCTCCGCCACGAAGCGCGCCAGCGCCTCCACGGCGGTGGCGTACATGTTGCGCGGCACGTCCGGGCGCCCGTACAGCGCCAGCCGGCGCGGCCCGTCGCCGCGCCCGGGCCGCGCGCCGCGGGCATAGCGGGCGATGTCGATCGCCGGGTGAAAGGCCAGCGCGTCGGCGGTGGCAAAGCCGTATCCTTCCCCGGCGAAGAAGTCGCGCAGCAGCGTGGTGTTGAAGACGGGCTCGAAATCGAACCCGTAGCTGGCCACCGCGTCGGCGTATTCCGGCCCCCAGGCATAGAAGCGCGGCTCGTAATCCTGGATCAGGTACAGGAAGCGTTCCTGCGTCATGCCGTGGCGGCGGACCAGTTTCTCGGCGACATGCGCGCTCCACCAGGCGGTGGCCAGGAAGATGTCGTCGCGATGGGCGGGCAGGGTGGTGCTCTGCACGCCGCAATGCAGGTGCAGGCGCCCCGCGGCCGCCTGCGCGCCGGCCTGCGTGCCCAGCCGGTTCAGGATGAAGCTGCGTGAGCTGCCGGGCGAGGAGATCGGCAGGTCGGTGGCCACGAAGCGCACCTCGAAGCCGCGCCGGGCCAGCCCCAGCCCGATATCGAGCGCGGTGGCGATCCCGGCGAAAACCTCGGTGGGGTTGAGCGTGGGCACCAGCACCGTGACCGCCGGGCTGTCGGCGGTGAAATCCGGCGTCCAGCCCGGCGCCTTGCGCCGGTCGACGATGCGGCCATGGTCCCGCGCCGGACTGTCAGGGGCGGGCTGCGAGACGGGCGGCCGGGGCGGCAGGCCCGGCGACAGCGAATAGAGCCGGGCGTCGAACCCGCCGATGGCGTTTTTCAGGCCGGGGCCGAGCGCCTCGCGCAGGGTCCAGGCGGTACGCCCCGTGCTGACCACGGCAAAGCCCGCCGCGATGCGCGCCAGCCCCGCCTTGCCCTGCAGGGCCAGCCCGGCGGCATCCCGCAGGTGCGTGCCCGCGCCGCGCATCCGCCTGAGGAAGGGGTGCAGCGGCGCCGTGCGCGCCTGCCCGTGATCCAGCCGGCCATCGGCCACCGCGTCGGCAAGGCGGTTATGGGTGGAGTGGGCCAGGTAACGGGCCAGCCCGTACCCGGCCGCCTCGCGGCGCAGCCACATGGCATCGGGCCGCTTGCGCCGCGCCGCCCCGGTCTGGCGCCGGCGGCGATCCACCGCGCCGATGGCGTTCGCGCCGTGCTGGCGGTAATCGACCAGCGGCTCGGGGATCAGGTGCACCCCGCCGGTGGCCGCGGCCAGCAGCCCCAGCCACAGGTCATGGTAGAAATGCACCCCGCTCTGGGCCGGGAAGGGCAGGGCGAGGCGCAGCAGCCGGGGCCGCATCAGCGTGGTCATGCCGGTGATGTTGTTGCGGTAGAGCAGGCCGCGCAGCCCCGGCTGGCGCTTGCGCCGCTCGTAGGCGAACATCGAGCGCTGCAGCACCTCCTGCCCGTCGGGGCCCACCAGCCGCGCATCGCTGTGCACCAGCTCGGCGCCGCTGGCCGCCAGCGCCGCCACGCCCTTTGCCAGCCGCTCGGGGTGCCAGATGTCGTCCTGGTCGCAGAGCGCGACCAGCGCCGCGTCGTCGTCCCCGTCCGCCTCGATCAGCCGCAGCGCCTCGGCCAGCCCGGCCTCGAAGGCGCGCACCGCGTCGAGCGCGAAATCGCTCGGCACCAGGGTCAGGGGCAGGCCCGCCTCTTCTGCCAGCTCGGTCACCAGCGCGTCCGAACAGGTGTCGGCCATCACCGCGACGAGGTGGCGGGTCTCGTGGGTCTGGTCCGCCAGGGACCGTATCTGTGCCCTCAGATGCGCAGGCTCGGGCCTGCAGACGGCCATGACGATGAAAATGCAGGGGGGCATGATATCCCGGATGAACCAATGACCGGCTGCCGTGTAGCCGAGAGCCCCCGGCATTGCAAGCCGCGGGGCGGGGGCTGCGGGCCGGTGGTCGCGGCGGTTTTCCGGGCCCGGACCGGGCGGGGCCGGGGACGACGCGATACCGACGCGCCGCCGCCGCGATGCCGAAGACGTTTTTCCCGCAAAAC
>JAVLCJ010000146.1:0-5802 GCA_031580875.1 Roseovarius sp.
CCTGGACCACCACGTCGATGTAGCTGAGCAGCACCGGGCATGACCGGGACGGGGCGCCGTGGCGGGTTTCGGGGATGGAATAGACCGCGATCCGGGGGCTGTGCGAAAGCGGATGCCGGACCTGGTGGGCGGCCGGCACCCGGTCATAGGCGCTTTCGCGCGCGTCAAGCGCGGGCCAGTCGCCATCCGGCACCTCGGCGATCAGCCCGTCGATCTCGGCCGCCGGGTCTGGAACGACCGTCAGGTAGGCTGCGGGCCGCAGTGACGTCCGCCGCCACACCCGCCGCCACCCGCGAAGCTGCGCCCTGTGCGCCTGCGCGAAATCGTGGGTGCCGCGATTGACGAGGCTGCCATAACCGAAAAAATATGCATGGCTCATGTATGTTCTGCCGCCCGCTTGATCTGAATCATGTCCGCGGCGCCACTGTGGCGGCAGGATGCCGCGAATTCAAGCTGGAGGGCCCGAGGATCATGCGGATCACGAAACGCACCAATATCGCGATTCGCGTGCTGATGTTCTGCGGCGCGAACGAAAGCCGGCTGGTCACGAAATCCGAGATCGCGGCGCGCTGCAACGCCTCTGAAAGCCACCTCGCGCAGGTCATCAACCGGCTGGCGCAGATGGGCTTCGTGCACACCCAGCGGGGGCGCAGCGGGGGTATCACGCTGGCCCGCCCGATGCGCGACATCGTCATCGGGGACGTCTTCCGCCAACTGGAGCAGGGCACCCGGCTGGCCGAATGCTTTGCCGACGTGGACAATACCTGCCCGCTGGTCGATGCCTGCCGCCTGCGCATCGCGCTGGCGGATGCGGCCGAGTCGTTCTACGCGCATCTTGACGACGTCACGCTTGACGCGCTTGTCTGCGGCAACGACGCGCTGCTTGCGCTGTTTTCGCCGGAGCCCTGCGCGAAACCGGGTTGAAGCGCGCGGAATGGTATACTAGCGTGTACCCGTATCGGAACGGGAGAACCGGCAATGCGCCGGTGCCGAAGGAGCAACCGCCCCGGAAACTCTCAGGCCGTTGGGACCGATCCGATCGAGAACACTCTGGAGAGATCCCGGCACCGACCGGGACGCCGAAGGGATAGCGATCTCAGGCAGAAGGACAGAGGGGGCATCGGAGTCGCGCATGGGCGCGGTCACAACGGTGCCGGACTGAGTCAACGGACAGACCCGGCCTCTGACGAGGGAGTAAGCGCATGAGCGAGTTGCGTCAGACGCCGCTCAATGCCCTGCACAGGGAACTGGGGGGCAAGATGGTGCCCTTTGCCGGCTACGAGATGCCGGTGCAGTTCGGGCCGGGCGTGATGAAGGAACACCTGCATTGCCGCGCGGCGGCCGGCCTGTTCGACGTGAGCCACATGGGACAGGTCATCGTGCGGCACGACGCCGGGTATGCGGCGGCCGCGGGCGCGATGGAGGGGCTTGTCCCGGTGAGCTTGCTGGGACTTGGCGAGAACCGCCAGCGCTATGGATTTTTTACCGACGAGGCGGGCGGCATTCTCGATGACCTGATGTTGGCCAACCGCGGCGATCACCTGTTCGTCGTCGTCAACGCCGCCTGCAAGGCCGACGACATCGCGCACATGCGCGCGGGGCTGCCCGGATGCGCGGTGCACGAGGTCACCGACCGCGCGTTGCTGGCGCTGCAGGGCCCCGCGGCCGAAGCCGTGCTGGCGGGCATGGTGCCGGGCGTGGCCCGGATGCGGTTCATGGATGTCGGCGTTTTGGACAGCGACCATGGCGAGCTGTGGATCTCGCGGTCGGGATATACCGGCGAGGACGGTTACGAGATTTCCGTGCCCGCTGCCAGCGCCGAGGCGCTGGCGCGCGCGCTGCTGGCCCACGAGGCGGTGGCGCCGATCGGGCTGGGCGCGCGGGACAGCCTGCGGCTGGAAGCCGGGCTGTGCCTTTACGGCCACGATATCGACGAAACGACGAGCCCGGTGGAAGCCGCGCTGGGCTGGGCCATCCAGAAGGTGCGCCGCCGGGGCGGTGAGCGTGAGGGCGGTTTCCCGGGGGCGGCGCGCATCCTTGGCGAGCTCGAGGCCGGCGCGGCGCGGCGCCGCGTGGGCCTGCGCCCGGAAGGCCGGGCGCCGATGCGCGAGGGCACCGAGCTTTTCGCCGCGGCCGAGGGCGGCGCGCCGGTCGGGCGCGTGACCTCGGGGGCGTTCGGCCCGACGATCGGCGCGCCGATGTCCATGGGCTACGTGCCCGCCGAAATGGCCGCCGCGGATACGCGGCTTTACGGGGAGGTGCGCGGCAAGCGGCTGCCCGTGCGGGTGGCGCCGCTGCCCTTCACGCCGGCGAATTTCAAACGTTGATCATCTGTCAGGGAGAAAGAGATGAAGTACACCGAAGAGCATGAATGGCTGCGCGACGAGGACGGCGTGGTCACGGTCGGGATTACCGAGCATGCCAGCGAGCAGCTGGGCGACATCGTTTTCGTGGAGCTGCCCGAGGTTGGGTCCGAGGTCGCCAAGGATGACGAGATCGTGGTGATCGAGAGCGTCAAGGCGGCAAGTGACATCATGGCGCCGCTCGACGGCGAGATCGTGGAGGTGAACGAGGCGATCGTGGACGAGCCCGGCAAGGTCAACGAGGATCCGCTGGGCGAGGCGTGGTTCTTCAAGATCAAGCCGGCCAAGCCCGGCCAGATGGACGATTACATGGACGAGGCGGCCTACAAGGAATTCGTGGGCTGAACGCCGCCGCCGGGGTGGGATTTTTTCGAAAAAAATCCCGGCAAAAATCCCGTCCGGATTTTTGTGCCTCCGGCGGGGGTATTTTTACCGAGAAGAAGCAGGGGCGCGCGCGACCGCGGGACGCCCGAAATGAGGAGGACGCCATGCCGTTCAAACCGACCGAATATCTGCCATACGATTTCGCCAACCGCCGGCACATCGGGCCCTCGCCCGAGGAAATGGACCGGATGCTGGGGGTGATCGGGGCGGATGATCTTGAGTCGCTGATCGACGAGACCGTGCCCCGGAGCATCCGGCAGGAAGCGCCGCTGGATTTCGGCAAGCCCAAGTCGGAGCGGGAACTGATGCATTTCATGCGCAAGACCGCCGGCAAGAACCAGGTCCTGGTCAGCCTGATCGGGCAGGGGTATCACGGGACGGTCACGCCCCCGGCCATCCAGCGCAACATCCTGGAGAACCCGGCCTGGTACACGGCCTACACGCCCTATCAGCCCGAGATCAGCCAGGGCCGTCTGGAGGCGCTGCTGAATTTCCAGACGATGATCTCGGACCTGACCGGGCTGGAGATCGCCAATGCCTCGCTGCTGGACGAGGCGACGGCCTGCGCCGAGGCGATGACCATGGCGCAGCGCGTGTCGAAATCGAAGAAGACGGCGTTCTTCGTCGACCGTGACTGCCACCCGCAGAACATCGCCGTCATGAAGACGCGGGCGGCGCCGTTGGGGATCGAGGTGATCGTCGGCAACCCCGACAGGATGGACCCTGCCGAGGTCTTCGGGGCGATCTTCCAGTATCCGGGCACCTACGGGCATGTGCGCGATTTCACCGACCAGATCTCGGCCCTGCACGCGCACAAGGCAGTCGGCATCGTGTCGGCCGATCCGCTGGCGCTGACGCTGCTCAAGGAGCCGGGCGCGATGGGCGCCGACATCGCCGTGGGCAGCGCGCAGCGTTTCGGCGTGCCGATGGGGTATGGCGGGCCGCACGCGGCCTACATGGCCTGCAAGGACGCGTTCAAGCGCGCCATGCCGGGCCGTATCGTGGGGGTCAGCGTGGACAGTCACGGCAACAAGGCCTACCGGCTGGCCCTGCAGACGCGCGAGCAGCATATCCGGCGCGAGAAGGCCACGTCGAACGTGTGCACCGCGCAGGCGCTTCTGGCCGTGATGGCGTCGATGTATGCCGTGTTCCACGGGCCGAAGGGGCTGAAGGCGATCGCGCAGCGTATCCACCGCAAGACGGTGCGCCTGGCCAAGGGGCTGGAACAGGCGGGGTTCAAGGTGGATCCCAAGGTGTTCTTTGACACGATCACGGTGGATGTGGGGCCCTTGCAGGCGGCCGTCCTGAAATCGGCCGTGGACGAGGGCGTGAACCTGCGCAAGGTGGGCGAGACGCGTGTCGGGATCACGCTGGACGAGGCGACGCGGCCGCGCAACCTCGAATCCGTCTGGCGCGCCTTCGGGATCGGGCGGACGGACGACACGTTCAAGCCGGAATACCGGGTCCCCGAGGACATGCACCGCAAGACGGCGTACCTGACGCATCCGATTTTCCACATGAACCGGGCCGAAACCGAGATGATGCGCTACATGCGCCGGCTGGCCGACCGTGACCTCGCGCTGGACCGGGCGATGATCCCGCTGGGCAGTTGCACGATGAAGCTGAACGCGGCGGCCGAGATGATGCCGGTCAGCTGGCGCGAATTCTCGCGTCTGCATCCGTTCTGTCCCGCCGACCAGGCAAAGGGGTATCGCGAACTGGTTGACGATTTGTCTGCCAAGCTGTGCGAGATCACCGGCTATGACGGCATGTCGATGCAGCCCAATTCGGGGGCTCAGGGCGAGTATGCGGGCCTGCTGACCATCGCGGCCTATCACCGCGCCAACGGCGAGGGGCATCGCGATGTCTGCCTGATCCCGATGAGCGCGCACGGGACGAACCCGGCCTCGGCCCAGATGGTGGGCTGGAAGGTGGTGGCCGTGAAATCGGACGAGAACGGCGACATCGACCTTGATGATTTCCGCGCCAAGGCCGAGCAGCACGCCGACACCCTTGCGGGCTGCATGATCACCTATCCCAGCACGCACGGCGTGTTCGAGGAAGGGGTGCGCGAGGTCTGCGAGATCACCCATCGCCACGGCGGGCAGGTCTATATCGACGGTGCGAACCTGAACGCCATGGTCGGGCTGGCGCGCCCCGGGGACGTGGGCGGCGACGTCAGCCACCTGAACCTGCACAAGACGTTCTGCATCCCGCATGGCGGGGGCGGGCCGGGCATGGGCCCCATCGGGGTCAAGGCGCATCTGGCGCCCTACCTGCCGGGGCATCCCGAAACGGATGGCGCGGAGGGGCCGGTGGCGGCCGCGCCCTACGGATCACCCTCGATCCTGCCGATCAGCTGGGCTTTCATCCTGCTCATGGGCGGGGCCGGGCTGACGCAGGCAACGCGGGTCGCGATCCTCAACGCCAACTACATCGCCAAGCGGCTGGAAGGGGCGTATGACGTGCTCTACAAGGGGCGCAATGGCCGGGTGGCGCATGAATGCATCATCGACACCCGCCCGTTTGCCGACAGTGCCGGGATCACCGTGGACGACATCGCCAAGCGGCTGATGGATTGCGGGTTCCACGCGCCGACGATGAGCTGGCCGGTCGCCGGGACATTGATGGTGGAGCCCACCGAATCGGAGACCAAGGCGGAACTGGACAGGTTCTGCGACGCGATGCTGGCCATTCGCGCCGAGATCGCCGATATCGAGGACGGCCGGATCGACGCCGCGGACAATCCGCTCAAGAACGCGCCGCACACGATGGAGGACCTCGTGAAGGACTGGGATCGTCCCTACAGCCGCGAACAGGCCTGCTTCCCGCCGGGGGCGTTCCGGGTGGACAAGTACTGGCCGCCGGTCGGGCGGGTCGACAACGTCTATGGCGACCGGCACCTTGTCTGCACCTGCCCGCCGATGGAGGCGTATGCCGAGGCGGAGCGTGAGCGGATTCAGGCTTTTATTTCGGAGTACCAGCAGCAGGCTGCCGCTGGAGAGGATATGGAGATTTCGATCCGAGGACAACGTCGTCGATTGGATCGGTTGGA
>JAVLCJ010000147.1:0-5800 GCA_031580875.1 Roseovarius sp.
GGCCTGGGCGGCGCGCGCGTCGATCTTGTCGTCTACGCGGAATTCGCCGACGAGGCCGCACTGGCCGCCTACAAGGCGGACCCGATCTACGAAGCCTGCATCGCCCGGGTTCGTCCGATGCCCGAACTGCGCATCGCCGCCGATTTCACCACGCCGGACCGGACGTCGTGAACGCGGCCCGGCGCCGTCATCCGGGTATTTTCACCAAGAAGAAACACCTGACGGCGCGCCGGTTTCTTCTCGGGTACAATACCCCGGGGGAGTCGCCCCGCAGGGGCGGCGGGGGCAGCGCCCCCTGCCCGGTATCGCACTCAGCGCATCCAGTAGCCGTTGCGCTTGATACGGTTGCGGATCGCCTGCTCCTTGCGCGGCAGCTCGTCACGGTCGAAAAGCGCGCGCACCTTGTGTCCGCGACCGTGGTAGATCATGTACTTGAATGCGTCATGCCCCTTGAGCACACGCTTGACCCGGTTCGGCGCTGCGGCCCGCTCCAGCGTTTCGACGACGTGATCGGGTTCACGCGCGTAAAGCAGCGGCAGCAGCCTGTAGTGGCAGGTGACATCCCCGTCCAGCATCCGCCCCGGCACCGTGTCGCGCGCGCCACCGAGGGCATGGATCACCAGCGGTAGCGCCACCTGGTCGAGCCACGGGTCCAGTTCCTGGCAGACCAGGTCGGGCGGCGGGTCGTCACGGATGGACAGCGCATAATCGAGGAACTGCCGTCCGAAAACCCGCGGACAGCGGTAGAAGAAGAACCCCGCGTTGAAATACAGGTACCGGCGCCAGAATTCATCGGGCCATGACAGGTCCAGCGAGCTTTCGAAATCCAGCCCAAAACGATCATAAAGGGATTTCCAGGTCGCGGTGTAGCCCGGGCCATACAACTCGATCCGGGGCCAGGTGCCCTCGCGACGCATCGAGGCGGTGGGACGGTCGAAATCGAAAGGCACCGACGTCACGTCGCCGGTGACCAGCGTGTCGGTGTCGAAGAACACGAAGGGTTCCCCTTCCGGCAGGGCGAACAGCGCCTCGATCTTGTTGCCATACGGGTAAGCCTGCCCGAAATGACGTGACTCGAAGGGGATGATCTCGGCCCCGAGCCGCGCCAGCAGGTCGCGGGTATCCTCGTCGCGGATCGACGGATCCCTTTGCCAGAGCGGCCCGGGCTGCGGTTCGGCCACCAGCAGACGGCCGCAGAAAGCCGGGCTCGTCATGCGCAGCGAGGCGGCAAAGAGCACGGCCTCGTATTGCAACCGCCCGCCCTGCCCGACGATGGCGATATTGAAATCCGGGGGATTGTCCGCCGATGCGCCCATGTGCGCCCGCTTTCTGCCTGCTGCTGCCCTGTCGTGCAGCATACGCCGCGCGACCCTTGGGCAGAAGGGTTTTTATGATGAAAACCGCCCCTGAAAGCGTACCGGGTGAAATGGTGGGCGATCTAGGCACTTGAAATGCCCTGTAGGATACTGTCTTGAAAGGAAAATTTTGCAGCGACCCGAACCCGTTGGGGGCCGGAAATGATTTCCCGTTGAAACAATCAACCCCATCCAATCTGTATTCACAACGCCCATCGTTGGGGGCCGGATGGATGCACGTTTTGGGGGCTGAATGGATGCAGCCCCGGCGCCCGTGGTGGGTCTGGCGGAATCGAACCTGGGCAAGGGGGCCAACATGCCGCGGAAAGCCCGCGCAATGAGCGCGATCGAGGTGAGCCGACTGTCGGCCGATGACGGCGCCGGGGTCAAGGCCGTGCCCGTCGGCGGTGTGGCCGGCCTGCGCCTGAAAATCCGCCCGAGCGGCGGCCGGTCTTGGGTGTTGCGCACCATGATCGGCGGCAAGCGGACCGATGTTGTGCTGGGCGGTTACCCCGACGTCACGCTCGCCGAGGCGCGCCGCAAGGCGAAAGACATGAAGGAGGCCATCGCGACCGGCGTTGGCCCGGTGCGGGAACGAAAGGAGGCGCGCGCCGCCCTCGTCGCCGAGCGGGCCGAGCAGGATCGGCGGTCGCGAACCTTCCGGGAAGCCTTCGCCGCCTTCATGGAGACCAAGGGCGCCGAACTCGGATCGGAGCGCCGGGCGCTCAACTGGTCCAGCGGGCTGCGAACGCATGCGCTGCCGGTCATTGGTGACCGTCGCCTTGTGGACATCACGCGCGACGACATGCGCGACGTGCTGAAGCCGATCTGGACCAGTAACACCGTCACGGCCACGCGGCTGCGCCAGCGGCTGCACGCGATCTTCGCCTCGGCGATCGCGGCCGGGCACTGCGACCCGCCGAACCCGGCCGAGTGGTCCGGCAACCTCGACGCCTTCCTGCCGAAGCCGCACGCCATTGCAAAGCCGAAACACTAGCCCGCGCTGAACCTCGCCGACGCGCCGGGCTGGCTCGCCGATCTGCGCCAGCGCGAAGGGACCAGCGCGCGCCCTCGAGATGGTCGCGTTGAACGCCTGCCGCTCGGGCGAGGTCCTGGGCATGCGGTGGAACGAGATCGACCCGGCGGCGCGCATGTGGACCATCCCGGCGAAGAGGATGAAAAGCGGCCGCCCCCGCCGGGTACCGCTGACCGACGCCATGATGGCGCTGATCGAGGCGCAGCCGCGGCAGGATGACGATGCCGCCCTCGTCTTTTCAGCGCCTCGCGGCGGGCAGCTCAGCGACATGGCGCTGGGGGCCGTGATGAAGAAGATCGCCACCGCGGCGCCGGATCGCTACCGCGACGAGCAGAGTGGCCGCCCCGCGGTGCCGCACGGTCTGCGCTCGACGTTCCGGGATTGGTGCGCGGTCCAGGGAATCGACCGCGACCTCGCGGAAATCGCGCTCGCGCACACGGTTGGATCGAACGTCGAGCGGGCCTACCGGCGGAGCGACATGGTCGAGCGCCGCCGCGCCGTGATGGCGGCATGGGGCGAATTCCTCGCCGGGCGCGGAGATGTAACATAACCTCACCAAATCGTGATCGGACAGCCTTAAACCGCCTGAGACACTATGGGACAACGCCGCGCCCGTGGCGGCGGTGACCCGTCCGAAACCCCCGTGACCGAGCGCGGTTTTCGGCAATATGCAGGTGCCATCAATAGGAGGCACACGCATGAAACACGCGACGACCCAAGGCAATTCCGTCAGCCGCGACTTCGAGGCGCGCCACTATGCTCCGCGCGCCGTTGCGGAGCATTTCGACATCTCGATGAACACCGTGTGGCGCTGGGTGAAGCGCGGCATCCTCCCCGAGCCGCAGAAGCTGAGCCCCGGCTGTTCCCGGTTCTGGGGGCCGGACATCAACGCGAAGCTCGCGCAGAAGGAGCCGGCGTAATGCGGGCCGCGGCGCAGCATATGCCCCGCCCGCCGGCGCCCGGGCAGCCCTTCGCCCTCGGCCGGGCCGAGACCGACGAGATCGTGAAGCGCGCGAAGCTGACCGGCGAAAGCGTCGACGACCTCGCAGCCCAGCGCCGGAACGGCCCCGCATGAGCGGCTTCCGGCTGGAGCGCGATAGCGAGAGCAAGAGGTACCACGCTTTTCATGCCGAGACCGGCGAGCGGCTCACACCAAAGAACGGTTAGGGTAGCCCGGAGCAAGCGGAAACAGCCGCCGAGCGGGTACTTCGCCGCCGGGCAAGGAAGCGCCGCAAATGCCTGAGATGCGGCAAGAAATTACTGTCCGAGGGGCCGGGCCACCGGCTTTGCTCGCCCCGGTGTCGTGTTCCGGGCACCGGGCCGGAAGGCGACGAATATTAAGCCGCCAGCGGGCGGATCACCGAGCTTCCGCTGATCCGCCAACTGTAACGAACGTCAATTGGGGGCGCCATGGCGATAGATTGCGAAAAGCTGGCGAAGCTGCTGTCCAAGCTGGACGCCAGCGCGACGGACGCTGAAAGGCTCGCGGTTCTCGGCCGTCTCGACCGCGAACTGGCGAGCGCGGGCACGGGATGGCCGGACCTCGCAAAGCGCCTTGTCCAGACTGCGCAGCCCAGCGCCCAGCCGAGCGCCGGCGGGACCATCTTCGACGATCCCCGCACTGCTGCGCGCTAGGTACGACACGTTGCGCCGGATCGGCTGTCGCCGCGGGAACGGGATTTTCTCGCGCAGCTTGAGCGGTGGCGCGGCAAGCCATCCGCAAAACAGATGAACTGGCTTGCGTCCATCGTCGCGCGGCATGGCGGGGAGTTGCGCGCATGAAGGATTTCAGGGCCGACAATGACTTGCCGAATAACGTAGAGGCCAAACAGCAGCTTCTCGGCGCGCTGCTGCTGGATGGCGCCCGCGTCGAGCGCCGGCCGCGCGCGCCGCGCACGCTTTTCTTCGACCCGGCACACACTGACTTCGCCGAGGAGATCGAACGGCGGCAGGCGATCTGGTGTCGCCGGTCACGTTGAGGAACTTCGCGGCCGAGCATGAAGGGCTGGCCGCGCTAGGCGCGCCCGCCTACCTAGCGCGGCTGGCCGGTGCGTCGGTCGCAAGCACCTTTTTCAGGGACTACGCCGACATGCTGGCCGGGTACCGAGACCGCCGCGCCCTGATCGAGCTTGCGCGCGGTCTGGCTGACGGCGCCGCGGACGAGTCCCTCACCCCTTGGCGAGCCCTTCAATCGTTCGGCGAGCAGGTGAAGGCCGCGGAGATTGGCGGGCCGCGCCGCTGCAATTCTGGTCGGTCGCGGACTTGGAGGGCCAGCCGATCCCGCAGAGCAAGTGGTTGCTGGACAAGATGATCCCGAGCCGCAACGTGACCCTGCTGAGCGGCGACGGCAGCACGGGCAAGAGCCTCTTGGCGCTGCAACTGGCCGCCGCCACGGCCGCCGGCCATGCGTGGCTTGGCCGTCCGCCCGATCAGCGCGGACCGGCCCTTTTCGTCAGCGCCGAAGACGACGACGAGGAGCTGCAAATCCGCTTCGCCGACGTCGCCGCGGCCGAGGGCATCACCATGGCGGAGCTCGCCGACCTGCACACGCATAGTTTTGCCGGGCAGGACGCGACGCTCGCCATGCCTGATCGGCGCACCGGCGCGCTGGTGGCCATCGAGCGGCTGACCGCGCTGGAGGCCGCGATCGCCCGGTATCAACCGAAACTCGTAGTGCTCGACACGCTCAGCGACCTGTTCGGCGGCGAGGAGAACAGCCGCCCGCAGGCGCGGACCTTTATCGGGATGCTGCGCGGGCTCGCCCTGCGCCACGACTGCGCCGTTGTGCTTCTCTCGCATCCATCTCAGCACGGCCTCACGTCTGGCTGGGGGACCTCCGGCTCGACCGCGTGGAACAACAGCGTCAGGAGCAGGTTATACTTTCAGCCGATCACAGATGGAGGGTACGAGCCCGACACGAACGCCCGCCGCCTGACGCTGAAAAAGAGCAATTACGGCCCCAGTGGCGAGGAAATCATGATCCGCTATGACGCCGGCCGATCCATCGTGGAGGGCGGGGCCGAAGGCACCGGCCTCGACCGGATGGCCGCGGGCGCAAAAGCGCAGCGTGTGGTTATGGCCCTCCTCCAGCAGTTTGAATCGCAAGGCCGTCACGTCTCGCCGCACCCCGGACCGACGTTCCTGCCGACAGTGTTCGCAGCCGAGCCGGGCTCTGAAGGATGCACGCGACAAGCCCTGAATCGGGCCATGTCCGAGCTGTTCGCCGCCGGCCGGATCGAAACCGTCGAATATGGCCCGCCTTCCAAGAGAAGGACGAAAATTATTGAGGTTAAGCAATGACTTGGATCGTCCGTTTTCCAACCCCTTTCCAACGCCTTCCAACGCTTCCAACCCCCATTCCAACGGGGGTGCCAACCCCGATGCCAACCCCCTTCCAACGGGGTTCCAA
>JAVLCJ010000148.1:0-5789 GCA_031580875.1 Roseovarius sp.
GGTCTGCCCGCTTCGAAGAAAGCCAGCCACGTCGAACCCGGCGCCGGGCATTACGGCATTTTCGCCGGCAAGAGCTGGCGCAACAATATCCGGCCGCTGGTGGTGGAATTCATCGACGCAAACAGCCGGAAAACCTCGGGAAAGAAGCCCGCGAATTCCAACAACGCGGCCTGAACCGCGCCCGCACCGCCGCAAGAGGGGCGTCAGTCCCCTTGCAAGAACCTCACCAGCGCCGCGGTCGAGCCGTCCGCCCCGCGCGGCAGCGGTGCGCCCGCCACGGTCGGGGCCAGGGCGCTGGCCATCTCCTTGCCGAGTTCCACCCCCCACTGATCGAAGCTGTTGATCCCCATGATGACGCCTTCGACGAACACGCGGTGCTCGTACAGCGCGATGATCTGGCCCAACCGGCGCGGCGTCAGCCTGTCATAGGCCAGCGTCACCGACGGCCGGTTGCCCGGGAACACCCGATGCGCCGCCTGGCGTTCCAGCTCCTCGCCGCGTAGCCCCCTTTCGGCCATCAGCGCCCGCGCCTCGTCCATGCCGCGCCCCCGCATCAAGGCTTGTGACTGCGCCAGACAGTTTGCCACCAGCAGGCGATGATGATCCTCCAGATCGGCTTCGTGTCCATGCGCGGCGATCATGAATTCGCACGGCACCACTTGCCGGCCCTGATGGATCAACTGGTAGAACGCGTGCTGCCCGTTGGTGCCCGGCGCCCCCCACACAACCGGACCGGCGGGCCGGTCCAGCGGCGTGCCGTCCATGGCGACGCCCTTGCCGTTACTCTCCATCTCCAGCTGCTGCAGGTAGGATGGAAGCAGCGCCAGCCGCTGGTCGTAGGGCAGAACCGCGCGCGTCGCATGGCCGCAGACCTGGTGATGCCAGACCCCCACCAGCGCCAGCATCAGCGGCATGTTGGCGTCCGGCTCCGCCGCGCGGAAATGCGCGTCCATCGCCGCCGCACCGTCAAGGAAGGCACCGAACCGCTCTGCGCCGATCGCGATCATCAGGCTCAGCCCGATCGGTCCCCAGACCGAATAGCGCCCGCCGACCCAGTCGGCGAAACCGAACACCCGGTCGGGCGCGATACCGAATTCGGCCACCCTGTCGTCGGCTGTCGAGACGGCGACGAATTGCGCCGCCGGGTCGCCGACCCTGCCCGCCATCCAGCGCCGGGCGGTGCGCGCATTGGCCATGGTTTCCGCGGTGGTGAAGGTCTTGGACGCGACGATCACCAGCGTGGTCGCCGGGTCCAGCCCGTCCAGCGTGTCGGCGATGTCGGCCCCGTCCACGTTGGAGACGAAATGGCATCGCGGGCCGTCGTGATAGGGCCGCAGCGCCCGCGTGGCCATCTCGGGGCCCAGATGCGACCCGCCGATCCCGATATTCACCACGTCGGTGATCGGCCCGCCGGCCCCGGTGATCCGCCCCGTGCGCACCGCCTCGGCGAAATCCGCCATCCGGGCGAGCGTGTCCAGCACGTCCGGCATCACGTCGACGCCATCCACAAGGACCGGCGCCCCGTCGAGATTGCGCAGCGCGGTGTGCAGCACCGCGCGCCCCTCGGTCTCGTTGATCGTCTGGCCGTTGAACATGGCATCGCGCCGGGCGGCGACGCCGCGCGCCTCGGCCAGCGCGACAAGATCGCGCCGCGCCTCGCGGGTGATGTGCGTCTTGGCGTAATCGAACAGCATCCCGTCAAGCCGCACCGAGAATTCGCCGGCCCGGCCGTCCTCGGCCATCAGCTCGGCGATCCGCGCGCCGCGATGCGCGCTCATTGCGTGCCACATGTCGTGCCCCCTTTCATCCGTCGCGCGCCGATCACGGCGCCCAGTGCACGATCAGGTCGTCCATCACCGCGCGGATCGGCGCCTCTTGGCGCGTCAGGCCCTGCGCGCGCTCAAGGGCCGCGCGCTTGGCCGGGCCGATGATCATCAGGTGTTTCGACAGCGCCGCGTCCAGTACCCGCGCCGACAGGGTGATCCGCGGCTCCGACGTGCCGGGCGCCCGCATCGCCACCAGGACCGGGCCGTTCGGATCCAGCGCCGTGTCGAGGTTGTCCGCGCCGGGAAAGATCGACGCGGTGTGCATGTCCGTGCCCATGCCCAGCAGGCAGACGGAGACCGGCAGGCTGGGCACGATATTGGCCTCCAGCTCGGCCAGTACCGCCTCGGGGCCTTCGGCCCGGGCGTAAAGCGGCAGGTAGCGGGCATTGGCCGCCCGCCCCACCAGCAGCCGCTCGCGCAGGAGGCGCGTGTTGGACCGCACATGCACCTCGGGCAGCCAGCGCTCGTCGCTCAGGGCCACGTCGACGCGCGACCAGTCGAGGTCGACATCGCACAGGCTGTCGAAAACAGGCCCCGGCGTCGTGCCGCCGGGCACCACGAACAGGACCCGGTCCCGGTGTTCAAGGGCCGTCCGCAGCTCCCCGGCAAGGCGGTTGGCCAGGTCGATGGCCAGCATCTCGGCATCCGCGTATTCCAGAAACGTCATGCGCGTATCTCCCGCCAGCGCCGGCCATCCCGATGTATGAGCGCCAGCGCCTCGTCGGGGCCCGCGCTGCCCGTCGCGTAGGGCAAGGGGGCTTCGCCCCGGTCCTGCCAGTCCGCGATGATCGGATCGGTCCAGGCCCAGGCCGCCTCGACCTCGTCGCCGCGCATGAACAACGTCTGGTTGCCGCGGATCACGTCCATGATCAGCCGTTCATACGCGTCGGGAAAATCCGCCTCCTCGGGGCCAAGCGCCTCGGCGAAGGTCATGTCCAGCGGCACGTCGATCAGCCGCATCCCCCCCGGGCCGGGTTCCTTGATCGTCACGCCCAGCTCGATCCCCTCGTTGGGTTGCAGCTTGATCGTCAGGATGTTGCGGTGCCGCCCCGCATCCGCCCCGAAGATCGAATGCGGCGCGTCCTTGAAGATGACGGCGATCTCGCTGGCGCGCTCGCGCAGGCGCTTGCCCGTGCGCAGGTAGAACGGCGTGCCCGCCCAGCGCCAGTTGCTGATGTTCGCCTTGAGGGCCACGAAACTCTCGGTCGTGCTGTCGCGGTTCTCCACGTGCTTGCGGTAGCTGGGCTTGTCGTTCGTCGCTTCGTACTGGCCGCGCACAACGTTTTCCGGCGCCACCGGGTCAAGCGCGCGGATCACCTTGAGCTTCTCGTCGCGCACCGCGTCGGGGTCGAACTTGGCCGGTGGCTCCATCGCGATCAGGCACAGAAGCTGCATGATGTGGTTCTGCATCATGTCGCGCATGGCGCCCGCGCGGTCGTAATAGTCGCCGCGCCCGCCGACGCCCACATCCTCGGCCACGGTGATCTGGATGTGGTCCACGTACTGGCTGTTCCACAGCGGCTCGAACAGGACATTGCCGAACCGGATCGCCATGAGGTTCTGCACCGTCTCCTTGCCGAGGTAATGGTCGATCCGGTAAATCTGCCCCTCCTCGAAATGCCGGGCCAGCACCCGGTTCAGCTCGCGCGCCGACGCGAGATCGTTCCCGAAGGGCTTTTCCACCACGATCCGGCTGTCATGATCGGCCATGCCGTGGCGGTGCAGCCGCTCGGCCAGCGCTCCGAACAGCGCCGGCCCTACCGAGAAATAGAAGGCGCGGATGCGATCACCCTGCACCAGCTCGGCCAGCCGCGCCCAGCCTGCCTCGCCCGTGGCGTCCACCGCGACATAGTTCAGCCGGGCGAGGAACTCGTCCACCTCCGCCATGTCGCAGCCGCTGTCGCGGGAATGCGCCGTGATCGCGGCGCGAACGAACTCGCGATAGCCTGCATCGTCCATCTCGCCGCGCGCGGCCCCGATGATGCGCGACTCCGGGCCCATCTGCCCGGCGCAGAACCGTCTGTACAATCCCGGCAGGATCTTGCGCCGCGCCAGATCGCCCGTGCCGCCGAAAATCACCAGGTCGAACGGATCGACCGGGATCACGCGTGAAACCATGATTGCGCCTCCTTTCGAGCTGCCGGACAACCTTCGGGCGCCGGGCGCGATTGCCAGCGCGACAATAGCACTCACACCGCCCGATACAATGCTCGGCCGCCGGCGCGGGCCGAATTCGGATGCGCCGGTCCTGCGGCTGACCGGCCTCTATATTTGATCAAATTCCGGTGGCCAGCCGCCGCGCGACTCGTTAGGCTGCGCGAAACCCTGCACAGGACAGAGGTCATGGAGCTAGAAGACTACCCCACTTTCCGCATCGCCGCCTGCGATCTGAACGGCCAGATGCGCGGCAAGCGCGTCCCCGGCAGCTACGCCCCGAAGCTCGACACGGGGGCCGTGCGCATGCCGCTCTCGGCGCTCAACGTCGATATCTTCGGCGCCGATATCGAGGGCTCCCCGCTGGTTTTCGAGACCGGCGACGCCGACGGTATCCTGCTGCCCACGGAGCGTGGCTCGATGCCGCTGCCCTGGCTCGACGTGCCGCAGCCGCTCGTCCCGGCCGCCATGCACAACGAGGACGGCAGCCCATTCGACGGCGATCCGCGCCACGCGCTCGCCGACGTGCTCGCCCGGTATGCCGCCCGCGGCTGGCATGTCGTGGCGGCGACCGAGCTCGAATTCACCCTCGTCGATGACAGCGGCGGCGCGCTCGCACCCGCGAGGGACCCGCGCTCGGGGCGGCGGCTGTTCAAGCCCGACATCCTGTCCATGTCGGAACTTGACGCCTTCGATCCCTTTCTGAGCGCGCTCTATGACGGGTGCACCCGCATGGGCATCCCCGCCCAGACGACGACATCCGAATCCGGCATCGGCCAGTTCGAGGTGACACTGCACCACCAGCAGGCCATGCGCGCCGCCGACGACACATGGGCCTTCAAGGCGCTCATCAAGGGGCTGGCGCGGCGCCACGGGCTCGCCGCGACCTTCATGGCCAAGCCGTTCGCCGAGGATGCGGGCAACGGCATGCACCTGCATTTCTCGGTTCTCGACGACGCGGGCCGCAATGTTCTCGACGATGGCCGCGACACCGGCAATGACACGTTGCGCATGGCCGTTGCCGGCTGCCTTGCCGCCATGCCCGCCTCGACCCTCGTCTTCGCGCCCCATGCCAACAGCTACACCCGGCTTGTCCCCGGCGCGCACGCGCCCACCGGCGTCTGCTGGGGCTACGACAACAGGACGGCGGCGCTCCGCATCCCCGGCGGTGCCCCGGCCGCCCGCCGGATCGAGCATCGCGTGCCCGGCGGCGACATCAACCCCTACCTCGCCTTCGCCGCGATCCTCGGCGCGGCGCTCTGCGGCGTGGAGGACGGGCGCACGCCCCCGCCCCCGGTCACCGGCAACGCCTATGAGGCCGACCTGCCGCAACTCGCGCCCGATTGGGAAACCGCCATCACCCGGTTCGAGACGGACCCGCTGATCGCGCGCATCCTGCCCCCCGGCCTGCGCCGCAACCTCGTGATGACCAAGCGGCAGGAACTGCGCGAGATGGCGGCGGTCCCGGCGGGCGATCACTGGAAAACCTACGCCGAAACGGTTTAGGCTCGGGCGGCGCCCGGTCTTGCCGTGGCGCGTCGGCTCGGCTAACATAAATTTGATCAAATTACGGAGCACCCATGAAAATCGGCGTCCTGATGACCGGCCACGCCCTGCCCGAGGTTCAGCAGACCCTGGGCGATTTCGATGCCATGTTCGCGAAACTGCTCGCGGGGCGCGGCTTCGACTTTTCCCGGTACGACGTGGTCGATGAAATCTATCCCCGCGATCCCGCCGAGTGCGACGGCTGGCTGATCACCGGGTCCAAGCACGGCGCCTACGAGGATCACCCGTGGATCCCGCCGCTGG
>JAVLCJ010000149.1:0-5788 GCA_031580875.1 Roseovarius sp.
CGCCCATCCATCTGGGCATCACCGAGGCCGGCGGGCTCATGTCGGGCACCATCAAGTCGGCGATCGGGCTGGGACAGCTGCTGTGGATGGGCATCGGCGACACGCTGCGCGTGAGCCTGAGCGCCGACCCGGTGGAAGAGGTGAAGGTGGGCTACGAGATCCTCAAGAGCCTCGGCCTGCGCCACCGGGGGGTGAACATCATCTCCTGCCCGTCCTGCGCGCGGCAGGGCTTCGACGTGATCCGGACGGTCGAGGAACTGGAGAAGCGGCTGGAACATATCAAGACGCCCATGAGCCTCAGCATCATCGGCTGCGTCGTGAACGGCCCCGGCGAGGCGCTGATGACGGATGTCGGCTTCACCGGTGGCGGCGCGGGCAGCGGGATGGTCTATCTCGCGGGCAAGGCAAGCCACAAGATGACCAATGACCAGATGATCGACCATATCGTGGAAGAGGTCGAGAAACGCGCCGAACAGATCGCGGCCGGCGAGGCCGAGCGCCCGGCGGCGGAATAGGCGATACGGGCCGGGCGCCGCCCGTGATCTCTGCGGGGAGCGCGTGCGCTTCAGCCCGGAGCGCGCGTGGCGCGACACGACCGGGCTGGTCAGGGCGGACCTTCGACGGGCGTCAGTGCGGTGGCCGAGTTGCGGGACGGAGCACCGGTTCGCCGCGCGCGCGCCAAGGTATGTTTAAACGAAGCCGAGCTGGTCAGAAACGCTTTAGCCGGTGACAGAAGCGATTGAGTTTTGGCAAAATTTACCTTGCGCGCTCTAATCGTCCGCTCCGGATTTTTGCAGAACGATGAATGTCATCATGCCAAGCGGAGGAAGAGATCCTTGTTCTTGGACCGCCAGTGACGGTTCTTGCAAAATCGTTTCCAGTTCAAAATCCGAGTGCCACCCAAGAACATTGGCAAAAGGAGATGAGATCCGCTCCAAGAATGCCAAAAACCCGCGTTTTCGCACAAAGTGGTTTGTGATCACCACGCGCCCTCCGGGTTTCAGGACCCGCGCGATTTCCGCCATTACCTTTTCCGGCTCCGGAACGACAGACAGCACATGCATGGCTGCAACCGTGTCAAAGCTGGCATCGCTGAAATCCAGTACGCGGGCATCCATCTGGCGCAGTTCGGCGACGTGCTTGAGGTTCAATTGCTCAACCTTGGCCTGGGCTTTGGCGAGCATGTCGCGGCTGAAGTCAATTCCAGTGACCTGAAGATCAGGCTTGTAATGCGGCAAGGAAAGGCCTGTTCCGACACCGACCTCGAGCACAGCGCCTTGCAACCCGTTTATATATCGAACGGCCCGACGTCGGCCGACATTGGTGACAGCGCCGAAGGTCTTGTCATAGACTGGTGCCCAGCGGGCGTACGAGGTCTGAACGGCGTCGATTTTCAAGCTATTCTTCCTTCCCATATGTGTCAGGGGATGCAGCAATCAGGCTCCAGACGACCATCGCTACGTATCCGCAAGAGAAGATCACGAGAGTGATCCAAGCGTAGGTCAGCAAAGTGGCAACAATCAAAGCGAATCCAAGCAGAAAGTACTTGATGTTCCCGCGTGAAATTCGAACCCGTTTCGGCGACCATGTCGGGATGCGGCTGATCATGGCCATTCCGACCAAGACCATATGCCCGCAGATCAGAATGTCGGGCAGAAGCGGTTGGTTTGAAAATGCAAAGGAAACAGACATCGGCAAAATGACCAAGATCGCGCCTGCCGGTGCCGGAATACCGACGAAAAAGTCGTCAGAGGGTTGAACTTCTCCGCCGGCCTTGTTGCTCACGTTGAACCGCGCCAGGCGCAGGACACAGCCGATCGCAAAGACCAGCACGCACAGCCATGCCGCGCTGCGCATGTCCTGCAGAGCCCATAGATAGATCACCAGCGGAGGCGCAACACCAAAATTTACAAAGTCAGCGAGCGAGTCCAGCTCGGCCCCCATTTTGCTGTCGCCGCCCAGGAGCCGTGCGATCTTTCCATCCAAGCCGTCGAGAATACAGGCCGCCACGATCAACAGCACCGCTATTTCATAGTCACCCTGCACACCGAAGCGGATGGCAGACAACCCTGCGCAGATCGCAGCAATGGTCAGCATGTTCGGGATCAACTGAACCAGTGCAAGGTCGGTGAAGGATTTGCCATTATTTGCGGGCATCGCTTTCCGTCCCAGCCATGTCGAGTTCTGCCAACACCGTCTCGCCCGCGATCATGGTCTGCCCGACAGCCACGAGAGGGGCGACATCAGGGGGCAGATACACGTCGAGGCGTGAGCCGAAGCGGATCAAGCCGAACCGTTCCCCGGTACTCAGCTGGTCGCCCGGTTTCACGAAACAGAGAATGCGACGGGCAACCAAGCCCGCAATCTGGACAACAGCCAGCTCTTGTCCGTTCGCAAGCCGTAGACACAGGCCGTTGCGTTCGTTGTCAGTGCTGGCTTTGTCGAGTGACGCATTGACGAATTTTCCGGGGCGATAGGCGACCGATGTGATTTCACCAGCAATCGGGCTTCGGTTCACATGGCAATTGAAGACACTCATGAACACGCTGATGCGCGTCAGCGGTGTGTCTGCCATACCCAGTTCTGCCGGCGGGACAGCCGGTTCGATGAGTGACACGATACCGTCCGCCGGGCTCACGATCACACCAGGCCTCGTGGGACTGACACGATGAGGATCGCGAAAGAAGTAGTAACACCAGATCGTAAGCCCGACACCGATCCAGCCGAGGACGGATGAAATCAAGAAAAGACCAAGAGTCACAGCTGCAAAGATCGCAACGAACTTTTGGCCCTCCGGGTGCATCGGCTTGATGAATGTTGAAAGCAGGTTCAATACGTTTTTCCTCAATGCTGCCAGGCGATCATCATAGAGGTATCAGTAGCAAGCGCAAATCAGATTCGCTCGGGTATGTTCCCCGGACCTTCTAGTTGACTTGGAGACTGCGTTGCCAAGCAGCGTTGGCCCCCCTGCCACTACTTGCATGCCAAAAACGGTGGTTATCAACCGCATGCTCGGGCTCAACCGAGGGTAGACCAAAACCCAACCATGTCCGATCATCCTCCAAAGATGACGGCATGCATCGTACGGCCCGGCACGAGTGTAAATGCTCCTGTAAGCACGAGGGCCAGTGCGTAAAGCTGGATCATCGAGTTGCGGTGCGCCGTGACGCTCCCCCGCCGGATCGCGCGAATGGAGTAGATCAATGTGGCAAGGACCAGGAGTGAGAGGACGTGAATGATCGAAAACGGCCCGAACCATTGGAACTCGTGAATCCAGAAACTCGACACCGCCACCACACCCATGGCGCCGACCCAGACATAGCCAAGCGTCTTGTGCGTGATCGTACCTTTGGGAGCCAGGAGCTGAACCGCGCCCGCACCCATTGCGAGGAGTGCGACGAGCGCGTGAACGGAAATGACTGCGCCGTCATTCCACAGGGCTTGCCAATTCATGCCGACCCCTCCCGTAGATGATGGACAGGACAAGCCCCTGAGCGGCGACGACCACTATCCAAAACACAAGCTCGACTGCGACAAGTGCGACCGGTTCGCCGAACATGTTGAAGGGTGTGTGGAACTCGAAATATAGCGCCATAAGCGCCCATAGGATGGCAGCGAAAGCCAGTCCACGCCCGACGATCCCGCGCGGCAAAGCAGGTTCGATCCAATAGAAGACCAGACCGTGGACGACGCCAATCACTGCGGCGATGCCCATGTAAAGCGGGCCGTTCGTGAACATTAGAGGAAGTGGTTCCATTTCGAACAGAACCGCAATGACCTTTGCACTTTGCATTTCGCTCTCAAAGAGAAGCGGTCGACCGAGTTGAAAGAACAGAATGTTGCTCACGATGTTGGCAATGACGATCGCGACAGCACCGCCGACGGCGGCTCTCAACAGCTTCGCGTAAGTGATGGATTCCTCCTTGCAGTTGATGCCTTGGCGTGAGTCTTTTTGGGCAGATCGCTTCGACCAGAGTCGCGCGGCGCACGCGAGCTTGACAGCCGGCACGCTTGCATTGCCGGTCAAGGAAGGTCTCTACCCACCTTATAAAGGCTGATTGTAACAGTCGCTATCGGAATCCTCAAACGCATATGCGGGGGTTGTGTCTGCAGGGCAATGTGACGTCAAAAACGGTCTTTCTTGTCACAAGCCGCCTTATCACCAAGGCTGTCGAAACATCTTGTGGCACAAACCCTTGAGGAAACGCACGTTCATTGCGTCACTTTTTCCGACGCACCTTGATGTGCGGTCATTCATTCAAAGCGCAGCAGTGGTCAAAGTGGGCTCGCACCCGGCATTCGCCGCACTTTGCCTGAAGGTCCGCTATCAGGAAATCGCCCAAACTTTGCAAAGCCCCCTCCCGGCGCTTAGCGGTCGCTCATGCCATCCGAAGCGATGAGCCGTCCGCCCCCGGCGCACGCCGTGTGGATCCGCTTCGGACCGGCCTGACGGCACCGACGCGATACCGCCGCATCGCCGCCGTGATACCGCGGCAAGTTTCAGACGGCGTGCGGCGGGGTCAGCCGCACGCGGTTTTCCGGTTCTATTGCGTCCGGATTTCCTCCACCGTGTCGCGCATCGCCTCCAGCGGGACGTAGCCCCGCAGCATCCTGTCCTCCATCACGAAGGACGGCGTGCCCGACAGGTTGAGCCGCTGCGCAAGCTGCCGGTTGGCCGTGATCACGCGGCTGACATCGTCACTGTCCATGTGCGCGAGGATGGCCTCGGCATCGAGCCCCAACGTGTCAGACACCCGCCGCAGCGCGGTTTCGGAGATCTCCCCGCGAAAGGTCATGAGCGTGTCGTGCAGCGCCTTGTAGGCGTCGTCGCCCGCGATCTGCTTGGTGGCGATGGCAAAGCGCGAGGCCATGGTCGATTGCTCGCCAAGAATAGGAAATTCCTTGATTATCAAACGGATATTGCCATCACTTTCCACCAGTTCCGCCACCTCGGGGAAGGCGCGGCGGCAGTAGCCGCAGCGATAGTCGAGGAATTCGACCAGCGTCACGTCGCCATCGGGATTGCCCCCGACCCAGGAATGACCGTCCTCGAAGAGCGCCTCGGCATTGGCCTGCACGAGTGACACGTCGTCCTGTGCCTGCTGCTGCGCCTGGCGTTGCTCCAGCACGGCGACGGCCTCCATGATGACCTCGGGGTTCTCGAGCAGGTAGGCGCGCACCTCGGCACGGAATGACGCACGCTCGGCCTCGGTCATGTCGTCAAGGTCAAACGCGGCGGCCGGTCCGGCCAGAAGCGCGGCAGCGGCGAAGGGGGCGGCGAGGCGGGAAATCATGATCGGGTCATCTCCGTTCTTTCTGGGCTTTCCGGGCAGCTGATAGCACATCCTGTGCGCGTTGCCACGCGCCCGAACCGCGCGGCAAAAGGTCCGAGGCGCGCGAGGCGTGAACCGCGGCGTCCTTGAGCCGGCCGCGCATCGCGTAGCGTTCCGCCGTCACCAGCGAGGCCATGCCGCGATTGCCGAGCTTGGCATGGACGACCGCGAGGTCGCGCAGCACCCGCGCGTCGCGCCCGTCGCGGGCGCGGGCGCGTTCCAGATAGTCGCGGGCCTTGGCGTATTGTTCGTTGGCGCGCAGCGCGCGGCCATAGGCGCCCAGGATCAGCGCGTTGCGCGGGGCGAGCCGGCTGGCGCGCGCATAGGCGTTGAGCGCGGCGTCGAAACGCCGGCTCTCCATCAGGATTTGGCCCCTGAGTTCATGAAGATACGGGTCCTTGGGTCGCTTTGCCACGGCCTTGTCGATCGCCCCGAGGGCGCGCCCGAGATCCGAG
>JAVLCJ010000014.1:0-44593 GCA_031580875.1 Roseovarius sp.
CTGGAGGATCAGCTCGGCGTCGAGCTCGTCATCCGGGAGGGGCGCGGCATGGTCCTGACGCCCGAGGCCGCGGCCTATGCCGAGGACGTGCGCGCCGCGCTCCGGCAGATCACGCAGGCCTCGCTCAGGCTGACGACCACGCCGTCGGGCGGCAGCGTGAACCTTGCCATCCTGCCCACCTTCGGGATGCGCTGGCTGGTCCCCCGGCTGGCCGATTTCACACGCCGCCACCCTGCCGTCACGATCAACTTGTCGACCCGGCTCAAGCCGTTCAGTTTCGGCACCGAACCCTTTGACGCAGCGATACATTTCGGCCAGGAAGACTGGCCCGGCACGCAGGCCATGCGCCTGCGGGGCGAGGCCGTCGTACCGGTATGCGCGCCGGCCCTGCTGGACGGGACACGCATCGCAGCACCGGGCGACCTGCGCCAGCTGCCGCTCATGCATATCGAAACCCGGCCCGACGCGTGGCCGGCATGGTTCGCCGCGCACGGCATCGCCGGGGCGCGGGTGACCGGCACGACCTATGACCAGTTTGGCACGCTGACGCAGGCGGCGCTTCACGGTCTCGGCGTGGCGCTGCTTCCCGATTACCTGGTCGAGCAGGATCTGGCGACCGGCCGGCTTGTCACGGCATGGGGCGGACCGACGCCCATGCCGGGCGCCTATTGGCTGGTCTGGCCGGTGGAGAAATCGCGCAGCCCGGCGCTGATGAAATTCCGCGACTGGCTGGCCGGGCAGGCCGACGACGATGACGGGTTGCCGCGGTGATCGTCGGGGGCCGGCGCGGCCCGCTCATGGTACCAGCGGCAGGATAACCCGGAACTCGCTGCCCTTGCCCAACGTGGATTCGACCCGCAGGCGCCCCCTGTGGCGGTTGATGATGTGCTTGACGATGGCCAGCCCCAGCCCCGTGCCACCCTTCTCGCGCGAGCGGTGGCTGTCCACCCTGTAGAAGCGTTCCGTCAGGCGGGGAATGTGACGCTCGTCAATGCCGGGGCCCTCGTCGTGAACCGCACACACCGCCGCCGGCCCGCGTACCGACGGGGCGTGCTCGTTCCGGCTGGCCAAGACGGTAACCGTCTTGCCGGCGCCGCCGTACTTGATCGCGTTCTCGATGAGGTTGGTGAACACCTGCGACAGCTGGTCGGCATCGCCTGTGACGACAAGCGGCTCGCTCGGCAGGGTCAGCTCGATGCTGACATCCTTTTCATCCGCGAGCGGCTTGAGCGCGTGATGCACGCCCCGCAGCGTCTGTTGCAGCGTGACGCGATCCCTCGGGCGCACGCGCTCCTGATCCTCGACCCGGCTCAGCGACAGCAGGTCCTTTACCAGCCGTTCCATCCGCGCGGCTTCCCTGTGCATGGTGTGCAGAAACCGCTCGGTGGCGGCGGGATCGTTCCGCGCGGGGCCGCGCAGCGTTTCGATGAAGCCCATGAGCGAGGTCAGGGGCGTGCGCAGTTCATGGCTGACATTGGCAACGAAATCGCGGCGCATCTGCCCGGCGGTTTCAAGGTGGGTGATATCCTCGAAACAGACGAGCGCCCCGTTGCCCGTCTGCGTCTCCACCCGGCTGCATGTCACGATGAACGTGGTGTCGCGCGCGCCGTCATTGGTCAGGTACCGTGTCTTGCGCTGCGTGCCGTCCCGAAGGCAGGCCTCGATCGCGTCAAGCACGTTGGGCTGACGCAGCGCGGTGATGAAATGCCGCCCCACGATCGCCTGCCCCAGCAGGTCGCGGGCATCCTTGTTGGCGCCGAGGATACGCTCACCCCGGCCGATCAGGACGGCCGGCAGGGGAATGCCCTCCAGCAGCGTGGCGATCGTCTGATCAGCCATGTCCCTAGAGCGCGACCAGACCCGCGCGGAAGCGGCGCATGTTCTCCTGGTAGTTGCGCGCGGAGGCTTTCAGCCCCTCGATGGCCTCGTCGTCGAGCTGGCGCATCACCTTGCCCGGCGCCCCCATCACGAGGCTGCCATCGGGAATTTCCTTGCCCTCGGTGACCAGTGCGCCGGCCCCGATCAGGCAGTTCCGGCCAATCCGCGCCCCGTTGAGCACCGTCGCCCCCATCCCGATCAGGCTGTTCTCGCCGATGGTGCAGCCGTGCAGCATCGCCTTGTGCCCGATCGTGCAGCCCGGGTCGACCGTCAGCGGATAGCCCATGTCAGTGTGCATCACCGTGTTTTCCTGCACGTTGCTGCCCGCGCCGATCACGATGGGTTCGTTGTCACCGCGCAGAGTGCAGCCGAACCAGACCGACGCGGCCTGTTCCAGAACGATCCTGCCGATCAGGTTGGCATCGGGTGCCACCCAGGTGTCCGCGGCGATCTGCGGCGCGTGGCCGTCCAGTTCATAAAGCGTCATTGCATGTCCTCGAATTCCTGATGCAGGGCCTTCACATGGGCGTTCAGGCCCGGCTGTTGCAACCGCTTCAGCCGCGCGGCGGTGACGATCGTCCTGAGTTTCTCGTCGGTGGCGTCAAGATCGTCGTTGACCAGCACGTAATCGTATTCCGCCCAGTGGCTGATCTCGTCCCAGCTCTTGCGCATCCGCTTGGCGATCACCTCGGGCGTGTCCTGTCCGCGCGTGGTCAGGCGGCGGTGCAATTCCTGGATCGACGGCGGCAGGATGAAGATCGACAGCGTGTGCTGCCCGAGCGCCGAGTTCTGGATCTGCTGCGCACCTTGCCAGTCGATGTCGAAAAGAACGTCGCGGCCCGCGTTGATCGCCGTCTCGACAGGCCCTTTCGGAGAACCATAAAAGTTGCCGAAAACGTGCGCATGTTCAAGCATCTCGCCCGCCGCGACGTCGCGCTGAAACTGCTGTTCGCTCAGGAAGTGGTACTCGCGCCCGTCGACTTCACCCTCGCGCGGGGTCCGCGTGGTGGCCGAAACCGAAAAGGAAAGCGTCGGATCCCATTGGCGCAGCCGGCGGGTCAGCGTGGATTTTCCCGCCCCCGAGGGCGATGAAAGGATGATCAGCAATCCGCGCCGTGTGCTCATGCCCTGCCCCTGCCTTCGCTTGCGGCCTTCACGGCCGCGATACCTGTTTCATTCCACATTCTGCACCTGTTCCCGCATCTGGTCGATCACGCTCTTGAGGTTCAGCCCGACCGCCGTCAGGTTCGGGTCCTGCGCCTTGGAACACAGGGTGTTGGCCTCGCGGTTGAACTCCTGGCTCAGGAAATCCAGCTTGCGCCCGACAGGAGACCCTGTCGCAAGCAACTCGCGCGCCGCCTCGGCATGGGCACGCAGGCGGTCGATCTCCTCGGTCACGTCGGATTTCACCGACAGGACCGCCAGTTCCTGTGCCACGCGCGCCTCGTCCACCGCCGGGGCGTTTTCGCTCACCCGCGCCAGCGCCTTTTGCAACGCGTCGGCCATGCGGGGGCGCCGCGCCTCGGCGGCGGCGGCGGCGTCATCCGTCAGGCGCGTGATATCGGCAAGCTGCCGCGTCAGCACCTCCTCTAGTGCCGCGCCTTCGCGCTGCCGCATGTCCACGAAGGTTTCCAGAAGCGCGTCGAAATCCGCCAGCAGGGCCGCCGCAAGCTCGGCGGTAGCCTCCGGTGCCGCGGCCGTTTCCATCACCCCGCGCATGCCCAGCACGTCCGCCGCCGTCAACGGCGCGAGGGACATGCCACGCGCCGTTGCCCGTGCCTCGGCCTGCGTGACGGCGTCAAGCGCCGCCTCCAACGCGGCCGCGTTGACCGCGAGGGGGCCACTCTCCGCGCGGGTCTGCACCTTGAGCGAGAGCGTGACATTGCCGCGCGCCAGAACCTTGGCAAGCCGCGCGCGCAGCGCCGGTTCCAGCCCCTCGACCCAGTCCGGGACGCGCAGGCGGACATCAAGGCCCTTGCCGTTGACGCCACGCAATTCCCACGCCCAGTCATGGGCGCCGTCCCCTCCCTTGGCAGAGGCGAATGCCGTCATGGAACAAAGCAAGCGAAGCTCCCCGGATCGTGCGATGGTGTCCTAGCCATTCCCCGCCCAACTGGCAAGCGATGCGCGACCGCGTGGGCGGACCGGTTGCCATAGGGTTAACCAATCGCACAGGAATTTCGACAATTTCGCGCTTAATTGTGGCATATTGTCCTTACGGCCACGACGCGGGGGCCGTCTCGACAAGGGCAAAGGAACCACCATGCAGAACGACCGGCCATCATGGATGTTAGACGATACGTTGCTTGGCGACGTTCCGGCGAAATCGCACGAATTGCGGGACCTGCTTGGCTACTGGGACGCGATGCGCGGACAGGACGACGTGCCGCGCCGCGAGGATATCGACCCGCGCCGGATCGAACCCCTGCTGGCCCATGCCTTCATCGCCGAACGCATCGCACCGGGCCAGTCCCGTCTCAGGATCGCCGGCTCGCACCTGCGCGACCTGATGGGCATGGAGGTGCGGGGGATGCCCGTGAGCTGCTTCGTCGAACCGGGCAGCCGTGCGCAATTGGCGGACAGGACGGTCGAGCTCTTCGATGCGCCGGCCCTCGTGCGGTTTTCCCTGCGCGCGGCCGGGACATCCGGAACGCTGCTGATGCTGCCCCTGCGCAGCGATCTGGGCGACATATCCCGCGCGCTTGGCTGCCTCGTCACCGGGGCGTCTGCCGCCCCGCCACCGCGCCGCTTCGAGATATCGGCATCGCGCGTCCTGCGCGTCGGCCGCGACCGCCAGCCGGTGGCAGACGGTCTGTCCGAGCCTGCGGAGGGATTCCAGCACGGCACACGCCACCCGAGCGAACGGCCGTGGCTGCGCGTGGTCAAGTAGGATAGCGCTGCATCCGGCCACCACGGAGGCGGCCGGACAACGGCGTTATCATCACCCTGCCCGCGCCGCCGCGCGTTCCTCGCGCAGGCCCGACAGCTGCTCGGCCACGAGAAAGGCGAGCTCCAGCGATTGCGACGCATTCAGCCGCGGATCGCAGGCGGTGTGGTAGCGATCGCTGAGGTTTTCCTCGCTCACCGCGCGCACCCCGCCGGTGCATTCCGTCACGTCCTGCCCCGTCATTTCGAAATGCACACCCCCGGGGATCGTGCCTTCGGCGCGATGCACGCCGAAAAATTCCTGCACTTCGCGCAGCACGTTCTCGAAGGGGCGGGTCTTGTACCCGCTGGCCGACTTGATGGTGTTGCCGTGCATCGGATCGCACACCCAGACGACGTTCGCGCCTTCTTCCTCGACGGCCCGGATCAGCCGCGGCAGATTTTCGGCCACCTTGCTTGCGCCGAAGCGTGATATCAGCGTCAGACGCCCGGCCTCGTTGTCAGGGTTCAGGGTGGCCAGCAGCCGCTTGAGGTCGTCGGTCTCCATCGTCGGGCCGCATTTCAGCCCGACGGGATTCAAGACACCGCGGGCGAACTCGACATGCGCACCGTCGGGCTGCCGCGTCCGGTCGCCGATCCAGATCATGTGGCCCGACCCGGCCAGCCATTTCCCGCTGGTCGAATCCAGACGGGTCAGCGCCTCTTCGTATTCCAGCAGCAGCGCCTCGTGGCTGGTGTAGAAATCAACCGTCTGCAACGTGTGCGCGCGATCGCTGTCGACACCCGCCGCTTTCATGAAATCCAGCGCGTCGCTGATGTGGTTGGCCATCTCGCGGTACCTGGCGGCCTTCTCGCTTTCGGTGAAGCCGAGCGTCCATGCATGGACCTGGTGCACATCCGCGTAGCCACCCGTAGAGAAGGCCCGCAGCAGGTTGAGCGTGGCCGCGGCCTGCGTGTATGCCTGCAGCATCTTCTCCGGGTCCGGCACGCGGGACTCTTCTGTGAAGGCCAGTTCGTTGATGATGTCGCCGCGATAGCTGGGCAGTTCCACGCCATCCACGACCTCGGTAGGTGCGCTGCGCGGTTTGGCGAACTGGCCCGCCATCCGGCCGACTTTCACGACCGGCACCTTGGCGCCATAGGTCAGCACCATCGCCATCTGTAGCATCACCTTGAAGGTGTCCCGGATCGCGTCGGCGCTGAATTGTTCGAAGCTCTCCGCGCAGTCCCCGCCTTGCAGCAGGAACGCCTCCCCGCGGGATGCAGCGCCCAGTTGCGCTTTCAGCTTGCGCGCCTCCCCGGCGAAAACCAGCGGGGGATACTGCGAAAGCCGTTCTTCCACCCGCCCGAGAGCGGCGGCGTCGGTATAGTCGGGCATTTGTATCCGCGGTTTCGCGCGCCAATCGGATTTTTGCCACTCGGCCATCGTGTCTCTCCGCTAAAAAACTGTGCCCGCTCTATACTAAACCGGCACCCAAGTTACCATATGGGTGCCGGAGGAAATTTCGCAATTCCGGACGGCGGGACTTGTCAAGTGCGACGGTTTCGTGAAAGTGGCCAACAACGGGATATGACCGGAGAATCGGCAGCAATGCGGACTGAAGCGTCAAAACGCGGCGAGAGCGGCCAGACGCCCCCGCAACGGTTCGTTTTCGTCCTGATGGAGGACTTCACGCTCCTCAGTTTCGCGGCAGCAGTGGAATGTCTCAGGATCGCCAATCGCATGGCCGGGCGGACCCTCTACGAATGGGTCGTGAGCGGCGACGCCGAAGAAGTCATCACCTGCTCCTCCGGCGCGCGCTTCCACCTTGACACCGGTCTCGGCGAATTCACGCGCGACGACATCCTGCTGCTCTGCGGTGGCAGCCACATCCAGAAAGCGACGACCAAGCGTCTTCTCAACTGGGTGCGCCGCGAGGCCCGCCGCGGCCTGCGCATCGGCGGGCTGTGCACGGCGGCCTACACGATGGCCAAGGCCGGGCTTCTCGACGGCAAGAGCGCCACGATCCATTGGGAAAACCACGACAGTTTCTCCGAGGAATTCCTCGAGGTCGAACTGACAAAATCCGTCTTCGTGGTTGACGGGGCCCGAATGACGACGGCGGGCGGGACATCCTCCATCGACCTGATGCTCAAGCTCATTGCCGACGATCACGGTGAGAAACTGGCCAACGAGGTCGCCGATCAGTTGATCTATTCGTCCATCCGGACGGATCAGGACACGCAGCGATTGTCCGTGCCCACGCGCATCGGCGTGCGGCATCCCAAGCTGAGCCAGGTCATCCAGATGATGGAAAGCAATATCGAGGAGCCGATCAGCCCCTCCATACTGGCCAAGGAAGTGGGCATGTCCACGCGCCAGCTTGAACGGCTGTTCCGCCGCTACCTGAACCGCAGCCCCAAGCGGTATTACATGGAATTGCGGCTGCAGAAGGCGCGCAACCTCCTGATGCAGACGGACATGACCGTGATCAACGTGGCACTGGCCTGCGGCTTTGCCTCGCCCTCGCATTTCTCCAAATGCTACCGGTCGCACTACAACACCACGCCCTATCGCGAACGCGGCGCGCAGGCCACACGCCTGTCCGTGTGATCGCGGTGTCCTGTCGATCGTCACCCGGGCTGCCGGCCCGGCGTTAAACCGAACGGCCGCCGGGGGCTTCCCCCGGGCCATCGTGCCCGGTAAGGGTGTGAGGATGACCGAGCCGAGCTGGCACATACCCGATCCGGAAACACAGCCGGAATTTTACAGCGACGTGCCGATGAAACGGCTTGTCGCGTGGCTGGTCGACACCGTGCTGATCGTGCTCATTTGCCTCGCCGTGCTGCCGTTCACCGCCTTCACCGGAATACTCTTCTTTCCCTTCCTGATGCTGAGCGTCGGTTTCGCCTATCGTGTCATCACCATCGCGCGCGGTTCGGCGACATGGGGCATGCGGCTGGCGGCGATCGAGTTCCGCACGCTCGGGGGTGAACGGTTCGATCTTGCCATGGCGTTCTGGCACACGCTGGGGCTGACGATCTCCTTCGGGTTTCCGGTACTTCAGCTGATCTCGATCGTTCTGATGATGACCACGGCCAGGGGGCAGGGGCTTTCGGACCATGTTCTGGGCACTGTCGCGCTAAACCGCCGCGCTGTCGGATAACGGCCCGATTCCCCCTTGGACAATGCCGGCTTCGCTGCTAGCTTTTTAGTAAAAGAAAGCCGAAACATCATATGCGTCATACACTTCCCATAGCCCCCCAGTTCTATGTGACGGCGCCGCAGCCCTGCCCCTATCTCGAGGGGCGGATGGAACGGAAGCTGTTCACGGCGTTGCAGGGGGACGGCGCGCAGCGTCTCAACGACACGCTGTCAAAGCAAGGTTTCAGGCGGTCACAGAACGTTCTCTACCGGCCTTCCTGCGCCGATTGTGCGGCCTGTCTTTCCGCGCGGATCAACGTGGCCGACTTCACGCCGTCCAAAAGCCAGCGCAAGACGCTGCGCCGCAACCAAGGGCTGGAGCGGCGCGCGACCTCCCCGTGGGCGACCGAGGAACAATACGACCTGTTCCGGCGTTACCTCGAAAGCCGGCACGCGGATGGCGGCATGGCGGATATGGACGCTTTCGAATTCGCGGCCATGATCGAGGAAACCCCGATCCGCACCCGGGTCGTGGAATACACCGACCGCGAGACGGGGGACCTGGTGGCGGTGTGCCTGACCGACGTTCTGGATGACGGCGTCAGCCTCGTCTATTCGTTCTACGATCCCGATCGGCCCCGGGCGTCGCTCGGCACCTATGTCATTCTGGACCATGTCGAGATCGCGCGCCAGAGCGGCCTGCCCCACGTGTACCTCGGATACTGGGTGCCGGGCAGCCCCAAGATGGGGTACAAGGCCGCCTTCTCGGGGCTGGAGGTCTATGTCGGGGGACGGTGGCAGAAGATGAAGAACCCGGCCGATTTCGACTCGCAGCGGCATCCCCTGTCGAACGACCCCATAGCCGAACAGGTGGCCAATATCTCGCTGCCCGACGGGAGCCCCCTCCGCAAAGGCTGAGGACGCCTGCCCACCGGACCGACCATCATCAGCGCGAGCGGGCTCTCCACCCCCCGCGCCGCTTGGGCGTCGTTGGCGCGTCCCGGCCGGCGGCAAGAACGCGCGTCATGGGGTGATCCGCCGGTTCATCGCCATGCCGCTCCAGCAGCACGGCGATGGCTTTCGTGCTCTCCAGAGTGTCGGGAAGCGACAGTGCCCAATCAAGGAAAACCGACCGGCATTCCTCGATGGTTATGCCCTCGATGCGATAGGCCTCGCGCACCAGCCCCTTCGGGTCGAGCGTGTCATGTGTCATGGGGCGGCCCGCCCGGTACGCGCGCCAGCGCTGCGTCGATCACCGCGCCGGCTTTCTGCGTGGACGTCTCCAATCCGTTCATCAGTGTTTCCATGCTTTCCTCGCCAGTCGCTTTCAGCACGAAGGCGACCCCGCCCTCGCCCAGCTTTTCCGGATCCAGTGCGGCCTCACTCAAGAGGCGCGACGCCTGAAGCAAAGACCAGCAAAGCGCATGCGCCCCGGCAAGCGCATTCCTTTCGCCGTCATCCAGCCAGCCGATTGCGACACATGCGTCAAGCCCGGCCGCAACGCTCCTGTCGGTTTCCGGTTTCATCAGGCTGCCGGCTTGTGCGATCAGTTCGACTTCCTGCAAGCGGCCATGGCCCAGCTTGGCATCAAGGGGGCCGTCGGGTGTCTTTGCCCGCGCGATGCGGGCGCGCATCTCGGCGACTTCCCTCAGGATCACCTCGCGGTCGCGGCCCTTGCGCATCAGCATCTCGGCGCGGAATGTCTCGACATCGTCGGCGATCTCGTCCGTCCCGGCGATCACGCGGGCCCGCGTCAGGGCCAGATGTTCCCAGGCCCATGCCTCATGCCGTTGATACTCCCGGAAGGCCGTCCAGCTTGTCGCCACGGGCCCTTGATTGCCCGACGGGCGTAGCCGCATGTCCACCTCGTACAGCCTGCCCTCCGCCGTGGGCGCCGTGACGGCCGTGATCAGGGCCTGCGTGAGCCTTGCATAATACTGCCGCGCCATGAGCGGTCGCTTGCCGTCCGACATGGCGTCACCGGGTGCGTCGTAGATAACGATCAGGTCGAGGTCTGATCCCGCGTTCAGCCGCGCGGCCCCCAAGGACCCCATCCCGAGAACGACTGCCCCGCGACCGGGCGGGCGCCCGTGCTTGGTCGCGAACTGGTCCAGCACCGCGGGCCACAACGCGGCGATCGTGGCCTGCGCGAGATCGGCATATTGCGCGCCCGCGAGGTCCGCGTCGACGAGGCCGCGCAGATGATGAACCCCGATCCTGAAATGCCACTCCTTGCACCACCGGCGCGCGGCGTCCAGCTTGCGCTCGTAGTCGTCTTCGCGGTCAAGCCGCCGCGACAGGGCCTCCTGCAAGGCGGGGCGCCCGGGCCACGGGGCAAAGAAATCGCCGGCAATCACGGCGTCCAGAACCGCCGCGTTCTGCGAAAGATGGGCCGCCAGCTTGGGCGATGTGCCGGCGATGTCGACCATCAGGTCGATGAGATGCGGATTCGCCTCGAACAGCGAAAAAACCTGAACCCCAGCGGGCAGCCCGGCAAGGAAACCATCGAACGCCATCAGTGCCTCGTTCGGATGGGCGGTGGCCGCCAGCCGCGACAGGATGTCGGGCCGCAAACGCTTGAAAATCTCGACGGCGCGGGAGGACCGCAGGGCCGGATAACCGTACCAGCGTTCGATGACCTCGCTGTCAAGCCGGGTCTCGGCGGTCGACATCCCGGATGTGTCCTCGGGCGAGAAGAACCCCTCGATCAGGGTGTGCACCTCGGTCAGCCGGTCCAGCAGGTCCGCCTTCAGATCATCGGTCTCTCGGCCCATGAACGCCGCGAGCCGGGCAAATTCGTCCTCCGACGTGGGCAGAGCATGGGTCTGCGCGTCGCGCAACATCTGCAAACGGTGCTCGACCTCGCGGTGAAAGCGGTAATGCCGCGTCAGGATCTGCGCCGTGTCGGCGCCGATCCAGCCCTTGTCGGCAAGGCGCGCCAGCCCCTCCACCGTGGCGCGCACCCGCAGGTCCGGGTCGCGCCCGCCCGCGATGATCTGCCGGGTCTGGGTGAAGAACTCGATTTCGCGGATCCCGCCGCGGCCAAGTTTCATGTCGTGACCGGGCAACGTGAGCGGCCCACCGAGCCCCTTGTGTTCGCGGATGCGCAGCCGCATGTTGTGCGCGTCCTCGATCGCCGCGAAGTCCAGATGCTTGCGCCAGACAAAGGGGCGCAGCACCTCGAGAAACCGGTCGCCGGCAGCCACGTCCCCCGCGCAGGGCCGCGCCTTGACATAGGCCGCGCGTTCCCATGTGCGCCCGAGGCTTTCATAGTAGGTCTCGGCGGCGGCCATGGCCATGCAAACCGGGGTCACGGCCGGATCGGGCCGAAGCCTGAGATCGGTACGGAACACGTACCCTTCGGATGTCTTGTCGCTCAGCATCGACGCCATGCGACGGGTGGCCCGGATCAGCGCTGCACGGGCATCATGATAGTCGGCCGCCGCGAACCCGGTTTCATCGAACAGGCAGATGAGGTCGATATCGGAGCTGTAATTCAGTTCGTGCGCGCCCATCTTGCCCATGGCCAGAACGACCATGCCGGCACAAGTGTCGATATCGGCCTCCGTCTTGCCGGGCAGCTTGCCCCGACGGATCTCGCGCCCCACCGTCGCGGTCAGGGCCGCCTGCACGGCATGATCCGCCAAGTCGGTCAAGGTGCCGGTGACCTCTTCGAGCGGCCAGACGCCGGCCAGATCCGCGAGCCCGGCAAGCAACGCGATCCGGCGCTTGGCCTGTCTCAATGCCGACGCGGTCTGTTCCGGCGACCGGTCTGGATCGTGCATCGAGGCGAAAACCGTGTCGCGCGCCTCCTCGGGGTCGGCGACCGCGGCCGAAAACCAGTCCGCTTCGGCCTCGATCAACATTTTCAGGTAGGGGCTGCATCCTGCCGCACCATTGACGAGATCGGCAAGATCGGGGCCCAAGCCGGGAACCCGTGCCCGGGCTTCCGCCCCGTGATCGGGATCGAACGGGCGCGGCAGGCGCGTGATGCGTGACGAAAATTCCATGGTGCCCGTCATAGCGGCACGCACGGGCGGGTCAATGATCCAATGGAGCCCACGCTAGACCAGCGATGTCACCCAAAGGATCATCGCGTCCTCGTCGCTGACCGACACGACGTTGTGGCCCATCGTGGCATCGTAATACGCGCTGTCGCCGCGGCGCATCTCGATCGGCTCGTAGAACTCGGTGTAAAGACGCACGACACCGGTCAGCACGTACAGGAATTCCTCGCCGTCATGGCGTACCCAGCCGTCGAACTCCTCGACGGACCGCGCCCTGACCCGCGCGCGGTACGGCAGCATCTGCTTCTTGCTGAGCGTCTCGCCCAGCAACTCGTGCTCGTAGGTGACGGTCGCGTGATGGTCGCCCTCGCCCGCGCGCGTCACCGACATGCGGCCGCTGATCTGGTCGCGCTGCGGCGGCGTGAAGAGCTGCGGCACCGAGATTTGCAGACCGACGGCGAGTTTCTTCAGCGCCTCGTAGGTGGGCGACATCTGCCCGTTCTCGATCTTGGACAACGTGGATCGCGCAAGACCTGCCTGGCTCGCGGCCTGTTCAAGCGTCCAGCCGCGCGCCTTGCGCAGCTCGCGCACACGCTCGCCCAGATTCAAAGGCTCGACGGCATCCTTCTCGCCGTTCTGGCGCGCGACGCGGATCAGGTTGACCGGGCTCTTGTCACTCATGCCTGCAGCCTATACGCGCAGGTCCGCGCACTTGCAACTCGCCCCTGTGCCGCCTAAGGCTGCCACATGCTTTCCGTATTCGATCAAGGGCCGCCGTTGCCCTGCCCCGCACCGTTCAACATGGCCGCGCATGTCCTTGCCGCGGGGCATCACAGCCCCGACAAGATCGCGCTGGCTGTTCTGGGCCTGTCCGGCGCCGAGCGCTGGAGTTACGCCCGCCTCCGGGCGACGGTTCTCGGCACCGGTACCGGGCTGCTGCGCCGCGGCCTGACGCCGGGACAGCATGTCCTGATGCGGTTGGGAAACAATGTCGAATTCCCGATCGCCTATCTCGGGGCGATCGCCGTCGGGCTGGTGCCGGTGCCCACCTCGTCGCAATTAACCGAGCGCGAGGTGGCCGACATCATCGACACCATCCGCCCGGCCGCCATCCTGCACGGGGCCGGCATCGCCTGCCCCGACACCGATGTGCCGGTCATCGACCAAACTGAACTGGCGCGGATGCGGGACCTGCCGCCAGCCGATTTCGACATGGGCGATCCGGGCCGGATGGCCTATGTCATCTACACCTCCGGCACATCCGGGGTCCCCCGGGCGGTGGCTCATGCCCACCGGGCGATCTGGGCCCGGCGCATGATGTTCCGTGATTGGTACGGGATCGACGAAAATGACAGGTTGTGCCACGCGGGGGCCTTCAACTGGACCTACACGCTCGGGACCGGCCTGATGGATCCTTGGACGGTTGGCGCGACCGCCTTGATCCCCGAGCCCGGGATCACCCCCGCGCAATTGCCGCTCCTGCTCAAGAGACACGACGCCACGATTTTCGCGGCCGCGCCCGGCGTCTATCGCAAGCTGCTGAAGGATGGCGGCCCGCTCACGCTGCCGAGGTTGCGACACGGCCTCTCGGCCGGAGAAAAGATGTCCGACACGATCCGGACATCGTGGCAGACCGCCACGGGCACCGATGTCTACGAGGCGTACGGCATGTCCGAATGCTCGACCTTCATCTCGTCCGCCCCCGGCCGCCCTGCCCGCGCCGGTACGCTGGGACGGCCCCAGCAGGGCCGGCGCGTCGCCGTCGTGGGCGCCGAAGGCCCGGTGCCCATGGGCGACGAAGGCACGATCGCGGTGCACAAGGACGACCCCGGACTCATGCTGGGCTATCTCGGCGCACCGGAGGCCACGCGCGCGAAATTCCGGGGCGAATGGTTCCTGACGGGTGATCAGGGCTGCATGAGCGCGGATGGCGATGTCACCTACCTTGGACGCGCCGACGACATGATGAACGCGGGCGGCTACCGGGTATCGCCGATCGAGGTGGAGAACGTGCTCAATGCCCACCCGGGCGTCATGCAGGCCGCGGTGACCGAAATCGAGGTGCGGCGCGACGCGCGGCTGATCATGGCCTTCTACACCGCCCCCGAACCGGTTGCCGACGCCGAGCTGGACCACTATGTGACGGCGAATCTCGCCGCGTACAAACGCCCGCGCGGTTTCTTCCACGTGCAGACCCTGCCCACCGGGGCCAACGGTAAACTCCTGCGTCGCGAATTGCGGCCGATCTACGATGTGCTCCATGGTAAAACTTGACATCATATCCGATCCCGTCTGCCCCTGGTGCTACATCGGCAAGGCGATGCTTGATCAGGCATGCGCCGAACGGCCCGATCATCCCTTCACGCTGCAATGGCACCCCTACCAGCTCAACCCGGAAATGCCCGCGGGCGGGATGGATCGCGCAACCTACCTCGAGCGGAAATTCGGCGGCAAGGAGGCCGCCGTGCAAGCCTACCTGCCGATCGCGGAACAGGCCGCGCAAGCCGGCCTCACGATCAACTTCGACGTCATCGAGCGTATGCCCAACACGCTTGACGCGCATCGGCTCATCCATTGGGCGGGTATCGAGGATCGGCAGACACCTGCGGCGATGGCGTTGTTCCGGGCCTATTTCGAGGATGGACGCGATATCGGCGATCACGAGGTCCTTGCCGACATTGCCGACAGTGTCGGGATGGATGCCGCCGTGATCCTCAAGCTGCTGGCCGCCGACGCCGACACCGAGGATATCCGCAAACGCGACAGCGATTTCCGCGAAATGGGAATCACCGGCGTGCCGACCTTCATCGTGGCCGGACAGCACGCCGTTCCCGGTTGCCAGCCCAAGGATTTGTGGATCAAGGTCATCGACGAGATCTCCGGGCAACTGCAGGGAGGATGAAACGCGATGCGCGGGGCCAAGGCACTCACCTTGCTCGGAATGCTCGTGCTGATCGTGCTGGGCGGTACGGTGTATTTTCGCCTTGCCGAGGGATGGAGCTGGCTTGACAGCTATTTCTTCACGGTGGTGACCCTGTCCACCGTCGGCTATGGCAGCCTCGTGCCGGCGACGGCGGCCGGCAAGATCGGCACGACGGTTTTCATTTTCCTCGGCCTCGGTGTCTTTGCCGTTGCGATCCAGCAATTCGGATCCTTCGCCATGCGCAAGCGCGAAGAACATACCGAGTGGCTCATCGCGCGGCTCGGCCATCACGAGCGGCCGGACACGACCGAACCCGAGGCCGCGAACGACTCCGAAAGACCCGGCGAATGACCCACCGGGCCCGGCGGCCCGGCCGGGCCGAGTTCGTGGCGCTGATGGCGATGCTCGTGGCCACCGTCGCGTTCTCCATCGACGCGATGCTGCCGGCCATGTCCCTCATCGCGCAGGAACTCAGCCCGGATGCGCCGAACCGTGCGCAGTTGATCGTGACCGGGTTCGTCCTCGGCATGGGAACGGGTACCTTCCTTGCCGGGCCTCTCTCGTACAGCTTCGGGCGCAAGCCCGTCATCATCGCAGGGGCGTCGCTTTACGTTCTCGCGGCCGCCTTGGCGGCGCTCGCGCCCAGCCTCGAATTGCTGATCGCCGCGCGCGTGTTTCAGGGCCTCGGCGCGTCCGCGGCGCGGGTGGTGCCGCTTGCGATCGTGCGCGACATGGCATCGGGCCGCGAAATGGCGCGGATCGTCTCCTTCATCATGATGGTCTTCACGCTCGTCCCGGCCGTCGCGCCGCTTGCGGGCGACGGCATCATGGCGCTGACCGGGTGGCGCGGGATTTTCGCGGGATTCATCCTTTTCGCGCTTTTGTCGACAATCTGGCTGGTTATGCGCATCCCCGAGCCGTTGCCGGCCGCGCGACGGCTTCCCTTCCGGATCAAGCCGCTCACGAGGGCCGGGCGGGACGTGCTGGCACACCCCGCGCTGCGCCTGATCACCGCCGCGCAGGCGCTCTGCATGACCGCTCTTTTCGCCTCTCTCAGCTCGATACACCAGATATTCACCGTCACCTACGACCGCGCGGAAAGTTTCCCATGGTGGTTTCTGGTGATCGCGATCCTGTCCGGGGTGGCGAGCCTTTTCAACGCCTCCGTCGTCGTGCGGCTCGGGATGCGGCGCGTGGTCGCCGGGGCGATGACGGCACTGATCGGCCTGACATGCATCGTCCTGCTCTATAGCGCCATGACCGGCGGGGCGAACCTGCCGTTCGGGGTCTATGTCATGTGGCAAGCCACCGTGTTCACGCACACGGCGCTGACGCTTGGCAATCTCAATGCGCTCGCGCTCGAACCCATGGGGCATATCGCGGGCACTGCCGCCAGCATCTTCAGCGCGACCGCCACGGTGGGCGCCGTCGTGCTGAGCGTTCCCATCGGGTTGATGTTCAACGGAACACCCGTTCCGCTTTTCGCGGGGGCCCTCGTGGCGGTATCCCTCGCGCTCGGACTGATGCGTTACCTCCGCGATCCCGACTGAATGCCGCACGCCGCTCGGGCCCGATATCGCCTTGACCCAACAGGAAATCCACCCCGATAGTGACTCAAAGCCCCGACACGAGGACACCATGACCAAGGCCTACCTGTTCCTAATCATCGCCGTCCTTTGCGAGGGACTGGGCACGACCTCCTTGCAGGCATCGCAACAATTTTCCCGCTTCTGGCCGTCTGTCGGCGTCGTTATCGGGTTCGGCGCCTCCTTCTATCTTCTTATGATTGTTCTGAAATTCCTGCCGCTCGGGATCACGTATGCGGCATGGTCGGGGCTTGGAATCTGCCTGACAGCCTTCCTTGGCTGGGCGGTGTTCCGCCAGTCGATCGACCTGCCCGCGGTCCTCGGGATGTTGCTTATCATCGCCGGGATCGCGGTGATCAACCTTTTCTCGGACACGGCAACACATTGACCACTCAGCACCGGTTGGCAGCGGCGGATTTCTGCGCCTGCTCGCCGCGAATGGCCGCAAAATCATACCGATTCGGCTTCAGGGGTTTCGGGTTCGCGGCCTGAAATGACACCATCTCGATTTATAAATCTCAAATTTAACGGAAATTATCGCATGCCGCCATGAAAGCGATGATGCCGGTCACAGCGCCCCGGCCGCGGACCATTGTCAAACGAGGGCGAACTGGGCCTCTTCCTTGTCGCTCCATCTGACGCGCAGGTCGAACCCGGTTTGCGTCTGCATTTCCTCCTCGACGAGCCCCCTTTCGAAAAGCCATGCCCGGCGCCGTCCTTCCTCGAACCCGAGGTGCAGGCGTGTCTCGTGGGTCCGGGCGCGCAGGATGCTTGTTATCTTCTCGCTCAGAGCCGTCACGCCCTCGCCGGTCATGGCCGAGGTGATGACCACATCGTCGCGCCGCGCGGCCTGCGTGAGCCGTGCCCCGCGCTGATCGGCCTCCAGTCTATCTATCTTGTTCCAGACTTCCAGTTGCGGCGTGCTTTCGCGCACGCCCAGACCTTCGAGGATATCATGAACATCACGGGCCTGTTCCTCGGTCTCGGGGTGCGATATGTCCCGCACGTGGACGATGATGTCGGCCTCAAGCACTTCCTCCAGTGTCGCGCGGAATGCCGCAACGAGTTCGGTCGGCAGATCGCTGATGAACCCGACCGTGTCACTCAGGATCACCTCGGGGCCGCCCCCGGGCAGTTCGATCCGGCGCATCGTCGGATCAAGGGTGGCGAACAACATGTCCTTCGTCATCACCTCTGCGCCGGTCAGCCTATTGAACAGGCTGGATTTACCAGCGTTCGTATATCCCACGAGCGCAACGATGGGGAACGGCACTTTGGCGCGGGCCTTGCGGTGCAGGCCCCGCGTCTGCACGACCTTGTCCAGTTGGCGGCGCAATCGAACCAGCTGCTCGTCGATGGCCCGCCGGTCCGCCTCTATCTGCGTTTCGCCCGGCCCCCCGACGAAACCGAGCCCCCCGCGCTGCCGTTCAAGGTGGGTCCATGCCCGCACCAGCCGGGTGCGCTGATAGGAAAGGGCGGCCATTTCCACTTGGAGGACTCCCTCGCGCGTGGCCGCACGGTCACTGAAAATCTCGAGAATCAAGCCGGTCCGGTCGAGGAGCTTGACACCCCAAGCCCGTTCGAGGTTTCGCTGCTGCACGGGCGTAACCGGGCCGTCGATCAGCACCAGCTCGATACCCGCTTCGGTGACTTTTGACTTGAATTCCTCGATCTTTCCCTTGCCGAAAAGCGTGCCCGGCTGTGGCCGTGTCAGACGCACGACTTCCGAGCCCGACACCACAAGCCCGGGCAACGCGCGGGCCAGCGCGACAGCTTCGTCAAGAGCCAGTTCCGGGTCACGCGGCGCATCCCTGCCGGGAATGTCCGGATGCAACACCCACGCGCGGGTGTCTTTCCCCTCAGTCCGCATCAAGAGGCGTCGTCACCGTCGTACAGGTTCAGGGTCTGGGATGGCATGATCGTTGAAACCGCATGCTTGTAGACAAGCTGGGATTGTCCATCACGCCGCAGCAGGATGCAGAAATTGTCGAACCACGTTATGACCCCCTGCAACTTGACCCCATTGATCAGGAATACGGTGACGGGAATTTTCGTCTTGCGAACCTGGTTCAGAAATGCGTCTTGCAGATTTTGTCGGTCGGAAGCCATTAACCCTCAATACCTTTTTTCTTGCTCTTGCCGCGGCCCGGCAGTTGCCCGCGCTGGTCCCGATAGAGTATGGAGCCGCACGGCCCGAGTTTCCAGCCCAAAAATAAACGCGTCGGCCATCGCGGCGCCCGATGCGTTTCAATCACGCCACAGTGCCGGGTTGAAAACGGCGATTATGGCGAGTGTTTCCAGACGCCCCACAACCATGGCCGCGCTGAAAATCAGCTTCGCGACCGCCCCCATTTCAAGCAGGGCGACGGGCTCGGTGGCGGCGACGCTTGTCAGCGGCCCCGTTGTCGAAAGCGCGGCGATCGACAGGACGAGCGCTGCCTCGAACTCCTGTCCCAATGCCGCCAGCAGGACCGTGACGAGAGCAAGCGAAAGCGCGAACAGCATGAAAAAAATCCATGCGATGAACGCCCCCTGACGCCGTATCCTGCGGCTTCGTGCGCCGGCACGTCCCACCGACGACGGATGGATCAGCCTTTCCATTTCCCGCTGGCCATTCAGGTACAGGGTGTAGACCCTGAGCAACTTGACACCACCAGCCGTTGTCGCCACCCCGCCGCCCACGAGCGCGAGGCCAAGCAGGATCAGGCCCGGCGTTCCCAGCCCGGACCAGTCCTGCGCCGCATCCCAGTCGGCGCTTTCGAAACCCGTCGTCGAAAGGAAAGAAAGAACAGTAAAGATACTGCCCCAGAGTCCACGCAACCCCTGTTGCAAATCTTCGGACTGGTCCACTTCGAAGGCGCCGAACCAATGCCGCAGGAACAGCAGCATTGGCACCCCGAGGACGAGCACAACGCCGAGGCGGAATTCCGGGTCGTGATGCAGCCCCGGCCGCGCCGATGTCAGGGTGTCGGAGGAAAACGTCAGCCGCGACAGGGCGAAGAACATGAAGAGAAAGATGACCCCCTCGCCGGCAATTCCCGCACTGCCTTCACCCGGCCCGCCGATGGACGAAATGCCGCTTGTTGCCAGCGTGGACATCGCGTGCACGAGCGCCACGAACGAACGTTCGCCACTGATCACCAAAAGAAGCCATGCCGCCGCGGTAAGGCCGAAATAGATCGGCGCAAGCTGCCGCACGGCCTGCTCGATGCGTTTTGCCGCATCCGCCCGTTCGAACCTGTCAAGCCGGGTATCGCCCTGCCCCGGCTCCGCACTCGCCGTGACCTCGAAGCCCCCGAGCGCCAGCGGCGCAAGCACCGCCGACGCGGAAACCCAGATCAGCAAACCGCCCGCCCAGCCGACAAGCGCGCGCCACAGGTGCAGGCTGTCGACGAGGCGCCCGGGCACGTCGAAAAGGGTGGCGCCCGTGGTCGTGAAGCACGACACCATTTCGACATAAGCGTTCAGAAAACGCGTTGTCGCAAGGCCTTCGTAGAAAGGTATCGCCATGAACAGCGGCAGCAGGGTGTAGGCCAGGAAAAGCGACAACAGGTTGGCAAGATCACCCGATTTCTTGCGCTGCTCCCCGGAAATGGCCAGCCCGATGACGAAAACGACGAAAAGCCCCAGAAGCCCCGAATACGCGAATGCGCGCGCCATGCTGTGATCGTCGCGTATCAGCGCATCCAGTGCCGGCAGGAACATCAGGACCGCCGAAATGCCGGCCAGTACCAGAAGCAGCGGAAAACTCAGGAGTCGGGCTGTCATCGGCCGTCCCGGATCAGAAGAAATCGATGGAGACCTGAAGCAGCCTTTCGACCCGCTCCACATCCGAGGCCATCGCGAAAATCACGATCACATCCCCGGCCTCGATCCGCAAGCCGCCCGAGGGCTTGATGATCGCGTCGCCCTTCTTGACGGCGCCGACGAGGACACCTTCTGGAAAGTCGATGTCGCGGATCGTGCTGCCCGCGATCGAGGAGGTCGACATGACCTCGGCCTCGATCACTTCGGCCTCGGCGTCGCCTATCGAGTAGACGGCCCGGACGCGCCCGTGCCGGATGTGTCGCAGGATAGAGCTGACCGTTGTTGCACGCGGGTTGATATAGGCGTCGATACCCAACGGCTGCATCAGCGGCAGCAAGGTGGGGTCGTTGATCAGCGCGATGGCGAACGGGCAGCCTTCGGCCTTGGCGCGAACAGCCACCAGCATGTTGGTCTTGTCATCATCCGTGACCGCCAGCACCGCGTCGGCCCGTGCGATCCCGGCCTCGGCAAGAAGCGCACTGTCCATCCCGTCACCGTTGAGCACGATCGTGCGCTCAAGCGCATCGGCAGCCCGTTCCGCGCGCCGCCGGTCACGCTCGATCACCTTGCTGCGGACCCTGTGATGGCGAGATTCGAGGGACAGGGCAACAGACAGGCCAACATTGCCCCCGCCAACGATTACCATTCGCTCCTGCTTGCGATCGGCCTTGCCGAAGACTTCGAGCGTGCGGGGAATGTCCTCCATCGGGGCGAACACATAGGCTTCGTCCCCGACGAAAAGCTGGTCGCCGGCCTCGGGCGCAAACAGCCGCCCGTCGCGCCGGATCGCCAGCACGATCACGCGAAGGGTCGAGAAAAGATCGCTTAGTTGCCGCAGGGGCGTGTTGACCACCGGACAATCCTCGGCCAGCCGGAAGCCCATCAACTGCGCCTTGCCGCCAAAGAACCGCTCGGTATCGAAAGCGGCCGGGGCGGCGAGACGCTGAAGCGCGGCCTCGGCGACCTCGCGTTCGGGGCTGATCACGACGTCGATCGGCATGTGGTCGCGGCGGTACAGGTCAGAATAGATCGCGTTGAGGTAGGATTGCGCCCTCAGACGCGCGATCTTTCGCGAGATGGCGAAGACCGAATGCGCCACCTGGCAGGTGACCATGTTCACCTCGTCCGAATAGGTGGCCGCAATGATCATGTCGGCATCCCGCGCACCGGCGCGGTCCAGAATGTCCGGGTAGCTCGCGAATCCGGCGATGCCCTGCACGTCGAGGGTTTCTGTCGCGCGGCGCACGAGGTCGGGATTGCTGTCCACCACCGTCACGTCGTTCTTTTCGCCGCTCAGATGACGCGCGATCTGCCAGCCCACCTGACCGGCCCCGCAGATGATGACCTTCATGCGCCTTGCCTCACCAGTCCTAGCGTCGCTGAATGGCAGACGGGGTATGGTTGGTCAATTGCTTTGTCACCGTCATGGCAAAGCGAAAGGGCCACCCACCGGGCGGCCCTTTGACAACGGGTCGAAGACGACGTCAGCGCTTCGAGAACTGGAAGCTGCGGCGGGCCTTGCGCCGGCCGAATTTCTTGCGCTCGACAACGCGGCTGTCGCGGGTCAGGAACCCGGCCGCCTTGAGCGGCGAGCGCAGCGCCGGATCGTAAAGCTGCAGCGCCTTGGAAATGCCGTGCTTGACGGCGCCGGCCTGCCCGCTGAGCCCGCCACCCTTGACCGTGGCCAGGACATCGAACTGGTCCTCGACGCCCGTGACCTCGAAGGGCTGCCGCAGGATCATCTGCAGCACGGGGCGGGCGAAATACTTGTTCAGTTCCTTGCCGTTCACGGTGACGCGGCCCGAGCCCGGCTTGATCCAGACGCGCGCGGCGGCATCCTTGCGCCTGCCCGTCGCGTAGGACCGGCCCAGCTCGTCGCGAACGGGTTCGCGGGGGGTCTCTTCCTCGCCGGCCGGCTTGACGCCGCCTTCGGTCACCGCTTCGAGACCTTCGAGGGTTTTGATTTCTTCAGCCATCAGTATGCCACCCGCGTATTCTTGGAATTCATGGTCTTCACATCGAGCGTTTCGGGTTGCTGCGCCTCGTGCGGATGTTCGGCCCCCGCATAGACACGCAGGCTGGTCATTTGCTGACGTGCGAGGCGGTTGCCCGGCAACATGCGCTTGACCGCGCGGGTCACGACACGCTCGGGGTGCTCACCCTCCAGCAGCTGTGCCTTCGTGCGCGACTTGATGCCGCCCGGGTGGCCGGTGTGCCAGTAGAAGTTTTCCTCGCGCTTCTTGCCGGTCAGCTGAACCTTGTCGGCATTGATCACGATGACGTTGTCGCCCATGTCCATGTTGGGCGTGAAGCTCGGCTTGTGCTTGCCGCGCAGGCGCGTGGCGATGATCGAGGCGAGACGGCCGAGAACGACGCCTTCCGCGTCGATCACGATCCATTTCTTGTCGATATCCGCCGGCGTTGCAGAGAATGTTTTCATTACAGGTGATACCCTATCTTGCGTCGGTGCGGGGCCGCATGTGGCGGACCCGTGTTCGATGGCCGCGTTATACCGACAAACAATCGTGGGTCAACACAGAGGAAATTGATTTTCGTGTTTATTTTCAATACTTTGAAAATTAGGTAATATATTACCCCATGCACGTGGACCCATTCAACCGCCTCCCAAAGGCCACGATCACCGCGCCGATACCGTTCGATCGTGACACCCGCAAGCCGCTGTTGCCCCGTCCACGCCGGGCGCTCGACCGCCTCAGCCGCCGGATCGGGGCGGGATCGAATAGGTCAGGCTGGCGCGGGCGACGGGGTCGGCCCCGTTTTCGGAAAATATCAGCACCTCCCCCACGGCGAGAACCCGGCCCAGTTTCAGCAGGCGGCATTCGGCGATCAGATCCGTCCGGGCCGCGGGCTTGCGCATGAAGTCGATGGAACAGTTCGTCGTCACGGCAAGCGCCCGCGGCCCGATCATGGCAAGAATGGCAAGGTAGACGGTGACATCAGCCAGCGCAAAGATCGACGGCCCCGATACCGTGCCGCCCGGGCGCAGATGCGCGTCGCCGACGCGCAAGCGCGTGCGTATACGCATCTCGTCAAGGTCCTCGATCGTGAATTCGCCGGCGACTTGCGGAAACTCGCGATCCAGGAACGCGGTCAGCTCCTCGGCGGTCATTTCAAGGCTCATGCTTTCCTCCCTGCCCGATCACGGCTAATGATGGCCATAACGACAAGGGAGAGACAAGATGGCAATACTGGAGCGAACGGACGCCGGCGGGATCGCGCGACTGACCTTGAACCATCCGGAAAAACTCAACGCCTTGAGTGACTTGATGCTTGCCGCCCTGCAGGACGAATTCGATCGGCTGGCCGATGACCACAGCATTCGGGCCGTCACCCTCGCCGGGGCGGGCAAGGCGTTCTGCGCGGGCCACGACCTCAAGGAAATGACGGCGGGACGTCAGGCCGAGGATGGTGGAAAGGCTTATTTCGCCGATCTCTTCTCGCGGTGCAGCAAGGTGATGACCAGCATCCGCAACCTGCCGCAACCGGTGATCGCGCAGCCCCATGGCATCGCCACCGCAGCGGGCTGCCAACTGGTCGCGTCATGTGACATGGCCGTGGCCGCCCACGGGACGCGCTTCGGGGTCAACGGGGTCAATATCGGGTTGTTCTGCTCCACCCCGATGGTGGCGCTGAGCCGGAATATACCGCGAAAACAAGCATTTGAAATGCTCACCACGGGTGCTTTCATCGAAACGGACCGCGCGCTGGAACTGGGGCTCATCAATCGTGCCGTGCCGGCCGAGGCGTTGGAAACGGCCGCTGATGAACTGGCACAAACGGTGGCGGCCAAGCTCGGCGCGGCCGTGCGGATCGGCAAGCGGGCGTTCTATGACCAGTTGGAAATGCCGCTGGACGAGGCATACGCCTATACCGGCCAGGTGATGGTGGAAAACATGATGGAGCGCGACACCGCGGAGGGGATCAGCGCCTTTCTGGAAAAACGCGCGCCGGAATGGGAACAATGACCTGCATCGCGAATCATGGTTAACGCGTCGAGATGCAACGAATTTCGGCCTTGGTATCGCGGCGGCGGCGCGTCTGCATCGCGTCGGTGGGCCGTGGCGCCGAGGCCGCGTTTAACACGCCGTACGCCGGCCCCCCGTTTCGGGACATCGCGGCCGGGCCGCGGGCCTTTCCAACCGCCGCGCGATGCCCTATATCCCGCGCCATGAACGAGAGACTGCATATCATCGGCGGCGGCATGGCCGGATCTGAGGCCGCGTGGCAGGCGGCCGAAATGGGCGTCGACGTGACCGTCCACGAGATGCGGCCCAAGGTGGGCACCTTCGCGCATCGCACGGGCGACCTGGCCGAGATGGTGTGTTCCAATTCCTTCCGGTCGGATGACGACGAACAGAACGCCGTGGGCCTGCTCCACTGGGAAATGCGCGCGGCGGGCGGGCTGGTGATGGGCATGGCCGACCGGCACCGCCTGCCGGCCGGTGGCGCTCTGGCGGTGGACCGTGATCCTTTCGCCCGATCGGTGACCGGGGCCTTGCGCGCGCACCCGAAGATCACCGTTCAAGAAGATGAAATCACGCAACTTCCCGAAAGCGGCCGATGGATCGTGGCGACCGGGCCGCTGACGTCGGAAGGGCTCGGCGCGGCGATCGCGCGGGAAACCGGGCGCGAGGCGCTGGCCTTCTTCGACGCGATCGCGCCGATCGTGCATCACGACAGCATCGACATGTCCAAGGCGTGGATGCAGTCGCGCTATGACAAGGGCGAAACCGAGGACGAGCGCACCGCCTACCTGAACTGCCCGATGGACCGGGACACCTACGAGGCCTTCGTCGACGCCCTGCTGACCGCCGACAAGACGGAATTTCACGAGGGTGAAACGGCGGAGTACTTCGACGGCTGCCTGCCCATCGAGGTCATGGCCGAACGCGGGCGGGAAACGCTGCGCCATGGCCCGATGAAGCCCGTGGGCCTGACCAACCCCCATGCGCCCGAGGTGAAGCCCCATGCCATCGTCCAGCTGAGGCGGGACAACGCGCTCGGGACGCTCTTCAACATGGTCGGGTTCCAGACCAAGATGAAGTACGGCGCGCAAACCGATGTTTTCCGGATGATTCCGGGGCTTGAAAATGCGCGTTTCGCGCGCCTTGGCGGGATTCACCGCAACACGTTCATCAACTCGCCGACGTTGCTGGACAGGCAGATGCGGATGCGCACGCGGCCGCATATCCGTTTCGCGGGCCAGATCACCGGGGTCGAGGGCTATGTCGAGTCGGCCGCGATGGGGCTACTGGCCGGGCGGTTGGCCGCGGCCGAAATCACCGGTCGCGTCCTGCCCGACGTGCCGCAGGACAGCGCGATGGGCGCGCTGATCCATCACATCACCGGCGGGGCCGACGCCAAGACATTCCAGCCGATGAACGTCAATTTCGGGCTGTTCCGCCCGGTCGAGGGGCTGAAAGGCGGGCGCCGCCGCCGCAAGGACCGGTACAAGGCCTATACCGATCGCGCCAAGGCCGCCTGGCGCGAGTGGCTGGCGCATTCGGCACTGGACGCCGCGACACCCGTGTGATTTCGTTCGGCCATGGGGAAGATTTCACGAGAACCCGTGGTCGGGCCGGCACGTGCGCCGCTGCATCGGGGGCGGGAGCCTGCATGATTGAAAAAACGTGACATTCTCGACCCGATTTGCCCCGTCGCCCACCGGACCGCTGCATCTGGGCCATGCCTATTCGGCGATGCTGGCGCATGACATGGCCCGCGCGGCCGATGGCATGTTTTACCTGCGCTTCGACGATCTTGACCGCGCACGCAGCCGCGCGGCGTGGGAGGCGCGGATCGAGGAGGATCTGCACTGGCTGGGGCTGACATGGCCACAGCCGGTCTGGCGCCAATCCGATCGCCTGAACCGTTACCGGGACGCGCTGAAAGTATTGTGGGATCAGGGGCTTCTCTATCCATGCTCATGTTCACGCGCCGATATCCGCGCCGCGGTCGCCGCCCCGCAGGAGGGCGCGCCGGTGCAGGGGCCGGACGGGATCGTCTATCCCGGCACCTGCCGCCCTGGCACCCCGGCGCGCGGCCAGATGCCCGACGGTGTTCTGCGGCTCGACATGCGCCGGGCCCTCGCACGGCTGGGCGCGGCGCCGGAATTCACCGAAACCGGTACCGGCCCGGACGGCGAGACGGGCATCATCCGCGCGGCGGACATGGTGACCCGCGTGGGCGATGTGGTGCTGGCGCGTCGTGACATGGGCGCGGCCTATCATCTGGCCATCGTGGTCGATGATGCCGACCAAGGGATCACCCATGTCATCCGTGGACAGGATTTGTTCGCGGCGACGCTGATCCACGTGGTGCTGCACCGGTTGCTGGGGCTGCCGAGCCCTGTCTATCGCCATCACCGCCTGATCCGCGACGCGGCGGGCCGGCGGCTGGCCAAGCGCGACGACGCGCGCGCCATCGCGACCTACCGCGCCGACGGCTACGCACCCGGGGACATCCGCCGCCTTGTCGGGCTGTGAGCGCCGCGCGCGCTCACTCGGCCACGGGCGCCATGATCTCGTGTTCCTCGCCCCCGCGGATGGCAGTGTAGAAACAGCTGCGCCGCCCGGTATGACAGGCCGGGCCGGTCTGGCGGATTTGCAGCAGCAGGCAATCGCGGTCGCAATCCACGCGCATGTCGACCAGTTCCTGAACGTGGCCGCTGGTCTCGCCCTTGATCCAGAAGGCTTGCCGCGACCGGCTCCAGTACGTGACGCGGCCCGTCTCGAGCGTGCGCGCGACCGCTTCGGCGTTCATCCACGCCATCATCAGGACCTCGCCGGTCGCCGCGTCCTGCGCGATGGCCGGGATCAGGCCGGACTCGTTGAATTTCAGGCTTGCGGGGTCGAATGTCATGTCGGAAAACCTTTTGCATATCGAGCGTTGGACTCTATCTATGGGATAGAACAACGAGGGGGAAGCCATGAGCGGCGAGACGGACCTGATCAAACTATACTCCGCGCGCATCCTCGAACTGGCCGCCGACATCCCGCATCACGGACGTCTGGCGGAGCCCGAGGCCAGCGTCAAGCACCGCGCCCCGCTTTGCGGATCCACCGTGACGGTGGACATCAAGGCCCGCGACGGGCGCGTCACGGAATACGCCGCCGAGGTCAAGGCCTGCGCCCTGGGCCAGGCCGCCGCGAGCGTCGTGGGCAGCGCCATCATCGGCCGGTCCCTGGAGGAGGTGCGCGCGGCGCGCGATTCTCTCAAGGCCATGCTCAAGGAGGACGGCCCCACCCCGGCGGCGCCGTTCGACGGGCTGGAAGTGCTGCGCCCGGCGCGCGATTACAAGAACCGGCACGATTCGATCATGCTGACGCTCAACGCCGCGGTGGAGGCCCTGGAGGAGATCAAGGCCGCCAGCCCCTGCGCCTGACACCACCGGAACGCGCCCTGTCATGTCGCCCCGCACCGTCTGGACCTTCAATTTCACCGGCTGGATCCTGTTCACGGTCTCGGCGCTGTTTTTCACTTTGGGCACATGGCGCGCGGGCGACGTGATCGGCCTGATCGCGAGCCTTGCGTTCCTCGTGGCCTGCATCGCCTTCATCATACCGGTCTGGATCCACCGGCCGTCCAAGACGGATCACGACTTCACCGATTGAGCCGCGCCCGGCGCGGGCGGCGCGCGCCGGCCCGTGCTCACCTCGATCGTGGCGTGATCCATGCCGAAATGCTCGCGCAGGCAGGCGCGCACCGCTTCTCTCACCTCTGCGGGATCGAAGCCGTCGGCCACGCGCAGTTCCAGCGTCGCCATGGGACGTTCCTGCGTCACCTGCCATGCATGGATATGCGTGACCCCTGCCACGCCGGGGATTTCACGGCCCAGCACCTCGGCCACTTCGCGGCGGTCGAAACTTTGCGGGGCGCCTTCCAGAAGGATATGGCCCGACTCGCGCATCACGTGCAGGGCGGAGCGCAGGATGATCACCGCGACGAGCACCGACAGGATCGGGTCGATCGGGGTCCAGCCCGTCCAGAGGATGACCAGCGAGGCGACCAGCGCCGCGACCGAGCCCAGAAGATCGCCCGCCACGTGCAGCGCGGCGGCACGGATGTTGAGGTTGTCGCTGCCGTCGCGCGTCAACACGTAGAAGGACAGGACATTCACCACGAGCCCGGCCAGCGCCACCCACAGCATCAACCCGCCCAGCACGTCGATGGGGTGTGCCAGCCGCTTCACCGCCTCGACGAGGATCCACGCGGCGATCACGAAAAGCGCCATGCCATTGACGAACGCCGCCAGCACCGAGAAGCGGTCATAGCCGTAGGTGCGTTTCCAGTCCGCCGGCCGGCGGGCGATGCGGAAGGCGAACCACGCCAGCATGAGCGAGGCGAAATCCGTCAGCATGTGGCCGGCATCCGCCAGCAGCGCGAGCGAGCCCGAGATCACGCCGCCGGCCACCTCGGCCAGCATGAAGCCGCCGGTCAGCGCGGCGGCGATGGCGATGGTCCCTTCCTTGCGGGGCCTGTGGGAATGCCCCGAATGCGCATGGGCGTGGTCGTGCATCTGCTGCCTCTTCAACCCTTGCGCGGGGATCTCATGGCAGGCGCGGCAATGCAATGGCACTCGACAGACAAAAAAACCGCCGCGCACCCGAAGGTGGCGGCGGCAGGTTTGGCGGGTGTCCGGTGGTTCCCTGTCGCGAAACCGGGGATCGAGGCAGACCCGGCGGGACATGGGGAACAGGCAGGTTCAGTCACGGCGCGTCGGGGATGGGGACAGGTGACGCGCCGGCGACAGGGCGGACAGCCGCAGGCAAACCCCTAGACGACCCCGGGCAGGTAGAGCGCCCCCATCAGCGCGACCATCAGCGCGGCGGCGCCGATCATGTCCCCCAGCAGCGTGGCCCGGGACCGGATGACAACTTCCTTGATCTGGCGGATCATGGTGCGTCTCTCTCTCTTCGCGTTCGTGTTGTCTTTTTGTTCTCATTTCCGCGGTCACTTGTAAAGAACTTTTTAAGAACTTTCGTGAACATTTCAGGATCACACCTGCCAAAGCATTGAAAAAACGGCCATATTGCCGCGTTGTCCGGCGGCGATGCCACGGGCGTCAGCCCACGCCGATCAGGCGAATGGCGCGATCCTGTTCCATGAGCCACAGCAGGGTGCGCGCGGCCTGCCCACGCGGCGAGGTCAGCGCGGAATCCTCGGCCAGCAGCTTGCGCGCGTCGCTCTGGGCCACGGCCATCAGGGCCGACTGGTGCTCCATGTCGCCGACCCTGAACCGCGGCAGGCCCGATTGCGCCGTGCCGATCAGGTCCCCCGCGCCGCGCATTTCCAGATCGACCTCGGCGATGCGAAACCCGTCCTCGGTGTCGCGCAGGGTGGTCAGCCGCCGTTCGGCACTGTCGCTCAGGGGCGCGCGATACATCAACAGGCAGGTCGAGGCCGCCTGCCCCCGCCCCACGCGGCCGCGCAACTGGTGCAACTGCGCCAGGCCGAAGCTCTCGGCCCGTTCGATCACCATGATCGAGGCGTTCGGCACATCCACGCCGACCTCGATCACCGTCGTGGAGACAAGCACCTGAACGCGCCCCTGCTGGAAGGCGGTCATGGCGGCGTCCTTTTCCTCGGGCGGCATCTGCCCGTGCACGAGCCCCACCGCCCCCTCGCCGAGCGCGGCCCGCAGCCTTTTGAACCGCTCCTCCGCGCTGGAGAGATCGACGCTTTCGCTTTCATCGACCAGAGGGCAGACCCAGTAGGCCTGCCGCCCCTCGGCGATCGCGTCGCGCAGATGCGCCACCACCTCGTCCATCCGGGTCATGTTGACCAATGCCGTCTTGATCGGCTTGCGGCCGGGCGGTTTCTCGTCAAGGACGCTGACATCCATGTCGCCGTATTGCGCCAGCGCAAGGCTGCGCGGAATCGGCGTGGCCGTCATCACCAGAACGTCGGCCTGCGCGCCCTTCTTGCCGAGTTCAAGGCGCTGGCGCACCCCGAAGCGGTGCTGTTCGTCCACGATGGCAAGGCGCAGGTCGTGAAATTCCACGTCCTTCTGGAAAACCGCGTGGGTGCCGACGAGGATCCGCGTCTTGCCCGTCCGCAGCGCGTCGAGCTTGGCGCGCCGCTCCGCGCCCTTGTCACGGCCGGTCAGCAAGTCGAGCGTCACGCCCGCGGCGTCGGTCAAGGGGCGCAACGCCTCGAAATGCTGGCGCGCGAGGATCTCGGTGGGCGCCATCATCACCCCCTGCCCGCCCGCTTCGACCGCGATCAGCAGCGCCTTGAGCGCGACGAGGGTCTTGCCCGCGCCAACGTCGCCCTGCAACAGGCGGTTCATGCGGCGGGGTTCGGCCATGTCCTCGGCGATCTGGGCGATGGCGCGTTTCTGCGCGCCGGTCAGGTCATAGGGCAGCGCGGCCAGCACCCGGGCCTGCAGATCGCCGGTGCCGACCGTCGCGCGCCCCTTGGCGCGGCGCAGCGTCGTCCGGGCCAGCGCGAGGGTCAGCTGATGGGCCATGAACTCGTCATAGGCCAGCCGTTCCCGCGCGGGATGGGCGGGGGCAAGATCAGCCGCCGATCCCGGCGCGTGCGCCTGTGCCAGCGCGGCTTGCCAGTCGGGCCAACCGGCCTGTGCCTTCTGCACGGGGTCGATCCATTCGGGCAGGTCCGGAACGCGGGCCAGCGCCGAGACCGCCGCGCGGGCCATCATCCGTTGCGTCACGCCGGCGGTCAGCGGATAGACGGGTTCGAAATCGGGGATGTCACCGGCCTCGGCCGGGGGAAGAACGTGATCGGGATGGACCATCTGCGCCATGCCGTCGAACAGCTCGACCCGGCCCGAGACGACGCGCCGCGCGCCGGTGGGCAGCACCCGCTTGAGGTAATCGCCGCGCGCGTGGAAATAGACCAGCTGAAACGCGCTTGCCGCGTCCTCGACCTGCACGCGGTAGGCCCCGCCCTTGCGCGCGGGCGGGCGGTGCTGGCCCACCGTCACCTCGACCGTCACAACGCCGGGCAGGTCGGCGCCGCGCACGGTGTCCCGCTTGCGCCTGTCGATCCCCGAATGGGGCAGCGTGAAAAGCAGGTCTCGGGGTTTCTCGATGTCGAGCCCCGCCAGAAGCTTGCCCGTCTTGGGCCCGATCCCGTCGAGTGTCTCGATATCCGCGAAAAGCGGAAAGAGGATTTCGGGCCGGGTGCTCATGCCGCCCCGACAAGGGCCAGCCACTCATCCTCGTCAAGGATCTCCACCCCCAGATCGGCGGCTTTCTTGGCCTTGGACCCGGCGCCGGGGCCGGCCACGACAAGATCGGTCCGGGCGCTGACGGAGCCCGAGACCTTGGCGCCAAGGGCCTCGGCCCGCGCCTTGGCCTCGGCCCGTGTCATCTTTTCCAGCGTGCCGGTGAAAACGATGGTCTTGCCCGCCACGGGGCTGCCTTCGGTGTCGGGGCGCTCGGCCGGTTCCACCTCGAGGAAGGCGACCAGCCGCTCGATGCTGGCGCGTTCCTCGGGCTGGGCGAAGGCGGTGACAAGGCTGCGCGCCATCACCTCGCCCACGCCGTCGATCCCCAGCAGCCTGTCCCACTCGGCCCCGAAAAGTGGCGCCGCGGCATCCATGGCGGCGGTGAAATCGGCCCATGTGCCGTAAAACCGCGCGATCAGCGTGCTGACCTGTTCGCCGACATGCCGGATCCCGAGCGCGAACAGAAGCCGCTCGAACGGGATTTTCCGTTTTTCGTCAATGGCGTCAAACAGGTTGTTCGCGCTTTTTTCGCCCCAGCCCTCGCGGTTTTTCAGCTGTGTCAGGCAGCCCGGGCCGTAGCGTTCCTTGAGCGTGAAGATATCCGCCGGTTCGGCGATCCAGCCATCGCGGTGGAACGCCTCGACCTGTTTCGCGCCAAGCCCCTCGATGTCGAAGGCGGCGCGGGACACGAAATGCTTGAGCTTCTCCACCGCCTGTGCCGGGCAGATCAGCCCGCCGGTACAGCGGCGGACGGCATCGCCGTCCTCGCGGATGGCGTCGGAACCGCATTCGGGGCAGGTTCGGGGAAACTGATAGGGCTCGGCGTCGTCGGGGCGTCTGGACAGGTCGACATCCGCGATCTTGGGGATCACGTCGCCCGCGCGGTAGACCTGCACCCAATCGCCGACACGGATATCCCGGCCTTCGCGGATGGGCGCGCCGGTGGCGTCACGGCCGGCGATGTAATCCTCGTTGTGCAGCGTCGCGTTGGACACGACGACACCGCCAACGGTGACGGGATGCAGCCGCGCCACCGGGCTGAGCGCGCCGGTCCGGCCGACCTGGATGTCGATGGAGTCCAGCCGGGTCCAGGCCAGTTCGGCGGGAAACTTGTGCGCGATGGCCCAGCGGGGGGTGGTGGACCGGAAGCCGAGGCGTTGCTGCAGGGACAGGTCGTTGACCTTGTAGACCACGCCGTCGATGTCGTAGTCGAGCTCGCTGCGCAGCTGCTCGATGCGCGCGTACTGGGCCAGCATCTCGGCCGGGCCGTCGCAGAGCGCCGTCAGCTCGTTGATGGAAAACCCCAGCTCGCGCAGCCTGTCGATGGCGCCCATCTGCGTGTCGGCCAGCGGTGCCGCGATCTCGCCCCAGCCATAGGCGAAAAAGCGCAGCGGCCGCGCGGCGGTGATGCGCGGATCGAGCTGGCGCAGCGAGCCGGCGGCAGCGTTGCGGAGGTTGGCGAACTGCTTGTCGCCCGTCCCGGCCTGCCGTTCGTTCAGCGCCTCGAAATCGGCGTGGCTCATGTAGACCTCGCCGCGGATTTCCAGAACGTCGGGCGTGCAGTGCAGGGTTTCGGGAATGTCGTCGATGGTGCGGGCATTGGCGGTCACGTTCTCGCCAACGGCGCCGTCGCCGCGTGTTGCCGCCTGCATCAGCCGACCCGCCTCGTACCGCAGCGACAGGCTCAGCCCGTCGATCTTGGGTTCCGCCGTGTAGGCCAGCGGGGCCTGCGCATCCAGCCCAAGGTACCGCCGGATCCGGTCGTCGAAATCGGCTATGTCGGCATCTTCGAACGCGTTGCCGAGCGAGAGCATGCGCACCGCGTGAGTGACCTTGGCGAACCCTTCGGCCGGGGCGGCGCCGACCTGGTCGGAGGGGCTGTCGGCGCGCTTGAGATGCGGAAAGCGCGCCTCGATCGCCTTGTTGCGCGCCTTGAGCGCGTCATAAGCCGCATCGCTGATCTCGGGCGCGTCATGGGCGTGGTAGGCGGTGTCGGCGCGCGCGATCTCCCGCGCGAGGCGCGCGAGCTCGGCGCGGGCTTCATCCTCGTCGAGCTGCGATACATTGTTGTCCCGTGTCACGCCCGCCTCCCCTGGCTGCCCGGCCCGCTTCGGTGTCGCCCGAAGTGATAGGGCGGCGCAGGCGCGAGGTCCAGAGGGGCCGGGCGCGTTCGCGGCCCTCAGGCGCCGATGGCCAGCCGGTCATCGTCGAGCGTCCGCGGCTCCGGGTCGCGCAGCACGTAGCCCCGTCCCCAGACCGTCTCGATATGGCTGTCGCCGCCGGTGGCCTCGGACAGTTTCTTGCGCAGCTTGCAGATGAACACGTCGATGATCTTGAGTTCGGGTTCATCCATGCCGCCGTAAAGATGGTTCAGGAACATCTCCTTGGTGAGCGTGGTCCCCTTGCGCAGGCTCAGCAGTTCCAGCATCTGGTATTCCTTGCCGGTCAGGTGCACCGGCGTGCCGGCGACATCGACGGTCTTGGCGTCGAGGTTGACGGCGATCCGGCCGGTGCGGATCACCGATTGGGAATGCCCCTTGGAGCGGCGGATGATGGCATGGATGCGCGCGACCAGTTCTTCGCGGTGAAACGGCTTGGTCAGGTAGTCATCCGCGCCGAAACCGAAGCCCCTGATCTTGTTCTCGGTATCATCCTCGCCCGACAGGATGAGGATGGGGGTTTCGATGCGCGCCAGCCGCAACTGGCGCAAAACGTCGTGCCCGTTCATGTCGGGCAGGCCGAGGTCGAGGAGGATCAGGTCGTAATCGTAAAGCTTGGCGAGATCGACGCCTTCTTCCCCGAGGTCGGTGGTGTAGACGTTGAGATTGGCATGGGTCAGCATCAATTCGATGCTTTTCGAGGTCGTCGGATCATCTTCCACCAGAAGAACGCGCATCTTGATATCTCCGCTAATGTCCGTTCGGTTGAGATAACACTGGGCAAAATTGGTTAACTACCGGTTACCGTCAGGAGGCAGTATGCGAAATCTACTCAGGGTTGTCTATAATTCTTGAGCGTGGTCGCCTTGAGCGCGGCCTCGCCGTGCCGGCAGGCCGCGTTCACCCAGTCGCTGAATTCCTCGTCGCTCAGGTCATAGCGGCGCAGCGCCTCGTCCCGGGTGATGAGCCCGGACAGCACGCCACGCACCACGGCCATCTTGCGCGAGGCGACCCACCGGCGCGTGTCGCGTGGCGGCAGGTCGGCCCGGGTCATGACGGAGCCGTCCGGCAGGGTGACGGCCCTTGGCCCCTCGGCTTTCTTGAGATACATCGACACGGTCCTCTCAGGCTGGGAGGTCAGACTCGCGCCGGGCCTTTAACGCGCGGTGAAACCCGGTCTTGAGAGTATCTACGATTTTCCTATATTCCGCAGGACTGACCCGGAGGCACGCATGGCGCTTGATACCCAGCTCAATTCACTCGGATTCGCGAAATCGCCCGCGCAGACGCGCGTCGTTGTCGCGATGTCCGGGGGTGTCGACAGCTCGGTCGTGGCTGCCAAGCTGGCCGAGGAAGGCTATGATGTCGTGGGGGTGACGCTTCAGCTTTACGACCACGGCGCGGCGCTGGCCAAGAAGGGCGCGTGCTGCGCGGGGCTCGACATTCACGACGCCCGCCGCGTGGCCGAGGAGATGGGATTCCCGCACTACGTTCTGGATTACGAGAACATCTTCCGCGACGCGGTGATCGACGAATTCGCCGACAGCTACCTTGCCGGCGCCACGCCCGTGCCGTGCATCCGCTGCAACGAGCGGGTGAAGTTCAAGGACCTGCTGGAAACGGCCAGGGACCTGGAGGCCGACTGCATGGCCACCGGCCATTACATCCGGCGCAAGATGGGCGCGGCGGGCCCCGAGCTGCACCGCGCCGAGGACGCCAACCGCGACCAGTCGTATTTCCTGTTCTCGACCACGCCGGAGCAGCTGGATTTCCTGCGCTTTCCGCTGGGGCACCTGCCATCGAAGGACGCGACGCGCGAACTGGCCGCGAAATACGGGCTGGTCGTGGCCGACAAGCCCGACAGCCAGGACATCTGCTTCGTGCCGAACGGCGATTATGCCAGCGTCATCGAGAAACTGCGCCCCGGCGCGGCGGAGCCCGGCGATATCGTCGATACCGACGGCCGCGTTCTGGGCACGCATGACGGCGTGATCCATTACACCATCGGGCAGCGCCGGGGCCTCGGCATCGGCGGGCTGAGCGACCCGCTCTATGTCGTCAAGCTGGATGTCGAGACCCGCCGCGTGATCGTCGGGTCGAAGGAGATGCTTGCCACGCGCGTCGTGCCGGTGCGGGAGATCAACTGGCTGGGTGACGTGCCGTTCGACTCGGAGAGCGAATGGCACGTCTCGGTCAAGGTCCGCTCCACCCGTCCGCCGCGCGAGGCGATCATCCGCCCGGCCGGGCCGGACAGGGCGGAGGTGGAACTGCTGACCCCGGAGGAGGGCGTGAGCCCCGGTCAGGCCTGCGTCTTCTACGAAACCGGGAGCACCCGCATCCTTGGCGGCGGCTGGATCTGGAAAGGGTGACATCCCGGCATCCCGGCACCGCAAAAAGTGACGCGGCGGGGATACATCCTATTGGCGTCGCCCAAATGATGCGCTAGAGAGGCGGCGTTCTGGGGGGTTAGCTCAATTGGTCAGAGCAGAGCGCTCATAACGCTTTGGCTGGGGGTTCGAGTCCCTCACCCCCTAGAGGGACAGACCACCAAGCTCCGGAACCCCTCGCCGCGCAATGGCGGTTCGCATGCAGCCTGCCCCGCGCCCTACCCGCCAAGACATCCCGGCGTGCGCCGTGCCTGACCCGAGGGGCGGGCGGTAAGCATGGCGATACCGGGTTTGCAAATCTGCGCATGGTGGGTGATGAGAGACTCGAACTCCCGACATCTTCGGTGTAAACGAAGCGCTCTACCAACTGAGCTAATCACCCGGTGCCGCGCGTCTTAGCCAAGGCCGCGCCGGCTTTCAAGAGGCTTTGCGCCCCGCCGGGCATCATGCTGTCAGCACATGCTGCCGGCCCCGCCTGACATGATAGACGACCCCCTGCCCGCCACCGATCGAGTCGAGGGCGGACTCGTCCTGCCCGGTCAGTACCAGCCGGAGCATCCGCGACGTCATGCCGTGCGTGACCACCAACATCGGCGCCGACCGGTCCTGCAGGAACGACTCGCACCGGGCGCGCAGGGCGGCGAACCCCTCGCCCCCCGGGGCCATGTCGTAGAGGTGCAGCGCGCTTTCCTCCGAGGCGTCCGCGGCCTGCCCGCCCGGCAGGTCCTGCCGCAGCCGGGCCTCGAAATCACCGACGCCGATCTCGCGCAGCCTGTCATCGGTGCGGATCCGGCCGATCAGCCCGTCAAGCGCCAGTGCTGCCGTGACGAAGGCACGGCCCTGCGGGCTGCTGTGCGCCCGGAACCCGGTCAGATCGACTTTTTGCAGGATCGCGCGTTGCCGCAACGCCTGATCGCGCCCGAGATCGGTGAGCGGGCTGTCGCGGCCGCCCTGCAGGCGTTGCGCGACGTTCCACACCGTCTGACCATGGCGCAGGATATAGGCCTCGGGCCAATCACGCATTGCCGGTGCCCCGGATGAAAAGGCGCGCCACCTGAAGCAGGGGCGCGCCGGAATTCGATGGTGGGTGATAGAAGATTCGAACTTCTGACATCTTCGATGTGAACGAAGCGCTCTACCACTGAGCTAATCACCCGATGCGCCGGTGTTTAGCGTTACTCAGCGGCGTCTGCAACCGTATCTTTCACCCTGTTCTGCGCCGGCGCGGCGGATTTGTTCTGCCGTATCTTCGTGACGTGGATCCGGGCGTTGGCGGTTTCCTTCGTGCGGTTGTGCTTGAGCTTGCCGAAGGGCTGAAGGTTGAGTTCGCGCCCCTGCTCAAGCGACTCGCCCAGCACGTCGAGCATCGCCTCGACCACCGGCTTGGCGTATTTTTTCTTGATGCCCGATTGTTCGACGACCTGTGCCAGAAGTTCCTGTTTCTTCAGGGCCGGTTCGGAGACCACGGGCATGGATTCCGCCACGACGGTCGGCTTGCCCACGGGGCGCGTGGGCCTTGCGGCCGCATCTTGCTCGGCCGCGGATGGTGCCGGGCTCTTCGCCGTGCTCTTGTCGGCGTTTCGCGTGCTCATGTCTTGCCTCTTTGCGTTGATTATCGGTGACACCATAGCGTATTCGCCGTTTTCCGGCCAGCCTTCAGTTGACGCCGCCCCGGCGAGATCGGTAAGGAACCGCAATCACGCAACCGTGGGGGAAAAAGTGAAAAACGCGCTCGCAGCCACGATCCTGGCCACCGCCCTTATTGTACCGCCGGCATTCGCCGGTAACCTGTCCGACCCGGTCGTGACGCCCGAACCCGTCGTCGCGCCCGAGGTTGTCGCGGAGGCAGCCGCCGAGGATTCCGGCAAGACAGACGCCCTGATCGTCGCGATCTGGGCCGCGATGGCCGCCATGACGGCTGGCAACGCGTTCTGAACGCGCGACACTGCCGGGCGGTTTTTCGTCACCGGACGTCGACCGGGGCATTCGGGCAATGACGTGGCCCGACATGAGAAGCCGACATGCAAAAGGGCGCCCGTCCGGGCGCCCTTTCATCATTCGTGTTCAGGTGTCACCGGATCAGTGCGCCGTGGCCCCGGTCCCTTTCGCCTCGTGCTTGAGCGCGGCCTCGGCCGTCGCCGCCTCCTCGGCGGCCTCGTCCCATTCCACCGGCTCCGGCGTTTCCAGCAAGGCCAGCTTGAGCACGTCGCGGACGTGATCGACCGGGATGATTTCCAGCCCTTCCTTCACGTTGTCGGGGATCTCGGCAAGGTCCTTTTCGTTCTCGCGCGGGATCAGCACGGTCTTGATACCGCCGCGCAGCGCCGCGAGGAGCTTTTCCTTGAGCCCGCCGATTGGCAGGGCGTTGCCGCGCAGCGTGACCTCGCCGGTCATGGCGATGTCCTTGCGGACCGGGATCCCGGTGAGAACCGAGACGATGGACGTCACCATCGCAAGGCCGGCCGAGGGGCCGTCCTTGGGCGTGGCGCCTTCGGGCACGTGCACGTGGATGTCCCAGTTCTCGAAGCGCGGCGGCCTGATGCCGATCTCGGGCGCCACGGAGCGCACGTAGGACGAGGCCGCGTCGATCGACTCCTTCATCACGTCACCCAGCTTGCCGGTCGTCTTCATCCGGCCCTTGCCGGGCAGGCGCAACGCCTCGATGTTCAGAAGCTCCCCGCCGACGGAGGTGTAGGCCAGCCCCGTCACGACGCCCACCTGGTCCTTTTCCTCGGCCAGCCCGTACTTGTGCTTCTTGACGCCGAGGTAGTCGGACAGGTTGTCGGGCGTCACCTTGATGGCCTTTTCCTCGCCCTTGATGATTTGGGTGACCGCCTTGCGCGCGACCTTGGCCAGCTCGCGTTCAAGGTTCCGCACCCCGGCCTCGCGGGTGTAGGTGCGGATGATCGCGGTCAGCGCGTCGTCGGTGATCTCGAATTCGCCCTTCTTCAGGCCGTGGTTCTTGACCTGCTTGGGCAACAGGTGCTGCTTGGCGATCTCGCGCTTCTCGTCCTCGGTATACCCGGCCAGCGGGATGATCTCCATCCGGTCCAGCAGCGGCTCCGGCATGGTGTAGGAGTTCGCCGTGGTCAGGAACATTACGTTGCTGAGGTCGTATTCGACTTCGAGGTAGTGGTCCACGAAGGTGCTGTTCTGCTCGGGGTCGAGCACTTCGAGCATGGCCGAGGCCGGGTCACCGCGGAAATCCTGCCCCATCTTGTCGATCTCGTCGAGCAGGATGAGCGGGTTCGTGGTCTTGGCCTTTTTAAGCCCCTGGATGATCTTGCCGGGCATCGAGCCGATATAGGTCCGGCGGTGGCCGCGGATCTCGGATTCGTCACGCACGCCGCCAAGGCTGATGCGGATGAATTCCCGCCCGGTCGAGCGCGCGACGGATTCCCCGAGGCTGGTCTTGCCCACGCCCGGCGGCCCCACGAGGCACAGGATGGGCCCCTTGAGCTTCTTCGAGCGCTGCTGCACCGCGAGGTACTCGACGATGCGTTCCTTGACCTTTTCCATGCCGTAGTGATCGGCGTCGAGGATCTTCTCGGCGCGGCCGAGATCCTTTTTCACGCGCGATTTCTTGCCCCACGGGATGCTGAGCATCCAGTCGAGGTAATTGCGCACGACGGTGGCCTCGGCCGACATGGGCGACATGTTCTTGAGTTTCTTGAACTCCGCCTCGGCCTTTTCACGCGCCTCCTTCGACAGCTTGGTGTTGGCGATCTTCTCTTCCAGCTCGGCCAGTTCGCCTTCGCCTTCCTCGCCGTCGCCCAGCTCCTTCTGGATGGCCTTCATCTGTTCGTTGAGGTAATACTCGCGCTGGGTCTTCTCCATCTGCGACTTCACGCGGGTCTTGATTTTCTTCTCGACCTGCAGAACGCTCATCTCGCCCTGCATCAGGCCATAGACCTTTTCCAGCCGCTCGCTGATGCTGAGCGTCTCCAGCAGTTCCTGCTTCTGTTCCACCTCGATGCCCAGATGGCCGGCGACAAGGTCGGCCAGCTTCGCCGGTTCCTCGGTTTCCGACACGGCCGTCAGGGCTTCCTCGGGGATGTTCTTCTTGATCTTGGCGTAGCGTTCGAACTCGTCGCCGACGGTGCGTAGCAGCGCCTCGATCGCGGCGGTGTCGCCGGGCATCTCGGTCAGGTACTCCGCGCTGGCCTCGAAGAAGTCGGGATTCTCGAGGTATTCCGTGATGCGCACCCGCGCCACGCCCTCGACAAGCACCTTGACGGTGCCGTCGGGCAGCTTGAGCAGTTGCAGCACGTTGGCCAGCACGCCGGCCTTGTAGATACCGTCGGAGTCCGGGTCGTCGACGCTGGCGTCGATCTGGCTGGACAGCAGGATGTGCTTGTCGTCCTGCATGACCTCTTCAAGCGCGCGGACCGATTTGTCCCGGCCCACGAACAGCGGCACGATCATGTGCGGAAAGACCACGATGTCGCGCAGCGGCAGTACGGGGTAAGAGGCGTTGAGAGGCTCTTGCATGCTCATATCCTTGTTCTTGGCAAGAAGGCGCCGGCCCCAGCACAGGCAGCTCCGGCCTTCTCCGTTACTGGTCTGTTAATTGGGGCGTCGGCCCCCCTCTTTCAACCACGTTTCTCGCACCATGCCCGTCCCCGACACCCCCCGCAAGCGGCGAATCGGCCGGGTTTGATCCAATTGCGCGCCGTTCCGCCGCGACCGCCGCCGTCCCGATCAGAGCGCCGGAATGTCGCCCTGCGCGCGCCCGGCATGAAACGCGGCCTCCCATGCGGCAAAGCGTCCCTCGGTGATGGCCGCGCGCATCTCGTCCATGATCTGCTGGTAGTAGTGCAGGTTGTGCCATGTCAGCAGCATCGACGAGATGATCTCGTGGCTGCGGAAGACGTGGTGCAGGTAGGCCCGGCTGTAGCCCCGGCAGGCCGGGCAGGTGCATTGATCGTCCAGCGGGCGCGGATCGTCGGCGTGGCGGGCGTTCTTGATGTTGAGCTGCCCGTGGCGCGTGAACACCTGCCCCGTCCGACCCGAGCGCGACGGCAGCACGCAATCCATCATGTCGATGCCGCGCTTGACCGCGCCCACGATGTCGTCGGGCTTGCCCACCCCCATCAGATAGCGCGGCTTGTCCTCGGGCAGCAGCGCCGGCGCGTAGTCGAGCACGCCGAACATCGCCGCCTGTCCCTCGCCCACGGCCAGCCCGCCCACCGCGTAGCCGTCGAAGCCGATCCGGGTGAGCGCGGCGGCGCTTTCCTCGCGCAGCTCGCGGGTAACGCCGCCCTGCATGATCCCGAACAGCGCGTGCCCCGGACGCTCGCCGAAGGCCGCCCTGGACCGTTCGGCCCACCGCATCGACAGGCGCGTGGCGCGGGCGACCTCGGCGTCGGTCGCGGGCAGCGACGGGCATTCGTCGAAGCACATCACGATATCGCTGCCCAGCAGGCGCTGGATGTCCATCGACCGTTCCGGCGTCAGTTCGTGCCGGGAGCCGTCGATGTGGCTCTTGAAGGTCACGCCCTGCTCGGTCAGCTTGCGCAGCCCGGCGAGGCTCATCACCTGGAACCCGCCTGAATCGGTCAGGATCGGCCTGTCCCAGTTCATGAAGGCGTGCAGCCCGCCCAGCCGGGCGATCCGCTCGGCCGTGGGCCGCAGCATCAGGTGATAGGTGTTGCCCAGCAGGATGTCGGCGCCGGTGGCGCGCACGTTTTCGGGCAGCATCGCCTTGACCGTGCCGGCCGTGCCCACCGGCATGAAGGCCGGGGTGCGGATCGTGCCGCGCGGCGTGGTGATCGCGCCCGCGCGCGCCGCGCCGCAAGCGGCCTTGAGTTCGAAGCCGAATAATGCTGTCATCCGTAGTCCATGTGATCGGTACGCCCCCTATCGGACAATTCCGGCACGCTGACAAGGAGTGACAGCCCATGACCGACACGCCCGAGGCACCGCAGACCCTGCAATTCGGGTGGGAGGAATGGATCAGCCTGCCGGATCTCGGCGTTCCGGCGTTGCGCGCCAAGGTGGATACCGGCGCGCGCACCTCGGCGCTGCACGCCTTCGACATCGAGACTTTCGGCCCGTCCTCGAAACCCAAGGTGCGGTTCACCGTTCATCCCATTCCCGGGCGCGACGACCTGATCATTCCCTGCTCGGCCGAGATCGTCGACCGCCGCGAGGTCGCCTCGTCGAACGGCGAGAAGGAACTGCGCTACGTGATCCAGAGCACCCTCGCGGTGAACGGGGACAGCTGGCCCATCGAGCTGACGCTGACCAATCGCTCGACCATGACCAGCCGGATGCTGCTGGGCCGGCAGGCGCTGAAGGACCATATCAGCATCGTGGCGACGGACAGGTTCCTGCAGCCGGAACTCAGCTATGACGTCTACCACACCTCGAAGATGCGGCAGGCGCAGCCCAAGCGCGCACTGCGCATCGCCGTGCTGAGCCGCGAGGACAACTACTCGACCCGGCGGCTGGTCGAGGAGGGCGAGAAACGCGGCCACACCGTCGAGGTGATCAGCACCACGCGCTGCTACATGGCGATCAACTCGATGTCGCCCGAGGTGCATTACGACGGCAAGCGCCTGCCGCGCTTCGACGCGGTGATCCCGCGCATCGGCGCGTCGATCACGCCCTACGGCACCGCCATCATCCGGCAGTTCGAGACGATTGGCACCTATTGCGTCAACCCCTCCCACGGGATCAGTTCGAGCCGGGACAAGCTCTATGCCCATCAACTCATGGCCCGGGCACAGGTGGGGATGCCCAACACCGCCTTCGCCGCCTCGCCCAAGGACACGGCCAACCTGATCGGGCTGGTCGGCACGGCGCCGCTGATCGTCAAGCTGCTGGAATCCACGCAGGGCAAGGGCGTTGTGCTGGCCGAAACTAAGAAGGCCGCCGAGTCGGTCATCGACGCCTTCCGCGGGCTCAAGGCCAATTTCCTCGTGCAGGACTTCGTCAAGGAAGCCGCGGGCGAGGATATCCGCTGCCTCGTGATCGGCGGCAAGGTCGTGGCGTCGATGAAACGCACCGGCGCCGATGGCGATTTCCGGTCGAACCTGCACCGGGGCGGCAGCGCGAAATCGGTGCGCATCACCCGTCAGGAACGCGACACGGCGATCCGCGCGGCGCGGGCCTTCGACCTGAACATGGCCGGGGTGGACCTGCTCCGCTCCGAGGCCGGCCCCAAGGTGCTGGAGGTCAATTCCTCCCCCGGTTTCGAGGGGATCGAGAAATCCACCGGCAAGAACATCGCCGGCCAGCTTTACGACCAGATCGAAAGCCGCGTGCGGCCCGCGCCCGTGCGGCGACGCAAGAAAGCCGCTTCCGCCAAGAAGTGAGCGCGCACGGCTCTGGACGGGCGGCGCAATAAATCTTATATGTTTGGTCGGAAAAGATAGCAGGATATGTTCATGGCCCAGAGTCCGGAACCGCTTGAAGGGGCGCCGCTCATCGCGCCGTCGAGTACTGATCACCCTCTCTATGAGCAGGTCGTGGAGGCATGCCGCTCCGTCTACGACCCGGAAATCCCGGTCAATATCTACGATCTGGGCCTGATCTACACCATCGACATCGACGCCGAGAGCGCCGTCAAGGTGATCATGACGCTGACCGCCCCCGGGTGCCCCGTGGCCGGCGAGATGCCGGGCTGGGTGGCCGAGGCGATCGAGCCGCTGGCCGGGGTCAAGCAGGTGGATGTCGAGCTTGTCTGGGAACCGCCCTGGGGCATGGACATGATGAGCGACGAGGCGCGGCTGGAACTCGGCTTCATGTAAGAGCAAGCGAAAAAGATTGCTTTCGGAAAAAGAAGCCGGTTATGCTTGCTTGCATCGGCAACCGGGAAAGGATGAGCCGGTGCGCTTCGCGGTCCTCACAGGTGATATCGTCGGCTCCGGCACGTTGTCCGCGTCCGAATTGGACGCGGCGATCGCGGCCATCGACACGGCCGCGCGCGACATCGCGGGCTGGCAGGACGAACCCGTGACGGGGTTCGGCCGCCGCGGCGGTGACAGCTGGCAATGCGCGATCGGGTCGCCCGTGCTCGGTCTGCGGGCGGCGCTCTACATGCGGGCCGCCCTGCGCCGCGAGGGAAAGACGCTTGCCACGCGGATCGCCATCGCGGCCGGTGCCGGGGCCCTGCCCGCCGACGGGGACACCAACAGCGCACACGGCCCCGCCTTCACGGCCTCGGGGCGGCTGCTGGAGACCATCACCGGACATGTCGAACTGGCGCATGATACCGGCGGGGCGCTGGGCGCGGCCACGCGCCTTGCCGATCACATCAGCCAGGGCTGGACCGTCGCACAGGCCCGGGCCATGCACGCCGCCCTGCCCCCCGGCGCCGGCCCGCGGTCGGATATTGCCGGGACGCTGGGCATCACGCGGCAGGCCGTCAATCAGGCCCTCTGGGCGGCCGGGTTCCCGGCAATCGACGACGCCCTGCGCCTGATCGAGGCGGAGGGCTGACAAGTTGATCCGGTTTCCCCGTTACAAGGAAAGCATGAACGCCTGCGGGGCCCTGGCATGACAGAAACCTTCATCGCCCTGCTTTTCGCGCATGCGCTGGCCGATTTCGTGCTCCAGACGCGCTGGATCGTCGACAACAAGCGGCGCCCGCATGTGCTGCTGCTGCACGGCGTGAT
>JAVLCJ010000150.1:0-5604 GCA_031580875.1 Roseovarius sp.
CGGGTTTGGCCACGCCGCTTTTTCTGCTATGATCTGCATTACAATCGCCGCGCCTTCCACGAGGTCCGGGTTTGGCCACGCGGCTTTTTCTGCTATGATTGTGCTGCTGGGCAATGCGAATGTAAGGCTGTCCGGGTTTGGCCACGCCGCTTTTTCTGCTATGATACACCCCGCGCAACCTCTTGTTGCGCGGGGCTTTTTTCTTGTTTACCGCTGCCGGGAATCGAGCACAGAGCCATCAAAACAGGACTAGTTGGCGCGGTTTTTTGTCGGGTTTCGCCGGTCTGGTCCGCCCACGAAAGACTTGGCTTTGCGCATATTGCCTGTCTGTAAAGAAGAGCACCTGCACATGCCCCGCCTCCGGAACGCAGCCCCCGACCTGTTGCGCGAAGGATTCCGCCTTCTCGCGACTCCACGCATGGCGAAGATACACCGAGAACTGCACCATCTCGAAGCCTAGATCGAGGAGGTCATTTCGAAACTGCGTGGCGCGCTTGCGTTCGGTCTTCGTGCCGACCGGAAGATCGAATAGAACCCAAACCCACATAACCTGATATCCTGACAGTTGTTTGTATCGTTCAGGCATGCTCGGTCTCGCCCAATTCGTCCGGCAGCGGCCGGGATGGGAATTCTAGCTTCAGCTTGCGGTCGAGGAAGGACCGGGCGAGACTTTGCGCGAGGCGGACAAGAACCTGAGAAAGTGGCGTGGTCCCGTGTCGGGTCGGGAAATCGACCGAGAGGCACGCGACAAGCTCCTCGCGAGCATCCTCCACAGAAGCGCGTCCCTCTGCCCTGAGGCGGTGGACGATCAGGTCCACCGTCGGGCGGAACGGCTCCATGAGATCATCGGCCAGCACTAGCGCATCGCCGCCGGAGCGGTGATGCACCGACAACGATGGGTGCAGGCCGGCGGAGACGATGGCGCGGGCGGTTGCAGCGCGGAGCACGGCATATCCGTAGTTGAGCATCGCGTTGGCGCCATCCGCTCCACGGTCGCGCCTGAAATCTCGTCCCATCAGGAGGGGCCAATAGGTCTGTGCCGCCTGTGCCTCGCGATTGTCCGGGTCGCCCGAGCGCACCGAAGTCAAAAGCCTTTGCAAGCGTTTTGAGGGTTGGCCGACCCTGTCTAGCGCCTCAGCCTGAGCGGCGATCTTGTGGCGGACCAACGAAGCCCAAGCCTGTTTACGTATGGGCAATGTCGCATCGACCTGAGCGCGAAACCTCTCAGCTTGGGCGTGATGACCGTTCAAGGGAAGAACAACTGCCACCGGCGTAAAGGCGTGCCCCAGAACCATCACCGGCACTTGCCGCGCTGCAAGTTCGGATAGAGCGGTGTTTGACCACACCACCCCGGGGCTAGCGGCAAGCACGACCTCTATGTCATCAAGGCCGATCCGCCCCGCTTCTTTTCCGCCTTCTTCTACCGCGAGAAACCCGCGGCGCTTGTGCACGGCAAGCCCCGTGCGGCTCAGTTCCAAAATTCGTCCAACCATGACGGACCTCCTTCTAGTGGAGCCCGACAGGCTGCCCTGTTCGTCAGATCACCCCATGCGGCACGATCCTTACCCGCCCCAATTCATCAATGCGCACCCGTCGCGCACGGCGGGCTTTAAGCTTGCTGATACCTGCAAGGTCCCAACGAAATGGGTCGTCCTCATCCTTGTGGCGCTGATCAAGGTTCCCAGCGTCGCGGCACGACGCGAGGCGAACTCTATTGGCGCTTGGCTCCAACCGGACAACCCGCTTTACGGTGTTAGAGCCCTTGATCGGATTGCCCTCATCATCAAGCTGGAAGACCTGCACCGTATCGTTCTTGAATAGCCGCATGACAAACGTGGCCTCAGGATGCGCCTCTCGCCAGCCGCCTGTCCCGGCGTCCTGCGCGGCCCAGATGTCGGTTGCATGATGGAACCATCGCCCCTCAGGGCTTTCCAGAATGTCAAGGTAGGCGATTTCACCGGGGACCAAAAATTTGTAGGTGCGGCCTTCCGAATCATGAACTGGTGTGGCCGCAGCTTCTGGCTTGAGGATCCTGAGGCGCAGATGGCCGGTGCGCTCGCTCCACGACTTCAGCGCTTCAGCCAATTTCTGTTTATCACCACGCACGCCTTCTGTTGCGCCCCGCAGTTCCTCGCGCAACTTTTGATCGCGGACCTGACCGATTTCTTTCGCCCTCAGCTTTGTTGTTGGTTTGCGTACGACAAGGTTGCCGATGGTCCTTGCCGCCTTGTTCTCCGGCAGGTCCTGCACCAGACCGTATGCGGTGTCCTCGTGCAGCTTGCCGCTAATTGCATGGTCTGGGCGGTGGCTAACATTGATGGTCGCGACTTTCTTCAGAACTTGATCGCGATATCCGGTGTAGGGTTCGGGTGGATTCGGAAGAAGACGGTCCAATTCTGCAGCGCCGATCCGGTGCGCATGTGTTTGCAAGAGCTTTATAGCGGGCCGATCGATCACGCCTACCACAGCGGCATCGAGGGCGTGATGGCGGTGATCGTCGCGAGTTTTAGCGTTGTGGTCGGGCAGGTAAAGCCCCCACCGCTTGCGCAGCATCGCAGTCATCCGTCCCGTAGGCATCCAGATGTTCGAGGTTCCATCCTTCGGAAATAGCGCCTCGGAATAGGCGCGTGCTACCTTTGCCAGATATCCGGTCGCGTGCAGTTGCCGGTCCTCAAAGCCTTTCTGCTCCTGCCACTTCTCAAGCGCTCCGGGCAGAAAACGCCACAATTTCCTCGCCATTCCCGGCGCCCTTTTCACACGTTCGATGATGGCTTCGAGGTCTTCCCCTGACCAAGCGTCACCGGGCGCGCGCTTGCCCTTGATCCGGTTTTCGGCACGGAAGCAGACAGTCTTGTTGGTCGGGCTGTCGTCGAATGTGTCCTCGAAGGGAAGAATGTGGTCGATCTCAACCGCGTCGGAATGGAGCTGGGTGAGGCTGATCGGCTCACCCGAATAGGGGCATAAACGGTCGACGGGCGTTCTGCCCAGTTCCTCCCAGAGACGCATCCGCATAAGCCGGTCCCCCGCTCGCGCTCCCGGCCCGAGAATGCCGTTTTCCTCCAGTTCCTCGCGCCACGCGTCGTTTCGCTTGGTATTCTTCTTGATCTCCGCGTCGATCTCATTCAGCTCACGTGCGGATTTCGCCATGTCGCGTGTGGTCTCGATCACCACCTGATCTGGTTTGCCGTAGCGATCAATGAGCGCATTCATGACCCGCCGAAACTGGCCGAGGGCGATGTGGACGGTGGGATTGCCGATCTTTCCGAACCTGACTTCGGGTGCATCGTCGGGGTTTCCGGTGCCTGTGCCGATCATGCGTTGAAGGACCGGCAGCTCATAATATCGCGGCAAACGCTGCTGTCCCTGATCGCCTTCTGGTCGCAGGTCGGAATGGTGCACAAAGACGCCCTCGCCGAATAAACCCCGCTCGCTCGCACGCTTTATTGCGTCACTATAGACGACAACATCTTCCCGCATCGCCTCAACGATCGCACGCGTTGCCCGCAGCCCGAGCATGAGATGGCCGGGCGGGAGCGTGATTTTTTCAACCTTGGCGGCAACATCGGGAGCCAACCCAACCCAAGTTTCCAACCTTCTACGTGTAAGGTCAGGATTTGCGGTTACATCCACAATCTTCAGCAATAGCAGCTGACGCCGCGCTTCGAGATCGTGCCAGATATCAGAAAGTGGTGCAGGGCTCTTCTTCGTACCGACGGCGAGACGCGCTGCGACGGTGTTGTAGGCGAGTTCCTTCAGCCCGCCATCCTCCAAGTTGATCTTGGTGTCACGCGGCAGGCTCAGTTGCGACTTGAGCCTCGTCCATGTCAGCTTGCTGCCCGACATAAGATGCTTTGCGATTAGGTTACGCGCAGTCAGGTCTAATGAACGCTCCCCGCGGTCGCCGATGATCCGCAACATGTTGAGCTGCTGGAGGATCAGAAACTCCTGCGCCAGTGGATGCCATTTCGGTAGACGTTCATCTTCTGGAAAGAAAGTGCAGCGCCCGGGCTTCACCGGCTTGAGTGGCCGCTGAAAAAACAGTGTATCCCGGATCGCCTCACGGGCCTCAATGGTCAGGCACGGGTGATGCTTAGACTGTAAGCGCCAGATAAGTTCGAACTCAGCTTCGAGCATGTCGCGGGTTGGGTAGAAATTATAGCGCGTCTTTGCGCCTTCACCGACAGGCCTGATTCGGACTGGCTCGGCTTGTGCATGGCGCCCTGCAAGCCACGATCCGTAGGTAGGCGCACCGGCTTCCGCCAGTTTTTCGCGAAGCTCCCTTGCGGCATCCGCAATCTTGCCAGCATCATCCTCGTTTGTACGATCAGCCTTCCGATTACTCTTGAAACCTCGGTGCTTGGACATGTGCCAGATGGCGCGTCCGAGGTCGTGCAACTCCGCTCGGTCTTGGGCGACACGCTTGCGTGCGCAGTAGGGGTCGATTGAAAAAAAGGCCGCGCGGCCGCCCACATCGTCAGCCAACGGCATCAGACCAAAGGCCTGAAGCCTCTTTTTGAGTTCACCCCTACGTTTTTTTCGGCGGTCAATTTGTCGGCGTTGATGTCGCGGCTGGCGACGCCCCATTGCATTGGACTCGCGGGACTGCGGGTCGCGTCCCGTGGGGAAAATGCGAACGCCGAGGTCGACCAGCCCCGTGGGCGTGCGTTCAGAGTTATCCAGATCGAAGACCGCCCAGCCGAGGGAGCCAGAACCAATGTCGAACGCAAAACGCTTCATGCTGCACCTGTTGTCGCTTGCAATTAGAGGTCAACTTAGCGTACCAGTTCTGTCATAGCAGAAGAAGCGGCGTGGTCTTCCCCGCGATAAGGTTTAGACCACACCATTGGGGCAGGCTGCGGCCTGCCCCTCTTCCGTTAGGTGTCTTGATGCGGCGCTGGAACTCAGTGGCCGTGCCAGCGTAGTTCATATCGCATTCCGAGGAGCTTTCGCCTCGCGACCGGCGCGACTGTTATCATCATCCCGCGGTCAGTTCATCGCGCAGGCGCCTCAGCGCAAACGCTAGAAGATTGCATTGCTAGTGGACCGTGCAACACTGATCCGGCACGTCAGGCCAAATTTGGGCCCTTGGCCCAGACCCACGGACCAAGAGCCACGACCCGAGAACCAAGCCCACACCTGTGACAGGCGCTGCGCCCCCGGTCCGCGCATCAGGACCAGAGAACCACCGACCACGGGCCACCGACATAGACCCTAGGACCAAGGGCCACCTTCCACACGCGCCGAGCTCTCGAGCCGCGGAGCACGGGTCTTGGGCCTTGGTTCTGGGATCTTGGGCTAACGCACTCGCACAGACAGTTCAGGACCCGTTATCCAAGTCGCGATACAGAGCCCCCTAGGCGTCGCGCTGAGGCAGCCTAGCCATTGTTAGGAGCCCACACCACGATTCGCCGTCTTCAAGCGCCACCGTCATGTGCGTGACCGCAATCCGGACCCCAACTGAACGAAACCGGCTCGACAGGTCTGTCCGACGCACTGAAAAACGCCTCATAAGGCGACGGATGACCCCGCCGCTTGGCCGGAAACACCAACAAACGGACATCTGCGCCACGCCAAGCAGGGACCGGTGAGAGAAAATGCTTGACC
>JAVLCJ010000151.1:0-5553 GCA_031580875.1 Roseovarius sp.
GTCCGCCGCGTTCACCACGAGGATCGCGCCGTCCATCTGCGCCGCGCCCGTGATCATGTTCTTGACGTAGTCCGCGTGGCCGGGGCAATCCACGTGCGCGTAGTGCCGGTTCTCCGTCTCGTACTCGACATGCGCCGTCGAGATCGTGATCCCCCGCGCCTTCTCCTCGGGCGCCGAGTCAATCTTCTCGAACGCCTGGAAATCGCCGAAATACTTCGTGATCGCTGCCGTCAGCGTCGTCTTGCCGTGGTCAACGTGACCAACCGTGCCAATGTTCACGTGCGGTTTCGAACGGTCGAACTTTTCCTTTGCCATTGTATCGGCTCCCTCTTTCTTCTGTCGTGCGGTGCGCAACCCTGCGCACCCTACGGTGGGGTGTAGGGTGCGCCCTCAGGGCGCACCGACGGTTATGCGAATTTCGACTGGATCTCTTCGCTGATGTTCGCCGGCACCGGATCGTAATGCGAGAACTGCATCGTGAACTGGGCGCGGCCCGACGACATCGAGCGTAGCGTGTTGATATAGCCGAACATGTTGGCGAGCGGCACATCGGCGTCGATGGCGATGGCGTTGCCGCGCGGTTCCTGGCCGCTGACCTGCCCGCGACGGCTGGTCAGATCGCCGATGATCGAGCCGGTGTATTCCTCGGGCGTGATCACCTCGACCTTCATCATCGGCTCCAGCAGCTTGGCGCCCGCCTTGCGCAGGCCCTCGCGCATGCACATCCGCGACGCGATCTCGAAGGCCATCACGCTGGAGTCCACGTCGTGGTACTTGCCGTCGATCAGCGCGACCTTGAAGTCGATCACCGGGAACCCGGCCAGCGGCCCGCTGTCCATGACGCTCTCGATGCCCTTCTCGACGCCGGGGATGAACTCCTTCGGCACCGAGCCGCCGACGATGCGGCTCTCGAAGCTGTAGCCTTCGCCCGGCTCGGTCGGCGAGATGATCATCTTGACCTCGGCGAACTGGCCCGAGCCGCCCGACTGCTTCTTGTGGGTGTAGGTATGCTCGATCTCGTGGCCGATCGTCTCGCGATAGGCGACCTGCGGCGCACCGATGTTGGCGTCCACCTTGAATTCCCGCTTCAGGCGGTCGACCAGGATGTCGAGGTGAAGCTCGCCCATGCCCTTCATGATCGTCTGGCCCGACTCGAGATCGGTTTCCACGCGGAAGGACGGGTCCTCGGCGGCGAGGCGCTGCAGGCCCTGGCTCATTTTTTCCTGGTCGCCCTTGGTCTTGGGCTCGACCGCGATCTCGATCACGGGGTCGGGGAAGCTCATGGTTTCCAGCACGACCGGCGCTTTCGGATCGCAGATGGTATCGCCCGTCGTCGTGTCCTTCAGGCTGGCCAGCGCGATGATGTCGCCGGCAAAGGCTTCCTCGATCTCGGTCCGGTCGTTCGAGTGCATCATCATCATCCGGCCGATGCGCTCGCGCTTGCCCTTGGTGGCGTTCAGCACCGTGTCACCCTTGCGCAGGATGCCCGAATAGATGCGGGTGAAGGTCAGGCTGCCCACGAACGGGTCGTTCATGATCTTGAACGCGAGGCCCGAGAACGGCATTTCGTCGTCGGCCCGGCGGGCGATGGTGCGCGTCTCGGTCTCGTCGTCGGGGGCGAAGCCCATGTAGTCGACCACGTCGAGCGGGCTCGGCAGGTAGTCGATCACCGCGTTGAGCAGCGGCTGCACGCCCTTGTTCTTGAACGCGGAGCCGCCCAGCACCGGCACGAAGCTGAGCGACAGGCACCCCTTGCGGACCAGATCGCGCAGTTGCTGCGTCTCGGGCTCCTCGCCGTCGAGGTATGCCATCATCGCGTCGTCGTCCATTTCGACGGCGTTCTCGACCAGCTTGGCCCGCCACTCGTCGGCGGTGTCCTTCAGGCTGTCGCGGATCGGCTGGCGATACCACGTCGATCCCAGATCCTCGCCGCGCCAGACCCATTCCTCCATGGTCACGAGGTCGATGATGCCTTCCAGCTCGTGCTCGGCGCCGATCGGCAGGGCGACCGGCACGGCCTTGGAGCCGGTACGCTCCTCGATCATCCGGACGCAGTTGTAGAAATCCGCCCCGAGCTTGTCCATCTTGTTGACGAAGACGATGCGCGGCACCTTGTACCGGTCGGCCTGCCGCCAGACGGTTTCGGTTTGCGGCTCGACACCGGCATTGGCGTCCAGAACGGCAACCGCGCCGTCCAGAACGGCCAGCGACCGCTCGACCTCGATGGTGAAGTCCACGTGGCCGGGCGTGTCGATGATGTTCATCCGGAACTTGGTGTCCGACGTGCCTTCCTTGGTGGGGTCTTCCTGACGCTGCCAGAAGGTGGTCGTCGCGGCACTGGTGATGGTGATGCCGCGCTCCTGCTCCTGCTCCATCCAGTCCATCGTCGCGGCGCCGTCATGCACCTCGCCGATATTGTGGGACTTGCCGGTGTAGAACAGGATGCGCTCGCTGCAGGTGGTCTTGCCTGCATCGATATGCGCCATGATGCCGAAGTTGCGGTAGCGTTCGAGCGGATAATCGCGTGCCATGGGTACAGAGCCTCTGAAGGGTTACCAGCGGTAGTGGCTGAAGGCCTTGTTGGCTTCGGCCATCTTGTGTGTGTCCTCGCGCTTCTTCACGGCCGAACCACGGCTGTTGACAGCGTCCAGCAGTTCGCCGGCGAGGCGTTCTTCCATCGTGTTCTCGTTGCGGCCCCGGCTGGCGGTGATCAGCCAGCGGATCGCCAGCGCCTCGCGGCGTTCGGGGCGCACCTCGACGGGTACCTGGTAGGTGGCACCACCGACCCGGCGCGACCGCACCTCGACGGCGGGCTTGATGTTGTCGAGCGCCTCGTGGAACAATTCCACCGGTGCGCGCTTGACCTTGTTCTCGACGCGGTCGAGCGCGTTGTAGACAATCTTCTCGGCGACGGACTTCTTGCCGTCCACCATCAGGTTGTTCATGAACTTCGACAGCACCCGGTCGCCATACTTGGCGTCGGGCAGAATCTCGCGTTTTTCAGCGGCGTGACGACGGGACATCTCGTAATCCTCTTACTTCGGACGCTTGGCGCCATATTTGGAGCGGCGCTGTTTCCGATCCTTGACGCCCTGCGTGTCCAGCACGCCGCGCAGGATGTGATAGCGCACACCGGGAAGGTCTTTCACACGGCCGCCGCGGATCAGCACCACCGAGTGTTCCTGCAGGTTGTGCTTTTCGCCGGGGATGTAGCTGATGACCTCGAAACCGTTGGTCAGGCGCACCTTGGCGACCTTCCGCATGGCCGAGTTCGGCTTTTTCGGGGTCGTGGTGTAGACACGCGTGCAAACGCCGCGCTTCTGCGGGCACCCCTGCAGGTGCATGGACTTCTGGCTTCTCACTTTCGGCTGCCGCGGCTTGCGGATCAGCTGTTGAATCGTTGGCATTGGGTCTCTTTCCCCGTTCTCAACACATGTGTCTGCACGGATCACCCGTGCGGTTTCTCCTAACGTCGCGCCCTACGCGTCCGCAAAACGCAAACACCGCAATCGTCACCCGATGACTCAGGCACGACGCGGTGGGCATCCAGAGGATCGGGGCGTCACCGCCCGGATCATGACCACTACAGTTCTGATATCGGCCACGGGGACAACCCCTGCCGGGATGCAGCGGCGTATAGGGGGAGTCGCCGGGCTTGTCAACAGCCGTCACCACGCGGGGCGCGGCCGGGCCACCGCAGGCGTCGCGGGCCAATCCCGCGCCCCGGTTTCGCCTTGTTCCCGACACGGGCGTTTGTCACCATCAGGGCATCGCAACGCAAGTCGGGAATGCACATGCGCGTCATCGGGATATGCCGCTTCTCCTACCCCGCCGTGGGCGGGTTCAAGCGCATGCACGACACCATCGAGGCGCGCGAGGCGTACCTTTACGCGCCGGAGCGGATGGCGCTGCGCTTCCGCCACTTCGAATGCCTCACCCTGCCGTCCATCGCCGCGCAGACGGATCCCGATTTCACCTTCCTCGTGCTGATCGGCGACAGCCTGCCGCAACGCTATCGCGACCGCCTGCACGACCTGACGGCGGGCGTGCCGCAAATCCGCATCGTGGAAAGCCCGCCGATGCGTCATCGCCCCGCGATGCAGGCCGCCATCACGCAGGCGCTGGGGCCGGATGCGCCCGAATCCGTGCAGTTCCGCCTCGACGATGACGACGCTGTTGCCACGAATTTCGTCAGCGGGCTGCGCTGGTTCCTGCGCCACACGCAGAGCCTGCGGCGCAATTGGCGCAGCATGGCCGTGGAATACAGCGGCGGCTTCGCGGTGCGCCTGTCCGCGCAGGGCATCGCCGCGCGCCAGCTGCAGACGGGGTTCTGGGCCTGCGGCCTGGCGGTCTGGTTCCGGCAGGGCGTGCGCAAGACCGTGATGAACTTCGCCCACCACAAGCTGCACCACACGATGCCGACGCTGATCCATCCCAAGCCGCTGATGTACCTGCGCGCCGCGCATGACGACAACGATTCGGCCGCCGGTGACTCCAGCGGCACGCTGTCAGCCATCGACGATGACCAGCGCGCCCTGTTCCGGCGCCGCTTCAACGTGGACGAGGACCGGGTGAAAGCCGCGTTTTCCGCGCCAGTCGGATTTCGCGATACAGTGTGAACAACCCGCTGCCCACCACGATCGCCGCGCCCAGCAGGGTCACCGGGTCGGGCCATTCCCCGAACACGACAAGCCCCAGCACCAGCGCCCAGATCAGCCCGGTATACCGGAACGGCGCGATGACGCCGATCTCGCCCACGCGCATCACCATGATCGAGAACAGGTAACCACCGACGACCATCACCCCCGCGCCCACGGTCAGGCCGACGGCCCGCGCGTCCATCGGCGCCCAGTCCGCCCCCAGCCCGGCAAGCCCGAAGAACGCCATGACCGACACCGAGGTGACGAAGGTGACGAACATGCTCGGCGTGTCTCGCGACAGGCGCCGCGTGGACAGGTCGCGCAGCGTCACGAACCCGACCGCCGCCAGCACGTAGAAGGAATAGGCGGTGAAATCATCGGCCCCCGGCCGCACGATCAGCAGCACGCCAACGAACCCGACCACGATCGCCGTCACCCGGCGCCAGCCCACGGGTTCACGCAGGAAAACGGCGGCGGCGAGCGTGACGGTCAGCGGCAGCGCCTGCAGGATGGCGGTGACATTGGCGATCGGCATGTTGAACAGCGCCGTGAGGAAGAAATACGCCGCGCCGACCTCGCCCACCATGCGCAGGCCGATAATCCCCCATTCCCGCCGCGGCAGCCGCGCCCCGAGCGCGCCCGTGCGCCACGCCAGCAGCCCGACGCACGCCGTGGTCAGAACCCCGCGCAGGACCAGCAGCTGGAACAGCGGAACCTGCCCGGCCAGCAGCTTCATGAAGGTGTCGTTGAGCGTGAACGCCGCCATCGACCCCGTCATGAGCAAGGCCCCCGTCACGTTGTCGGATCGCGCCATGATGTCCCGCCTTTCTCCTCCGGAGCGGAGTAAGCCCCGGAAGCGCACGGCCGGCAAGCCGAAAAACCCGCCGCCCCCGGCCGCCCACCCGGCAGATTG